>NZ_JAACFW010000023.1:0-81346 GCF_029237245.1 Aeromonas sp. 5HA1
TGTGAGTGCCCACACAGATTGCTTGATTCAAATTGTTAAAGAGCGTCACGCTTGTCGCGTTGAGGAGGCGCATATTACGCTCCTCACTTCGAAAGTCAAGCGGTTGTTTTCGCTTTTCTTTCGGCGCTGGCTTCGCAAGGAAGCTGGCTCATCAGTTCGGCGTGTTCCGCCGTGCTGGTAGTGGCGCATTATAGGGAGCGGCGCCGGGATGACAAGGGCTTTTTCATCGCAATTGTTCGTTCGCTCAGATATGCAGCAAACCCGTGCCTTTTTGCTCATAACCCCATCAATTCAGGCTTTGACTGGATTTAAATTGAACATTTGAAAAGTCACTTTATAATTGGCTTTTCAAATGTCAATTAAGGTTTAACCATGCATCAGATCCTGGATAGCCGCAAAGAAGAACAGATAGTTCCTCTGTTCCGCTTGGGGTTTCGGCCTTTCTTCCTGCTCGGGGCCCTCTTCTCTGCCTTGGCCATGCTGGGCTGGCTGGCACAGCTCAATGGCTGGATCCTGTTGCCAGGAGTCGGCAACCCCATCTGGTGGCATGCCCACGAGATGCTGTTTGGTTTCGGCGCCGCCATAGTGGCGGGCTTTCTGCTAACCGCCGTACAGAACTGGACGGCCCATCCCGGTGTTCGGGGCTGGCCGCTGGCACTGGTCGTGGGCCTGTGGGCCGTACCCAGGTGCTTGTTGCCCTGGCTGGGAGAAGGGAACCCGGTTCTGATGATGATGGATCTGATGTGGTTACCACTCTGCGCTTGGTTCCTGGCCAAACCCATCATAGTGACCCGCCAATGGCGCAACCTCTTCTTTGTCCCCCTGCTCGTGGTACTGACTCTGCTCAATGGCGCTAGCTGGCTATGGCATGGGGAGTGGATCGCCATAGAGCATCTGCTGATCACGACAGTGCTGCTGTTCACGACCCTGATTGCAGTGATGGGAGGACGGGTCATCCCCTTCTTCACCGCCCGAGGTACCGGCCTGGAGAAAGCCGCTCCCCTGCCGTGGCTGGAGCGCATAGCACTCGCATCGCTGTGGCTTATTTTGCTGTGCTGGCTGCTGCTCCCCACCCAATGGACCACCAGCACTTATATGGTGCCTCTATATATAGTGGCGGCAGGTTTGCATCTGTGGCGACAACTGCGCTGGCGCCTCCCGACCACCCTTGCTCATCCCCTGCTGTGGTCACTGCATCTCGCCTACCTGTTTATTCCGCTCGGTCTGCTCGCTCTCGGGGCGCAGACAGCAGGACAGCCCATCACCTTGTCGACGGCCAGCCACCTGCTCAGCGCCGGCTGCATGGGCACCATGATCCTGGGGATGATAGCGCGCGTCTCCCTCGGCCATAGCGGTCGAGCCTTGCAAGTGGGGCACCGGATAAGCTGCGCGTTCGCACTGGTCATAGCGGCAGCCGTGATCCGGGTTGTGATCCCGCTACTCTGGCCTGCCTATACCCTGCACGGCTGGAACCTGAGTGGTCTGGCCTGGGTCGGCGCCTATGGCCTGTTCGTCTGGGTTTATGCCCCCATACTGACCAGCCCCAGGGCGGATGGCCGTCCGGGCTGATCATCCGGGCTTATTCTCGGGGCCTGGCCGCAGGATAGTGGATCAGGTTGTGAAAGATCGCTGGAGCAATCCCCAGATTGCGATAACCATGGGGGCGATCGGCGGCAAAGCGCACCGCCTCCCCTTGCGCCAGTGAACGCCACTCCCCTTCCATCAGCACCTCCATCAGACCACTGATGACGATGACATGCTCGGTCACACCGGGCTCATGGGGTTCGGATTCGCGCTGATACCCGGGTAGCAGCGTCAGTTCAAACAATTCAAAACCAAACCGCTTCTCATAAGGAAATAAGGGGGCGACCTGCATGCCCTCTCCCGCAGGCTGCTGGCGAATGGCGTCGGCGGTACGATAGAGCACCTCTCCCTGCGCTGCCGGGGCAGGCTCGATAAAGCTGGAGAAGGAAACACGAAAGCCGGTGGCGATCTTCCACAGGGTAGCCACAGTAGGACTGGACTCTCCCCGCTCAATCTGCCCCAGCATGGCCTTGCTCACCCCCGTCTCACGCGCTGCCACATCCAGGCTCCAGCCCAGTTCGCTGCGCAATCCCTTCAGACGTTGGGCCAGATGCTGATTCATCTCTTGCATGACTGCCTCTTTATTACTCTTGCATGAATCGCCTTGTACGCTATAACGCACAACGATATAGTCAGAAGACACATTGTACGTAATAACGCACAACCAGTCACAATCCGACAAGGACGTCACTATGCCCTTCGCCCTTCCCCACCTGGTGGCAGGTTTCATCGCCGTGATGGTCGGCTACACCAGCTCCGTCATCCTGATCATTCAGGCTGCTACGGCGGCGGGTGCCGATGCCACCCAGCTTGCCTCCTGGCTATGGACGCTGGGTATCGGTATGGGAATAAGCTGTATCGGCCTCTCCTTTTATTACCGCATACCCGTACTGACCGCCTGGTCGACCCCGGGGGCCGCCCTGCTGATCACCAGCCTGGGCAACTTCACCCTGGCTGAGGCCATAGGCGCCTTCGTTATCTCTTCCCTGCTGATCACCCTGTGCGGCATCAGCGGCTGGTTCGATCGCCTGATGCGGCATATCCCGGCTCCGCTGGCCGCCGCCATGCTGGCCGGAGTCTTGCTCAGATTCGGGCTGGATCTGTTCAAGATCGCGCCACAAGATCCCTTGCTGCTTGGTACCCTGCTACTGGCCTTCCTGCTGGGCCGCCATCTCTGGCCTCGCTACACCATGGTGCTGGTGCTGGCGATGGGAATAACCCTCTGTGTCCTGCGGGGGGATCTGCAACTCGACACTCTGCACTGGCAGTTCGCCAGCCCGGTCTGGACCTGGCCGAGCTTCTCCTTCGATGCCTTGTTCGGCATAGCCCTGCCACTGTTCATCGTCACCATGACCTCCCAGAACATGCCCGGCATTACCATATTGCGAGCTCACGGTTACCAACCGGCTACCTCCTCCCTGATCACCTGGACCGGCCTGACCGGCCTGTTGCTGGCCCCCTTCGGCGGTTATGCCTTCAACCTCGCCGCCATTACGGCCGCCATCTGCATGGGCAAGGACGTGGATCCCGACGCCAGCCGTCGCTGGCCGGCTGCCGTCTGGGCTGGCGGCTTCTATCTGCTGACCGGTTGCTTCGGGGCAAGCGTGGCCGCCCTGTTCACCGCTTTTCCTGCCACGCTGGTCACCTGCGTGGCAGGGTTGGCTTTGCTCGGCACCATAGGCAGCAGCCTGCACACGGCATTGCAACAAGACGAAGCGCGAGAAGCCGCCCTGCTCACCTTCATTATCACGGCCTCCGGGATCAGCCTGCTGGGTATCGGCGCCGCCTGCTGGGGGCTGCTCGTCGGTGTCATCCTGCATCAAGTCAATCAACGAAGAAACTGACCTGACCATCTGGGGAGCCTCCCGTGAGACACAGCACAGAATTCAGAAAAATTGGTTCACAGCTGAAACTAATTGCCATTAAGTGGTGCCGAGGCACTTCTTCTTCCCCGATGCGTGCCTCATGTCAGACTCATAAACTGGAGAATAATAATGAGGAATCAGGCTGTCATCTTGTTACTGGCACTGCTGGGCGCCACCACCGCCCACGCTGCCGACTCGGATCGGGAGCTGGCACGCCAGCTCGCGCTACAGCAGAAAAACCTGCTGCCACTGCTGAGCAATCAGGAGTACCAGAGCCCGCTGCCTAACCTGCTGCAAAAAGCCAGTCCACGGCTGAAACGGCAGGCGAGCGATGCCAACCAGGCCGCCATCAGTCGGCAAGGGCTGGACGGCGAAGTCAAGCAGTTGATGCAACTGCGACTGGCCACCCCGGAGCAGGCCGCCGCACTGCAACAAGGGGTCGAACCCCTGGTTGCCTATGTACCGAGCGGAGATGAGAAGAGCTGGAGCGCGATCGAAGCTTTCGACAGCGCCGGCAATCCCGTCTATCTGGATGTGGACAAGGCACCGGCGCGACCTGTCTTGGTGGTGGAAGCAGACCCCGTCAAGGCCAAGAACGCCGGCCTGAAGGTGATGCGCAAGGCGCTGGCCGCAGCCGATCTGCAGGCAGCCCCGCGCACCGCCGCCAGTACGGCACCGCTCAAGACCAGCATCCTGAAGAAGATAAGACTGAAGGATGATCAGGAGCCCTGGCTGCTGGGTGCGGCCGAAGTCTATGCGGTGGTCGCCGGGGTCAATCCCAGCCGGGATGAGCCCGTGGTCGACATAGTCGACATGCCCTACCTCGACTATGACAACACAGACTACACCCCCAACCAGATCCTGGTGTACTGGGATCGCTACCGCTGGGGTGCCGTCGACATCGTCATGATGGAGCAGGATGACAACGTCAACTACAAGGAGCTGAGCGCCTTGTTCATCGATGCCCTCAAGCTCGCCTTTACCGCTGGCGGCGTGCCGGAGGCCCTGCCCTTCCTGGATCTCGGCGGTCGTATCGTCAAGGCGCTGCCCGACTCCTGGATGACCAACAACGATGACTATCTGGATACCTTCTACACCCTGGAGCAGGACCAGAGCTATCACCAGTATCCGGGTGCCGCCGGCAATGCGGTCATCGATCTCGAACCAAAAGAGATAGCCCCAACCCGGCCTTGATAAGCCGCTATGACAAAAAAGCCAATGAGCAGCAACTCATTGGCTTTTTTTGTGCCTGCGGCAACCTGTGTCAGGCCGGGTCCTTCGGTCTGACGCCCAGGGTATGGCAGATGGCGTAGGTCAGCTCTGAGCGGTTCAGGGTATAGAAGTGGAAATCCTTCACCCCCTCCTGACTCAGCACGCGCACCTGATCGATAGCAATGCTGGCGCCCACCAGGTTGCGGGTCATCTGATCGTTGTCCAGCCCTTCGAAACGCTGATGCATCCAGCGCGGGATCTTCACGTTGGTAAAACCGGCGAACTTGGCCAGGGTCTGGTAGTTGGAGACCGGCAGTATCCCGGGCACGATTTCAGCATCTATGCCGATGGCGGCGCATCGATCCCGAAAACGCAGGTAAGTCTCCACATCGAAGAAGAACTGCGTGATGGCGCGGTTGGCACCAGCATCAATCTTGCGCTTGAGGTTGAGCAAGTCTGACTGCGCACTTCTGGCCTCGGGATGACCTTCCGGATAGGCGGCCACCGAAATATCGAAATCAGCTTCTGACTTGAGCAGGGCCACCAGATCGGTGGCATACATATCAGGCTTGTCGAGTCCGGGCGGCAAGTCACCACGCAGGGCCACGATATGGCGGATGCCGCTGTTCCAGTAATCGCGGGCTATGGTACGCAGCTCGTCGCGACTGGCATCGATACAGGTCAGGTGGGGCGCCGCGATCAGGCCGGTACGCTCCTTGATGTCCTTGATCACTTTGTGAGTACGATCCCGGGTGCCTGAGTTGGCACCGTAGGTCACGGAGACGAACTTGGGTTCCAGCACTTTCAGCCGTTCGATGGACTGCCAGAGGGTATTTTCCATCCCTTCACTGTTGGGTGGAAAAAACTCGAAACTAACCCCTATGTCACCGCTTAAATCGGCCAGACTCTGGTTGAGTGCCTCAACCTGACGTGCACTGTGAAATCCCATCTGCTCTCTCCCTGCCCTGCAACCCATTCCTCTACGTCAAAACGGATGTTTGGACGTCTAAACGTCTTTATATCTTTATGAGAAAACGGATCAAAGTCAACCCTGATTTACAGATAGGAGTGAGACTCTGCTGTTTATTTGGCAATTAACCTGAAGTAACGATTGGCACCCCATCCCAAAAGCCGTGGAGTCGCGTTATGATGAACACAGATCGTCCTGAACGTTCTGAATCTGCGTGTGATTGTTTGGCCGGAGGTTTCTCCGGCCCCTTTTTCAACCTCTTCCCTTCCCTGCCGATAACCAATTGAGCCATTCGCAGGAGCCTCGTCATGGATACCCACCCCGGTTTTGCAACAGACCTGCTGTTCGATCGCTATCAGGGCAACGTGGTAGACCATGAGCAGTTCTGGGCCGTGCGCACCCCTGATGCTCCCGATTACTATTTTGGCAACTACCTGCTGCTCCCCACCCCCCCCAGCGATCGTGACAAAGGCTGGCTCGAGGCCAGTTTTGACAAGCTGATTGGACTGGACCCCAGAGTGCAGCATCGCACCTTTCAGTGGCCGCTGGCGGAAGGCCAGAACAGCCGCGTAGCAGGTTTCGTGGCAGCGGGATATCAATACATGGAATGCGTTGTGCTGGCGCTGGATGCCACCAACTTGCACCAGGCTGCCACTATCGACCAAACCGCAGAAGCCCGCCCTTTTTCGCCCGCCGACTGGGATGTCTGGCTGGCGTTTGAGCTCAATGAGCGAGATCCCGGTCACTCGGTGGAAAACTATCTCCCCTACCTGCAGTCCCGACGTCGCCTGTATGAAGCCATGATCGCGGATGGACTCGGGAAGTGGTGGGGGATCTGGCAGGAGGATCAGCTGGTTGCCAGCTGCGGCCTCTTCTTCACCGGGACCATGGGTCGGTTTCAACTGGTACGTACTCATCAGGAGTGGCGCAACCGGGGGCTATGCCGTCAGCTGCTGAGCCAGGTTGCGCGCCAGGGGTTGGAGCGGGCCAGGCAGCTCATCATAGTGGCCGACGAGCACTACCACGCTCAGCGGGTCTATCGTTCATTGGGCTTTACCCCTGTGGCCCGCATCGGCAGCCTCTGCCGCTGGCCCCATGAGACACAATAGCCCGAGTGGCAGGCAGAAATGAAAACGGGAGGCTGGTGCCTCCCGTTATTTATGATGTTGCCATTTACTGCTGTGGCGCTTCCAACTCTTCGGACAGTGCCTGCTCAATCTCGGCAGATGGCGCCGGTAACGGGGCGGCCGCTGCAGAGGCTGGCATAGCCGGCGTGATCGATGGGATGGGCGCGGCAGGGGCATCCTCTGTCACGGCGGGTGTGGCCGAAGATGGCGAAAGAACGGCAGGCGTCTCTGTCGTGGCGGAGACAGCCGAAGGCGCAGGATCGACCGGTACCTCGGTCGCGGGGGTAGCCGCAGGCGCTGGTGCGACCTGAGCCTCAGTGGTGGGTACCGCAGGTACGACAGTGGCGGGAACAGCCGGTGCCTCACATTGGCAATCCTGCCCCTTGGCCTTGTTGCCCTGATGGGGTGGATACCAGCCCTTCAGCCCTTGCTCCAGCCGGTCTGCCGCCGCTTGTGGTGCCATCTTGCCCAGCAGCACGGCCTGACTCACCTCGGCCAGCTCATCCCCCAGTTTGGGTTTGCCACGGGAGAGGATCTGGGTCGCCACCCGTATGGTGGAATCACACTGATCGCGCCACTCCATCATCTCCTTCGCCGCCGGATTGGTGACATCAAAGAAGTGGTTGGAGAGGGAGAAGAACCCTGGCAGCGAGTTGGTATAGAGCTCGGCAAACTGGGGGGTGGTCAGCCACTGCAAGAACGCCATGGCCGCCTCCTTGTTCTTGCTGGCGGGGTTCATGCCCATACCTATATCGGTGTGATCGGTAAAGAAACAACCATCACCCTGTTTGGCTACTGGTGGGCGCATGACGCCAAAATCGACCTTGCCGGTAAAGGGGGCGATTTCCCACGATCCCGCCACGTAGAAGGCGGCCTTGCCGGAAGTGAACAGCTCATTGGTGGTGGCATAGTCCCGGTTCTCACCCCCCTCTCCCAGGTAGGGGCGCCAGCGGGCCAGCTCCTCAAGCACCTTGACGTATTGCGGGTTGTCGAGCCGCTCCTGCCCGCCGATCAGCGCCAGACGACCATCTTCCCCTTTCCAATAGTTGGGGCCTATGTTCTGAAAACCGAGTTCGGACGAAACCCAGCTCTCGGCACCACTCATGGCCAGCGGCACATAGCGACCGTCAGCTTTCACCTTGTCTAACGCGGCAAAGAAACCATCGCGGGTTTGCGGTATGGTCAGGCCCAACTCACTGAATATCTTCTTGTTGTAGAAAAAACCGTGGATCACTGACGCCATGGGCACACAGAAGGTTTGGGCACCGGAATCGGTTTGCCAGGGTGACTGGGCAAAACTCGGGAAGTTTTCCATCCCTGACATCTCGGTCAGCTCCGCCAGATGACCGGCCTTGAACAGGGCAAGGGAGTCGTCAAACGGGCGACAGGTAATGAGATCTCCTGCCTTGCCATCCTTCAGACTGGTCAACAGGGTCGGCATGTAGTCGACGTTCTGCACACCATTGAATTTCACCTGGATTCCCGGGTGAGCAGCCTCGAAAGCAGGAATGATCTTCTGCTCCCACAAGACTTTGTCATCCGTCCGCCAGCTCTCGATCACCAGCTCACTGGCCACCAGTTGACCACATAACAGGAGACTCAGGGCCCCAATCCACTTGTTAGACATAAGCCCTCCTAGACCTTGAAATGTGCGATCAATTGCTGCTGCTTGGCGACCAGATCCGCCAGCACTTCACTGCTGCTTGCCGACTCTCTCGCCTCCCGCTCGGTCTCATAGGCCACGTCGGCGATGCCGGCGATATGTCGAGCCACCCCCTGGCTGACCGAAATCTGCTCCTGGGCGGCATGGGCAACCTGATCCGCCATCGACTTGATGGAGGTCATCCGCTCGGCGATGGACTGCAATGCCAGGTCCATTTCACGAGTCTGTTCAACACAACTGCGGGTCTGGTCCTGACTGCGGCCCATCACCTCCACCACCTGTTTGCTCGAGTTCTGCAGGTTCTCGATCATCGCCTGGATCTCTTCGGTCGAGGTCTGGGTACGGTTGGCAAGCGCTCGCACCTCATCAGCCACCACGGCAAAACCGCGACCGGCATCGCCAGCACGGGCCGCTTCGATGGCCGCATTCAGGGCAAGCAGGTTGGTTTGCTCGGCAATGCTGCGGATCACATCCAGAATGCTGCCGATATTGTTGCTGAACTCTCCCAGCTTGTAGGTGATACCGACGGCCTCTTCCATGGCACCAGCCAGTTGTTCGGTGATGCGACGTGTGGTGGCCACTTTCTGACGGCCACTTCTCGCCTCATCATCAGCCAGATCCACTTCCCGTTTTGTACCATCGGTGGAACGGGCCACCTCAGTGGCGCTCACTTCCAGCTCTGTGATGGCCGCAGCCACCTGATCGGTCTGGCTCTTCTGATCCTGCACCCGTGACATGGCCCGCTCGCTGATCTCGGCGGCGCGGCTCGCCTCCTCCACCAGGTGGCGAGAGCCGGCATTGATCTGGGAGAGCAACTCCCCCGTCTTGCCCGCCAGGGTGTCGATGGAGCGGGAGAGGCTGCCGAACTCACAACTGCTCTGATAGTTGATACGGCGGGTCATGTCACCGGCCGCCATGTAATTCAACTCTTTGTTGATCATCTGCAGCGGTCGCTGAATGCTGCGCGCCGTGGTATAGCCGATGATGAGCGCTGCCCCAGCCGAAATGGCGGCGACGATCAGGATCCAGAAGCTGGCACTGCTGACCGCATCATCCGCCGTAGTACGGCTCTGGCTGGCGATAGTCCCGGCCGACTGGCCCATCTGGTCGAGCAAGCTCAAGCTGTTGACCAGGCTGGCGTCGAGCTGCTGGTTCAACGTCTGCAAGGATGCCGCCAGTTGCTGGGCATTGCGCATGGTGGCAAGCAAGCCTTGCTGACCGAGTGCCAGCTCTTGCATGCGATCCAGGTTGGACACGAAACGCTGCTTCACATCGTCTGGAACCAGCACGCGTTCGAGGCGCTTGCGGGCCATCTCTATGTCCTTGCTGAGCACCTTTTCCAGTTCATTGAGGTCGGTTTTGGCATCGGCTCGGCGAATGTTTTTCAGATCACGGGCGATCCCGGAGGTGATGAGTTCGGCCTTGTTGCGCATGGAGCGCTTGCTTGCCGTCTGTTGCAGCAGCAGATCCGCCGCACGCTGATAGGTGTCCTCCAGCCGGATGAAATCGATCTCCAGCTTGTGGCGCTGAACCAGGGCATTGACCCACTGGCTGTGCTGGGCAAGCACCTGGTCCGCCAGACCATAGAACTGCCTGGTGGCGCTATCCACCTGCTGGAAGCGGGCATTGGCCTCGGCGACCCCGGTGAACTTGCCCATCTCCTGGCTCAGCTGAGTGAAGCGGGTTTGCTGCTCTTTGAACTGGCTGGCGAGTTGTGGCAACTGACTTGCCTCCTCGCTGGTCCGATAGACCAATACCCAGCGGTTGCTGTCTTGCAGGGCGCCTTTCAGGCCTGCAACGGCAATCACCAGTGGCGTCGCCTGGTCGGATACCTGCGACAAACCGTCGTTGATACCCCTGATCTTCACCGTGCTGATCACGCCAAGCAGGATCAACAGCAGCAGCATCAACACAAATCCGGCGATGATCCGCTGCACAATAGATAAACCCATGGAGACATCCTCACTCGTGGGGGGAAGGTAACGTGAACATAGACACTATCGGCACAAGCGGCGAATTATAGAGGGTGGGCTTGGGTTATTTTATTGATCCATATAGGGTTGGATCACCATTGACTGAGGATAAAGCAGACACAAAAGGGCCCGAACAGTGTCGGGCCAAAGAGACGTGCTTAGCTGTAAAGGCCCTTGACGGACCGGTTCGGCTACTTGTCAGAAGCGATAGCCGACACCAAACATGAAGGCCATGGGATCGATGGAGGTCTTGATGGTACCGACGGCAGTGTGTACATCGGTGTCGATATCCATGATCCAGGCAGAGGCGTTGACAAACCAGCGATCGTTGATCGCCATGTCCAGACCGACCTGACCGGCCATGCCCCAGGAAGAGTCTACGCTGACATCGGTTCCTGCCAGGGCACCACGTCCTTCCTCATCAAAGAAAGTGGTGTAGTTCACACCGGCGCCTATGTAAGGACGAACCTTGCTCTTGGCATCACCGAAATAGTACTGCGCCATCAGGGTCGGTGGCAGGTGCTTGACCTTGGCAACCTCACCCAGACCAGCAGTGGAAACGGAGTGGGAGAACGGAGTGGCTGCCAACAGCTCGACACCCCAGTTATCCGTGATCAGATAAGAGAGAGTCAGACCCAGCTGCATGTTGCTGTCAATTTCCAGCTCGCCGGTACCCAGTACGTCATCACTGCTCGTTTGAGGAGAGACAAATGCCAGGCCGCCGCGCACCAGAATATCGCCAGCTTGGTGGGCCATGGCGACGGGAGAAGCAAGTGCGGCTGCGATCATCAGAGGGAGGATCTTTTTCATCACATTTTTCCTTTTAGTTTTCGTTCTATGTTGCAAGCCTGAAGACTATAAAAGGATGTGAATGCGGGGTTATTGATTTAGCTCAAAAGTTACCAAGAAATAGATAGATGTGTACAGCAGCTTCCAGACCGCCTGAAGCTCCGACAAAATAAATAAAATTACATTAATAACAATAATTTAGTTTAAATAACTTCAGATTAAACCCCATTAAATAACCATTCAAATATATCTTATGGTGGATTTAAGCAGCGGCTTGTGACTACCTAGTCTTCATGGCAGTGTATTTTTGTATCAAATGTGACTCGGCTGTGAGCGGAATATTCATAAAAAAACAGACCAAAGGGAAACGCAATAGTCTCCGCGTCACCATCATATGAGATCCCCTTTTTTCCAGCTGATGTGGCAGGTATTTATCCCCTGCATCCTACTGTCAATACAGACTCATCAAGCGGGCTGACGGAGATGGGATGCCTGACACAAGAGGAACTCTCCCTCCACTATCTGTTCCGGGCTCAATGCCCACTGCTCCCTAGCCAGTTCACCGCTGTATCCCCGCCAGCGATCCCGTCCCTCCTGCTTGGCCCTGTACAGCGCCATGTCCGCCAGCTTGAAGCTGATATTCCAGAACGAATCTTTCAGCTCGGGGTGCAGGGGGTAACTGCAATACCCTAGTGATGCCGTCATCCGGAGGGGCACCTCTTCCCGACCGAACCGATATTCGGCAATCTTGCGGCGCAAGCGCTCAATCCGAGCTGCCACCCGCTCCGCCTCCTCACAGGTCAACAACAGCAGGAATTCCTCCCCGCCCAGCCGGATCAGCGGCTCCTCCTCGCCGAGAGCATTGCGCATCAATGCGGCCAGCTGGCACAACACCAAATCTCCCATGTCGTGGCCAAAGCGATCGTTGACCTGCTTGAAGTAGTCCAGGTCCAGGATCACCAGCACCCTGGCAGCGGTGACGTTATCCCGGCTCAGCAACCACTCGTCGAGGTAGCGCCGATTGGAGGCATGTGTGAGCGGATCCGTATAGGCGGCGACCTCCATCCTGGAAGAGTGCGCCTGCAAGGCACTGTGGTGCAGACTGATCTTGGCCGCCATCTCCCTGAACTTGCGGCTGAGCAGGGCCATCTCCTGGCTGCTGTCGATAAGCGGCAGCAGGCTCACATCCTGCTTGTCGCCAAATTTCTGCAGCGCCTTCACCATCTCGCTGACCGGCCCCAACACTATGGCTCTCAGCCGGGCCAGGGCCATCAGGACGCAGGCGATGCTGATCAACAACATGCCAAAGAAGGTCCAGATAGCCCCCTCCATGGCCCCCTGCAACACATAACGCTCCTCTTCCACTATCAGGGTCAGCACGGGATCCCCTTCATTATCGAGCAACAAGCCCTCCCCTCTGACCCGTTGCAGCCCCAGATCCACCAGTCGGTAACGCATCTGTGGTTTGAGCGGCTTGAAGGAGACGAAGTTGTCGGAGGGCTTGGGCTGGGAAATAGTCAGGGAAAGCGCGGTACGTTCCGCCAAATCACTCAGATACCGCGCATCCAGCCAGCGGGTGACCAGCAGGTAGCCGTTGGGCTTGATGCTGCCTTGCGAGTCGGTCACTGGCTGGAGCGAAAAGATGAGCGGCCCCCATTGGGAACCTCTTACCCCGCTCAAGCTGCTCACTCCATTTTGACGCGACTGACGCAGCAGCTGCTGCTTGAGGTCATCCAGAAAGAAAGGGAGCAGGGTCGTATCCGTGTCTGGCGTCTCGGGCAGCAGGGTGCGGGTCCAGATCTCATGTCCCTGTAAATCCATAAAGCTCAACACATTGAGTTCGAAATCCCGCATCGGGGTGTCGACCAGCAAGTTGGAACGGATATAGGCCTGATTGGGATGAGCCAGGAAGCGATAGCTCTCGTCCCAGATCCCCCAGTCACGGGCAAAAGCATTGATGGCGTTGATATCTCCCTGCACTGCCTTGATCACTCGCTGCAGGTGATCCTTCATCCGCTGCTCCTCGACCCGCTGCGCCGCCGGTACTTGTGCCAGGGCAATCACGATGAGCAGCATCAGGATGGCGCCGGCCCAGACGGGAAACATGGAGTAAGCCAGCAAGTGGTCGATGGAGCGGGAAGATTGAGCCATGAACGCCAATATCCTCTGGATGGCAAACAACGGAGCGGAAAGGGTCTTGTGCCAAGTATGGAGTATCCGCTTCCTGAGACGGCAACTGAATATCCACCATAAAAAACAAGGGGCCCAGGGCCCCTTGTCTCATGACTGCTGTGATTATTTTACCAACAGCGGCGCCAAAAAGCGCGCCGTATGAGAATCCTCACAACGGCTGATCTGCTCCGGCGTGCCCGTCACCAGAATGCGACCGCCGCCAGCGCCCCCCTCGGGTCCCAGATCGACGATCCAGTCGGCGGTTTTGATGACGTCCAGATTGTGCTCGATGATAACGATGGTATTGCCGCGATCCCGCAGTTGATGCAATACCTTGAGCAGCTGCTGGATATCGTGGAAGTGCAGCCCTGTGGTCGGCTCATCCAGGATATAGAGGGTCTGGCCGGTGTCCCGCTTGGAGAGCTCGCGCGCCAGCTTGACCCGCTGCGCCTCACCGCCGGAGAGCGTCGTCGCTGACTGACCAAGGCGAATGTAAGAGAGACCCACATCCATCAAGGTTTGCAGTTTGCGCGCCACTGCCGGTACCGGATCGAAGAAGGCACGCGCGTCCTCCACCGTCATGTCCAGTATTTCGTGGATGTTCTTGCCCTTGTACTTCACCTCCAGGGTCTCGCGATTGTAACGCTTGCCCTTGCAGACATCGCATGGCACGTAAACGTCCGGCAGGAAGTGCATCTCCACCTTGATGACCCCATCCCCCTGACAGGCTTCGCAGCGACCGCCCTTGACGTTGAAGGAGAAGCGACCCGGCAGATAGCCACGGGAGCGCGCCTCCTGCGTGCCGGAAAGCAGCTCGCGGATCGGGGTGAACAGGCCGGTATAGGTGGCCGGGTTGGAGCGCGGGGTACGACCGATGGGGCTCTGGTCGATATCCACCACCTTGTCCAGATGCTCCAGTCCCTCAACGCTGCGATAGGGCGCCGGGGTCGACTCGGTCGCCTTGTTGAGCTCGCGGTGGGCAATGCGGAACAGGGTATCGTTGATCAGGGTCGACTTGCCGGAGCCGGAAACACCGGTGACGCAGGTCATCACCCCGAGAGGCAGATCCAGATTGACGTTACACAGGTTGTTGCCGCTCGCGCCTTTGAGTTTCAACCACTTGCCAGTGAGCGCCGTACGCTCGGCAGGAATGGCAATCCGCTTGCGGCCAGAGAGATAGTCACCGGTCAGCGAATCCGGGTTGTCGATGATCTGCTGGGGTGTCCCTTGAGCTACGATATTACCGCCGTGTACCCCGGCCCCGGGGCCGATGTCGAGCACGTGGTCAGCCAAGCGAATGGCATCTTCGTCGTGCTCCACCACGATGACGGTGTTGCCCAGATCGCGCAGATGGATGAGGGTCGTGAGCAGCCGCTCGTTGTCACGCTGGTGCAGGCCGATGGAAGGTTCATCCAGCACATACATGACCCCAACCAGGCCAGCGCCGATCTGGCTCGCCAGCCGGATACGCTGGGCTTCCCCGCCGGAGAGGGTCTCTGCACTGCGTGAGAGACTCAAATAGTTGAGGCCGACATTCACCAGGAACCCAAGCCGTTCGACGATCTCTTTCAGGATCTTCTCGGCGATCTGGGCGCGCTGGCCGGTCAGGCTCAGTCCCTCGAAGAAGGCCAGCGCATCACCGATGGACTGTTCGGCGATGGCGGAGAGGTTGCGGTTGTCCACGAATACGTGGCGCGCCTCTTCCCGCAGTCGACTGCCGCCGCAACTGGTACAGGATTTGTTGGCGATGTACTTGGAGAGCTCTTCCCGTACCGAGTTGGACTCTGTTTCACGGTAGCGGCGCTCCATGTTGTGCAGGATCCCCTCGAACGGATGCTTGCGCACCACCACATCGCCGCGATCGTTCATGTAACGGAACTCGACCTCGGTACGGCCCGAGCCACGCAGGATCACCTCCTGGGTCTTGAGGGGCAGATCTTCCCACGCGGCCTCCAGATCGAATTTGTAGTGATCGGAGAGGGATTTGAGCATCTGGAAGTAATAGAAACTGCGCTTGTCCCAGCCACGAATGGCGCCGTTGGCCAGACTGATGGAAGGATCATGGATCACCTTGGCCGGATCGAAATATTGCTGTACCCCGAGCCCATCACAGGTGGGGCAGGCACCTGCAGGATTGTTGAAGGAGAAGATGCGCGGCTCCAGCTCCGACATGGAGTAGCCACACTCGGGGCAGGCGAAGTTGGCAGAGAAGGTCATGGGCCCAACCCCCTCCTCCCCATCCATGGGCACCACCTGCACGATACCGCCTGAGAGGGTCAATGCCGTCTCGAACGATTCGGCCAGCCGCAACGCCAGGTCATCGCGTACCTTGAAGCGGTCCACCACCACTTCTATGGTGTGCTTCTTGTGCAGCTCCAGGGTGGGTGGATCCGAGAGATCACACACCTCGCCATCGATACGGGCCCGGATATAGCCCTGAGCCGCCAGATTCTCCAGCAACTTGGTGTGCTCACCCTTGCGATCCCGTACCACGGGCGCCAGCAGCATCAGTTTGCTGCCCTCCGGCTGGGCCAGCACCTGATCCACCATCTGGCTGATGGTCTGGGCGGCGAGCGGGATGGCATGAGTCGGGCAACGGGGCTCACCTACCCGCGCAAACAACAGACGCAGGTAGTCATAAATTTCGGTGATGGTGCCGACGGTCGAGCGCGGGTTGTGGGAGGTGGATTTCTGCTCGATGGAGATGGCAGGGGAGAGCCCCTCTATGTGATCCACATCCGGTTTCTCCATCAGGGAGAGAAACTGGCGGGCATAGGCAGATAACGACTCCACATAGCGACGCTGCCCTTCGGCATAAAGGGTATCGAACGCCAGGGAGGACTTGCCTGAACCGGAGAGGCCGGTAACCACGATCAGCTTGTCGCGGGGCAAGGTCAGATTGATGTTCTTGAGGTTATGGGTGCGAGCACCCCGGACCACTATCTTTTCCATCTTGTTGCACGCTCGATACACAAATCAGAGCGAATCAGTATGGCATAGAGACTACTGGATGAATAGACAGGTTTTATCCATCATCTCCATCGATTTCAGAGATATTCTTTGGCCCAGCTCACCGCCTGCAACCGGTTCTTGACGTTCAATTTCTTGAAGACGTTATAGAGGTGGGACTTGATGGTGTGCTCGCTCACAAACAGGCTGTCGGCAATCTCGGTATTGGAGGCACCCGTCATCAGGTAGCGAATGATCTCCTGCTCGCGCGCAGTCAGCAGCGTCTGGTTGCGCAGGTGATGTTCTCCCCCCTTGCGGTAGTAGTTGACCAGATCACACAGCAAATGGCGCGGGATCCAGTACTCCCCCTGCAACACCTTGCGAATGCCGAGCACCAGCCGATCCAGCGGATCCTGGCGGAAGAAGAGTCCGCTGGTGTGAGGCCACATCAGCAACAACTCGCGATCCGTGCTGGCCGGGGCATTGAGCAATATCGTGTTGGCTTCCCCGAAGCGACTGGAGATCTCCCTCGGCCACCCACTCTGCTGGCTCGACTTGAGGTAATCCAGATCGACCAGAAATAATGGGTGTGACTCTCGCCCATCCTGTTCCGGCAGCGCCTCCAGGGTGCTTACCAGCAGGATGGGGAGTGCCAGCTGCTCAGCCAGATAGCTCTGAAAACTGGTCGCCTGCACATTATTTTCAGTCACCAGTACGACTATGGTGTATGGGGTGGTCATGAAGAGCACGTCCTTGAACATTCAGGCCATGGTTTTTTTGGCAGCAGAGAGTACCAAGCCCCCCAAACGCTGCAGCATTAAAAAAGCATTAGACGCCAGTGTGCCTCTTTTGAAACTCACCAATTTCCCAAGCAATACAAATGACTAGCCATGCCCCCCCATTTGGGTGGAATACTGGCACTGTGCCCGGCAAAGAGTGTCACAGTGCAGTCGGAACCCGTTTTGCTACGTTTGCTCAGGCCATCCAGCCCTGCTTGCTTGCTGGCCATGGTCGGCCTCGTGTAAGTTAATCCTTCGGTTCATGTTACGGGTGGAGGATGGCAGGGCAGGAAGATGTGCGCTCGTTCACGCCAACTGTTATTATTGCGGCCAAAATCTGAAAGCGGAACATTGGCCAGCTGGCCGACTGAACCGGGTTCAGTCATCGCATGATGTGTCAGTGTCGCCAAGCGATGCTGCCTATCTCGCAGAAAACAAACGATATGTTGAATTGGTCCGGGCATATGGCCTGGCCGGTATATAAAGGGTGGAAGAGAGATTATGGCCAGTCGAGGCATCAATAAAGTCATTCTGATCGGTAACCTGGGACAAGACCCGGAAGTACGCTACATGCCGAGTGGCGGTGCCGTGACCAATATCACCCTGGCCACCTCTGAAACCTGGCGCGACAAGCAGACCGGTGAGCAGAAAGAGCGTACAGAATGGCACCGTGTGGTGTTCATGGGCAAGCTGGCCGAAGTGGCTGGCGAGTACCTGAAGAAGGGCTCCCAGGTCTATGTCGAAGGGAAACTGCAGACTCGCAAATGGCAGGATCAAGGTGGCCAAGAGCGTTATACCACTGAAGTGCTGGTAGACAGCTTCAGTGGCGTGATGCAGATGCTGGGTGGTCGCCCGCAAGGTGGCGCTGGCCAAAACATGGGTGGCCAACCTCAAGCGCAAGGCAACTGGGGTCAACCGCAACAAGGCATGCCAGCCCAGCAGCCGGTAAACCAGGCTCGTCCTGCCGCCGCACCGCAGCAGAACATGCAGCAGCCACAAGGCGGTTATGGTCGTCCGGCCCAGCAGCCCCAGTCAGCACCGCCTGTCTACAACGAGCCGCCGATGGACTTCGACGACGATATCCCGTTTTAATCGGCAATGAATCCCGAGAGGCCCTGTTCATGCAGGGCCTTTTTTTACCTGTTATTGACGCAGGCACGGCATGCGGTGCTATTCCTGTGTGAATGTGGCCGTTATTTCCACGTGTCACAGGCCGTCTTGGGATTATGCTCAGGGCGACTCGTTTGCCAGAGAGAACTCATGGTGTTTCTGCATCGCACGCTACTGCTCACCATTTGTCTGACCGCCGCCATGGTGGCCCCCCGGCTATTTGCCGCCGAACTGCTGCGGGTGGGCGTCAGCTTCGCCATCCCCCCCTATGTGATCGAGGAAGAGGGACGCGGGATCGAGCTCGACCTGTTTAAAGAGGCCTTTCGCGACAGTGGCTATGAGCCCCGCTTTGAATATCTGCCACTGGAACGCACTTTCCGGATGCTGGAGTCCGGCAAGCTTGACGCCATCATCAACGTCAAGCCCGGCATGCTGAACAATGTCTTCCTGTCACAGCCAGTGATCGCCTTCCATAACCGGGTGTTCACCCTCGGCAAGACTCATATCAGCACACTGGACGATATGAAAACCCTGAGAGTCAGCGCCTTTCAGCGGGCTCGCCAGATACTGGGAGGTGCCTTTGCCAGCATGGCGGATCAAAATCCCCGCTATGAGGAGGTCGCCAAACAACAGGGGCAGGTTCACAGACTGATGCTGGGGCGGGTGGATGCAGTGATCCTGGAGCAGCGGGTGTTTTACTACTATCTGGCAGAGCTGGCCGACAGCAAATATGGCGCCGAGCTCTATGCTAGTGGCCGGGTCAGGCAATATGACCTGTTTGCGCCAACCCATTACCATTTCGCCTTTCGTCAGGTGGAGCTGCAACGCAGGTTCGATCGCCAACTGGATGCCATGCGAGTCGACGGACGCTATAGGCAGATCTTCGAGGCCTACGGCGCCACACCATAAGGCGAAAACATAAAAGCCAGCCTGTGAAAGGCTGGCTTGATACTGGCTCCAGAGGAACTACAGCGTGGAGGAGCGTTACTTTATAGCGCTGCCATTTTTCAGGTCTGCTTTCTGACGTTTGGCGTCGCGCTTCTCTTTCAGTGACATCTGCGGTTTTTTCTTGGCATCTTTGCCGTTGTGATGTTCTTTGTTACTCATCATCAAACTCCAAAAATGTTACCCAGACAGTTGGAACCCAGGTTCCAGCATGCCATCCGAATCGTAGACTTCAGTAGTACGCTTTCAGTGACGACCGATTGATCGCACTCACTCCAGCATACCCCCAATGTTGCGCAAGAATCCACCCTCATCAGCCAGGGTGCGTCCTGAGTCATGCCTCCATCTCGGCCCTGATCGGATACGTGATGGCATGAAAGGCCAAAAAACCTGAGTATGCCTGATAAAATTCGCCTCCCCTGACATATTCACTCACGAATCGAAATAAATCACCAAATCAAAAATAACTATTCTTTAAATAAGACAAGGTAATTTAGATAAGCATTCTCACTACCGTCAGAAACAAAATATTACAACCTGAATAGGCGGTTTTATTTTCAAGCTGATATTATCCCGACTTATTTTTATAATTATGTTCCCGAGAATAAGGACATCCCATGACCAGAAAAACGAGAGCCGCGCTGGTCTCCGTTTGCTCAAACATCACACTGATTATCATGAAGATATTCGCTGGCATTCTGAGTGGCTCCGTCAGTATTATTTCGGAGGCAATTCATTCGGCAATGGATCTGGTGGCAGCTCTCATCGCCCTGTTTGCAGTACGCAGGTCAGATATTCCCCCCGATCAACGCCATCCTTATGGACATGACAAAATAGAAAACGTCTCCGGCGTGATCGAAGCTTTGCTGATCCTGCTGGCCGCTGGCTGGATCATCTTCGAAGCTATCGGCAAGTTGATCACACCAACGCCGATCGAAAGCGTGGGTTTTGGCGTACTGGTCATGCTGATCTCGGCGCTGGTCAACAGCGGCGTTTCGACCTATCTGTATCGGGTGGCGAAAGAGGAAGAATCCGTTGCCCTGGCAGCGGATGCCCTGCACCTCAAGGCAGACGTGTTGACCTCCCTCGGGGTGGCTGCCGGTCTGTCGGGTATCTGGCTCGCCGCCGGGCTGGGTTACAACCTCTATCTGCTCGACCCCATAGTCGCCATCTGCGTGGCGCTCTTCATTCTCAGAGAAGCAATGTCCATGCTTGACCAGGCTTTTCAACCACTGCTGGACCACAGCATGAACGAGGAGGAACTGGCCATGACGACCCGAGTGATCGAACAGTGCTGCCCGGAGCATGGGGGCTTTCACGCCCTGCGCAGTCGCCAGGCCGGACGCCGTCGCCACATCGATTTCCATCTGACCTTGCCCAAGGAGATGAGCATCGAACACTCCCACGCCATCTGCGATCGGATAGAAGAAGGCATAATGCATCACATACCTCATGCCATAGTGTTGATCCATGTCGAACCGAGCGGCCACGGCTGAGAGCTGTACCAGACAAACCGGGACATACGAGAAATCTGCAGTGAACTGGCAGATAAATGACGGAGAAAAGTGCAGAACCGGCTCTTTTATGACAACAGAGCGGATTGCATAAGAAATAGTCGGTGAAAATGTGTTAATGTATTCCACCCCCCAGCCGCCCCAGGAGCGCGCCGTGAAAAAGTTGGAAATGAAAGACCTCACCGAAGCCGAAAAGGCCGAGATAACCCTGTTGCTCCAAAAAGCCCAGGCCAATGCTGATCATCAGCTGACCAACGCAGAACGTAACAGGATCCGTGAGGAAGGCCGGCTTAAAATCGTGGCAGATCGTGCAGAGGCGGCCAAGGTGGCTTCCAAACTGGCTCGGGAAAAGGCCAAAGAACGGGCCAGAAATCAGGTACTGCCAGAAACCTTCAGCTGGATCGACTCCGTCAGCAACAAGTTTCGCAGCAAGCGCTGAGTTAGCGCTGTGTTGATGAACGCCCACCCACACCAGACCGGTGTGGGTGGGCGTTTGCCATTCAGGCCCTGCGGCAACCAAGGAAGAGCACTGCTATACCGCTCTTGATCAGGAACGCCTCTACGCCAGTCAGAAAGCAGTCACAAAAAAGCTCAGCGCCAATCATAGCAAGGGCCAGCGCTCAATCTCGCCAGTGAACACCGTGGCTCATGTGACAATATGAAGTTGGTAGCACGTCGATAACCAGAAATTAATATTGAGATAAAGTTTGCTTTAACGAAGATAGCATGTTTTAATCTCTCTCGATGGTTCGGTAGTTCAGACCTGTTTATGTTAGGCAGTCATTTTAGTAAAGCAGTGATTAGTATAAGAGTTATCTACGATAGTTCTTATTAAATAATTCTCCTTCTTTAGTGCTCCCCATACGTATTGCTGACGAAAAATCATAGATTGCCAAATTTTGGCACTTAAAACACTATTTTAGGAAATTATTATGTCTAACAAAATGACTGGTACCGTTAAATTCTTCAACGCCGAGAAAGGTTTTGGTTTCATCTCCCCGGCTGACGGCAGCAAAGACGTGTTCGTACACTTCTCTGCAATCCAGTCCACCAGCTTCAAAACTCTGGACGAAGGTCAGCGCGTTGAGTTCACCATCGAGCAAGGCCAGAAAGGCCCGGCTGCTGCCAACGTAGTTGGTCTGTAATTCAAGCAAGGAAGCCTTCACGCTAGCTAACGCCTGCTGAGAAGACCTTCTGCAAGAATTAAAAAACCCGCCTAGGCGGGTTTTTTGTTGTCTGAAATTCAGTGTTTACCCCGTTTACCCCCTCTCTCTCAGCCCTTTCATCTCTCCCTCGCCTCTGTTCATCTTGCTGCTTTATGTCACCCAGGTACTCCCCGCTCTGTCTGCCCCTCCTGCTGGCCCTATGACAGCCCAACAAACTTAATGAGATTAATTATCGTTTACACATCTTTCACTGATCATTACAATGCCAGCCGACAAACGGGAAGATTATTCAATTGAACCTTCCCAGTCCTGATTTCACGCGGGATGCAGTGAAGTCACCCCATCGAGTTCACCCAAAGGATGAATGTCACTTTCTCATTAAAAGAGTTCAGGCCAACATGATAAAAATGCACCGCAACAAGCTGACCACGCTCATTCTCGCCGCCCTCGCCTCCCACGCCTATGCCGCCGAACAGGAAGTCATGGTTGTGACGGCTTCCGGCTTCCAGCAGAAGATCGAAGATACCGCCGCCTCCATCTCGGTAGTGACCCGTGAGCAATTGGAAAAACGCGCCTACCGCGACGTGACCGATGCACTGAAAGATGTGCCGGGCGTGGTGATCACCGGGGGTGGCAGCAGCAGTGACATCAGCATTCGTGGCATGGGCTCCAAATACACGCTGATGCTGGTGGATGGCAAGCGTGTCGACAGTCGTGGCACTCGTCCCAACAGCGATGGCCCGGGCATAGAGCAGGGCTGGTTGCCACCGCTGCAAGCCATAGAGCGTATCGAGGTAGTGCGTGGCCCCATGTCCTCCCGTTACGGATCCGATGCCATGGGCGGTGTCATCAACGTCATCACCCGCAAGACCGCCAGCATGACGGCATGGCAGGGGTCGCTGCATGCTGACTCCACCTTCCAGGAGAACAAGGACTCAGGCAACATCTTCCAGACCAACGCCTACACGGCCGGCGCACTGGTAGACGGGCTGCTGGGGGTGCGTCTGAACGGCCAGCTTTCCCATCGCGGTGAGGATCAGTTCCAGAATGGCTTCGCCGAACAGGAGATGCGCAGCGGCACTGCCGTGTTCAGCCTGACCCCTGACGAGCACAATCGCTTCGACTTCGAGGCCAGCCGCGGTCTGCAGGATCGTGATCGCACGCCGGGTGAGTCCATCCCGGCCAAGTCCAAGCCCAGCCTGAGCACTTACGAGCGCACCAACTACGCCATCACCCACGACGGCCGTTACGACTTTGGCTCCTCCACCAGCTATCTGCAGCGGGAAGAGAACACCAATCCCGGCCGCCAGATGAAGCTCATCAACACCATAGCCGACACCCACACCCAGTTTGAGCTTGGGGATCACTACCTGAGCGTGGGTGGCCAGTACCGCTACGAGGATCTGCAGGATCAAGGCAACCAGCTCAACGTGGTCAACCGCGCCAACCAGCTGACCCGCTGGAGCTGGGCCATGTTCGTGGAGGACGAGTGGGCACTGACCGACAGCTTCGCCCTGACCGGCGGCGTACGCATGGACAGGGATCAGAACTACGGCACTCACTGGAGCCCGCGTCTGTACGGGGTCTGGCATCCGGCTGAGTCATGGACGCTGAAAGGGGGCGTCTCCACCGGTTACCGTTCACCGGATCTGCGCATGTCGGCCGCCAACTGGGGCCAGGCCACGGGTGGGGGCACTCAGGATGGGATGCTGGTGGGCAGCCCGGCTCTCAAACCTGAAACCAGCGTGAGCCAGGAAATCGCACTGCTGTGGGATGGCCAGGAGGGGTTGAGCACAGGGCTGACTCTGTTCAACACTGACTTCGAGGACAAGATCTCCGAGATCCGCCGTTGCACCAGCAAGAGCGATCCCTCCTGTACCCTGAACGGTCATACCTATGACTTCATCAGCGACCGCATCAACGTCGACAAGGCGAATATGCGCGGGGTGGAAGGCACGGCCAACTGGGCCATCAACGAAGACTGGTCGCTCGCCTCCAGCTACACCTTCACCCAGTCCGAGCAGAAGAGCGGCCCGATGGAAGGCAAGCCTCTGAACCAGATGCCGCGCCACATGTTCAACACCACGGTCGACTGGCAGACCACAGAAGAGGTCAGCCTCTGGTCACGGGTCAACTTCCGCAGCAAGACCTCTGACTACCTGAGCCGGGTCAAGATGGCAGAGGGCACGCCTTCCTACACCTTCTTTGACACAGGTCTGGTCTACAAGGCCAACAAGAACCTGGACGTGACCGCCGGTATCTACAACCTGTTCGACAAGACGGTGGATTACACCAGCTTCGGTACAGTGCTGGACGGGCGCCGCTACACACTGGGAATGACCTACAACTTCTGATCAATCGCCGCCGCCCATCCCGGGCGGCGGCCTATTTCTCCCCTTTTTCCGCGTCCTCTTCTGCATAACAGGCTGCCTGCCAGGTATTGCGACCACGAGATTTTGAACCGTACATCAGTTTGTCTGCCTGCTGCAGCAAGCCAGTGCTCTCTGCCCTGACCCCCGATGGAACCCAGACGGCCCCCGTGCTGATGGAAAGCCCCAGCTCACCGGCACTGGTCTGCAACTTCTGAGCACTCACCTCCCGTCCGATCCGGCTTGCCCAGCCTTGCAACGCCGCCATATCTGCCATCGGCAAGCTGATGCAGAACTCCTCTCCCCCGATCCGGGCAAACAGCGCATCGCTTGGCAAGACGGCCTCTACCCGCTCGGCCAGGGCAGCGATCACCTCATCCCCAACGCCATGGCCAAAGTGATCATTGATGCCCTTGAAACGGTCGATGTCAAACAGCAGCAGGGCCGAAGCCTGGCCGCTTGCCAGCCGCTCGGCCAAGAGCGGCAAGAAGGCGCGCCGGTTCAGGATCCCTGTCATGGAGTCTGTGTTGGCGAGGCTCTCCAGTCGGGCATTGGCCCGGAGCAGCTCGGCGGTACTGCTCGCCACAGCGCGCCTCAGCTGCACTATGTAAACCAGCAATACAGCCCCTGCCGCCGCCGATAGCCAGAACCAGAAGTGGATTGGATAGACGGTCTCTATATGCATCCATTTGCGGGTAATGCGCTCCCTGTCCGCCTCGCCCATGCGAGAAAATCCCTGCTCCAGCTCCTGCAACAGGGCCTGATTGCCCTTGGCGACGGCAAAACGCACCTCATCGCTGTAGAGATGGCGTACCGGAATGAAGCGGGTGGGATCTTTCGAGGTGTAGATATAAAAATTGGCCATCTGCAGATCGGCGATGAAGGCATCCAGCTTTCCGCTCAAGGCGGCGCTCAGCATGGCATCGTTATCGTCAAAGGCTTGCAGGCGCGTGTTGGGAAAGTGCTTGCGGGCGTAATACTCCTCATAACCGCCCGCTACCACCCCCACACTCTCGTGCAACAGGTAGTAATTCACATCTGTGCCGCGCAGAGAATTGGAAAAAAACAGCTGGGCATCCAGCCGGGAGAGCGCCCGACCATAATCATAGAGCGGATTGCGCTCCTGTGACCAGAGCAGGCCACCATGGACATCGGCCTTGCCGGTGCGCACCAGCTCCAGCGAGGTCTGCCAGTCCACCAGCTTGAACTGGACCGGCCGCCCAGTGACCCGCTCGAACTCCCGCCAGTAGTCGATCAACAGGCCATCCGGCTGCCCCTTGTCATTGATGTAGGAGAAGGGCTGCCAGGCCTTGGAGTTGGCCACTATCAGGGGTTTGACCTCGGGGGTAGCCCAGACGGGCAACAAGAGTGCAAGGAGCAGCAAACCTGCGCCCCAACTGACCCGCCAATCTGCCCCAGAAGAGACCGCCATTCCTGAACCCACCTTGTTATTGGACATCTATGCGGCCATTTATTATCACTAGCTTCATCATAGAAGAGCAAGCATGACCCAGTATGAAATTGGCGTTATTTCAGTCTGATAGCAGCAAAATAAACCAAGGAGGGCGCCATCTGGGCGCCCTCCTCATACAGACTCGACACAGTTACAGGGGCAGGCTAATCCTGGCTTCCAGCCCACCCTGCTCCCGGTTGTGCAGGGTGAGTTCGCCCCCATGCTGATGTACCAGGGTGCGAGCGATGGAGAGCCCCAACCCAACGCTACCGGATTCGATATTGCGCGCCTCATCGAGCCGCACGAACGGCTTGAACACATCTTCCAGCCGTTCAGGATCTATGCCAGGCCCCTGATCGCAGACCCGGATCAACAGCTCACTCTCGGTGCGCTCCAGCGATACCTCGGCACTGCCGGCGTACTTGATGGCATTGCCGATGAGGTTTTGCAGCACCCGCCGCAAGGTATTGGCGCGGCAGGCATAGACCTGCTTTCCCTCCACCAGGCAAGTCACCGGCTGACCGGTATCGGCATAATCGTCACACAGACTCTCCAGCAGACTGACCAGATCCAGCTCCCTGGTCGCCTCCTGCTGCCCCTCTTCCCGGGCAAAGCTCAAGGTGGCCGCCAGCATCTGCTCCATCTGTTGCAGGGTCTGCTGAATGCGTTCCTTGTCCTCTCCCTCGGCCAGAAACTCGGTTCTTAGCCGCAAACTGGTGATGGGGGTGCGCAAGTCATGGGAGATGGCCGCCAGCATCCGGGTTCTGTCCTGCACGAAGCGGTCGAGCCGGGTATGCATGCGGTTGAACGCCTGGATGGATTCACGGATCTCGGTCGGCCCCTCTTCGTGGAGCGGCTCTATATCCTCGCCACGCCCCAGCCGGTCGGCATTGGCGGCCAGCTGTTTGAGCGGCCGGGTCGCCCGGCGAAACAGCCAGATCATCAGGCCAATCACCATGCTAGCTACCAGCATCAGGTTGAAGGTGGTCTGCCAGGACCAGCTCGACGACTCCTTGTCCACCAGAGAGCTGAACTGCAGCCAACCCCCGCGCGGCAACTGGATGGAGCCATACAGCCGCATGTCCTGCGGTGGCGGCATCCCCTTGCGGTCCTTGATCATGCGGGAGTGGTGTTTCCAGGCGCGGCTGCGCTGGGCATCCTGCTTCAGCTCGGCACTGATCTCCACCATCAGTGACGGCGGATAGCCCAGCCGTGAACGCACCTGCTGCTCGAAACGGGGGCTGCGATTCTCCGGTTGCAGCGGCTCGTCAGAGAGGCGCAGCAGCAGGGTATCGCTGCGGCTCGCCTTGAGAATTTCGTCGTAGAGCGAAGGAGGGGACAGGGCCAGCAGACGCGCCACAGAGACGATGCGCTGCATGGCATTACGGCTGTTGATGTAGCCGAGCGCCTCCTCCCGATCCGAGCGGTAGATCTGGATGCTGAGCAGCTGGATCAACACCAACCCGGCCAGCGCCACCAGTATGATCTGGCCGGTGAGCCCCTTGGGCCAGAGGCGGGAACACAATCGCTTGATCATGGCCACGAGGTCACACCTGGGTCACATCGGCGGCGAACAGGTAACCGCCACCCCAGATGGTCTTGATAAGTTCGGGGTTCTTGGGATCCCGCTCCAGCTTTCGGCGCAGCCGGCTCACCAGGGTATCGATGGCCCGATCGAAGGCGACAGCCTCCCGGCCACGGGCCAGATCCAGCAGTTGATCCCGACTCAGCACCCGCTGGGGACGTTCCAGAAACACCCGCAGCAGGTCGAATTCGGCGGTAGAGAGGCTCAGCCCCACCCCCTCTTCATCCACCAGCTCCCGCCGGTTGATGTCGAGCAGCCAGCGATCGAAGCGCAGATCCCGGGTCAGGGTCTCGGGGGCGGGCTGCGGCTCGACGTTGGTGCGGCGCATCACCGCCTTGATGCGAGCCAGCAACTCACGCGGGTTGAACGGCTTGGCGAGATAGTCATCGGCTCCCATCTCCAGCCCTATGATGCGGTCCGTCTCCTCCCCCATGGCGGTGAGCATTATGATGGGCATGCAGGATTTCGCCCTGAGCTCCCGGCACAGGGTCAGGCCATCCTCCCCCGGCATCATCAGGTCCAGCACCAGCAGATCGAACTCCCGCTCTTCCAGCAGCCGCTTCATCTCCTTGCCATCCCGGGCACAGCTGACCCGCAGGCCATGCTGCTCCAGGAAGCGTTTCAGCAGATCGCGGATCTCGCTGTGATCGTCGACGACCAGAATGTGGGTGCTGCTTTGGTTCATGAGAGCCTCTCCTGTTAGAGCTGGCACGAGTATACGAAAATCTGTCGGGCGGTTTGTGTCAAAGTGTGCCAGATCAGCAAGATGCCACACTCTGCTACAAAAAAGCGGTCACTCGGCAAAATTGAGACACAAGGCGAAGGTTTACTGGGGCTCGTCCATATTCGCTCATTGCAGGAGACAGGCCATGCTCGCCCTCACCACGCCCTTCATGCTGGCTTATGCCGCCAGTGAGGCCCTTGCCAGAGCGGCGGCCACACCGCACCAACCGGCAAAGACAGGCCGCCTGACCCGGGAGCCCTCTTCGGATGGCGATGGCATCACGGCTGCCAGCCTCCCTGCACCCGACGAGACGCGCTTCCCTTACCCATGATGCAGACCGCGCCCGGTTCGGGCGGCGCCTGACACCATGACACACAACGCCGGCATCCTTCGGCGAGCCACACCAAGGAGACAATGATGATTAAAAAGACCCTGACCCTGTTTGCACTGGCCGGACTGGCCCACATCGGCATGGCACAAGCGGCCATTCCGGCCGACGTCAGCGCAGCCCCCGGCCTGCTGTTCGTCAACTGGCACGATAACGCCAGCAGCAGCAGCAGCGCCAACCCGACCCTGATGATCCGCAACGCCTCGGGCGATCTGCTCAAGCAGGTGCCCGCCGAGCTGAAAGGGATGCAGCAGGTCCGTCTGCCGATGAGAGCCCAGGGCAAACTCACCCTCAGCCTGGACGGTGACAGCGACAGCTATCGCATGCCTTACAGCGTTGGCAGCGGCCGCCAGCGCTGAACCAACCTATTCACCCTGTGGTTTTCTCACGATAATGATGTTGCCTGACCGGTGACATAGAAATACCCCGCCAGAGACTGCATCCGGTGGGGTATTTTTATTGGTTCATACCGGCACTGAATATATTTCGGCCCGCCACTATCACTTATTCCCCTGATCCGATGATCAGACAAATTTAACCGGGAGGCAGCCACTCTTCTATGGGTTTCCCCCTGTTTTCGCTGCCGTCTTCAGCAAGGTGAAATACAAGATCCCGATGTCACACTCTGCTACAAAATAGGCTTCAACTGGCAAAGTTCAGACACCGGTCTGGTGTTTACTTGAGGTCAAGGCGAGCAAGCCGAATCCGAACTCAATCCGCAAGGAGATATACCATGAAGACTCTGACCAAAACTCTGCTGACCGCCACCCTGATCCTTGGCCTGCCGCTCGGCGCCTATGCCGCCAGCGAAGCCGTTGCCACTACCCAGGCCGGCGCCATGACCAATTGCCCCATGGATGGCAGCGGCATGAAAGGTGGCAAGCACCACGGTGGCCGCCACGACAAGATGGCCCGCATGCAGAACATGACCCCGGAGCAGATCCAGGCCAACCTGCAACAACGTTATGACAGGATCGAAGACCCGGCCAAGAAAGCCGAATTCGTGAAGAACCTGAACCTGCGCGCCGACGGCATGACCAAGCACGCCGACGCGATGAAGCAGTTTGCCGAAGCGCACCAGTAAGCGCATCGCAATCAGCACAAGGGTGGCCTCGGCCACCCTTTCTTTTTTCCACTTTCCCGCGCACTGCCTCACGGCAGGGGGATCACCCCGTCGAGCCGTCATTTCCCTTATCTTCTGCTCCGGGTTCTGTGAGCGATAACAAACGTTTTATGTTCGAAATGGCTAATAATGGCGACTCAAACAACAAGGTCACGCAAGACAGTGCCAACAACAGACAGGAGTCGTTATGGGGTGGAGTCTGGGAACAATCAAGGGACGATATACAGCCGTCTTCGTGGGATTCATGGTGCTGGTGTGCGCCCTGACGGTCATCGGCATCCAGATCTGGATCAAGCCGGCGCTGCAAAAGGCCGGTGAACAGAATGTGACGCTGCTGGTCAGCGAGATCGCCACCGACATCCTCGATGAGCTCAACGGCGTACAGAGCCAGTCCCGCAGCATCACCCAGCTGGTCGCCCAGCTGCCAAGCGAGCAGATTGATGCCCTGCTGCCTGCGCTAATCGATCAATATGGCAATGCCATGGTGTTTGGCGGCGGCATCTGGCCGCTGCCGGATCAACGGGAAGCGGGCCGCGCCAAGTTCAGCACCTTCTTTCACAGGGATGCGGCCAACAAGCTGATCCCCAACACCTACTGGAACTCGGCCGAGGCCCCCAACTACTTCGAACAGCCCTGGCACAAGGCGGGGCAACAGGCTCCCCAGGGCATGTGCGTCTGGGCGGCGGCCTACAAGGACGGTGCCAGCCAGCAGCCGAGAACCAACTGCGCCATGGGGATCTATCGCAACGGCGCCCTGTTCGGGGTATCGACCATAGATGTGACCCTGGGTTTCTTCAACGATCTGGTGGCCAGGAAAGAGCAGGAGATAGGGGGCCAGGTGATGATCATCGAGGCTGACGGCAAGATCCTGAGCAAGAATGCCCGTCTGAACGGGGATGTTGTGCTGGGCAACCTCTCGGCTCACGCCGATTACCCCTTCGCCGGTGCCATCGCCAGCCTGATCGGCCAGAGCCGGGGTACTGGGCTGTTGCGCGCCACTTTCCAGGATCAGGGGCAGGAACAGACATTGCTGCTGCAGGCCATAGAGGGGACTCCCTGGTTGCTGGCCACCGCCCTGCCAACCAGCACCCTGACCCAGGACAGCCAGGACGTGCTCACCACGCTGGCCGCCATCCAGCTGCCCCTGGTCGGACTGCTGTTCGTGCTGATGCTGCTGGCCATCACTCAGCTCGGCAGCCGCTTGCAGACCCTCAAACAGAATATCGACGCCCTCTCTGCCGGCGATGCGGACCTGACCGCCCGCATCCAGGTGAAGGGGAATGACGAGCTGGATCACATCGCTCTGTCGGTGAACCGCTTCATCGCCTATTTGCAGCAGATGATGGTGCAGGTGACTGACGCCACCGACCTCATCACCCGCGAACTGGCGCAGCTCGATCAGCAGACGGGTCAGGCAAGACGGATCCTGGGTGAACATGCCGCCGAGACGGATCAGGTGGTCACCGCTCTCACCGAGCTCAGCTCCACCGCCGACAGCGTGGCACAACACGCCAGCGACTCGGCCAGCTTCACCGAAGCCGCCAACGGCCAGGCCGCCAATTCACGCAAGGTAGTGGGATCGGCTTCCGCCAGCGTAGTGGCCCTGATCGACGAAGTGGATCTCGCCGCCGCCAAGGTGCTGGAGATGCAGGAAGATGCCAAGCAGATTGGCAGCGTACTCGGAGTGATAGGTGGCATCGCCGCCCAGACCAACCTGCTGGCGCTCAATGCCGCCATCGAAGCGGCCCGGGCCGGTGAACAGGGCCGCGGTTTCGCTGTGGTGGCTGACGAAGTGCGTGCCCTGGCGGCCCGTACCCAGAACAGCACCGCCGAGGTGGGCAGCATGCTGTCGCGCCTCACTCAGGGGGTGGCCGACGCCGTCGTCGCCATGGAGCAGACCAAACGCAGCTGTCAGGCCGCGGCAGATACCACTGGGCAGGTGACTGGGGGGCTCGACAGCATGGCCGACTCAGTGGTGCAGATCCACGATCTCAGCAGCCAGATCGCCACCGCCGCCGAGGAGCAGAGCCGGGTGACAGAGGAGATCAACCGCAACATGGTGAGCATCCGCGACATGCTCAACCTGCTGGTAGAAAATGGCCGCAACACGGAGCAGAGCGCCGAGTCGCTGCTCAGCTCCAACCGCCAGTTGCTGGCCCTGGTGCGTCGCTTCAAGGTGTGATCATGAAGATCAGCCAGCAAAAAGGGGCCATCAGGCCCCTTTTTCATGCACGTCACTCAGACTCAAGCCTTGGCTTTGTCGGCCAGGTTCAGGGTCTTGACGGTTTCGCCTTCGAACTTGATGACCACGTTCTTCTGAGCGGCTTCGGCATCCTTGAACAAAGTCTTGGAGGTCTCTGCCAGCATGGGAGATACCTTGCTCAGGGCGCTCAGGTCATAGGTCCACACTTCCAGCCGGGCTTCGGTCTTGGTGGTGACGGGCGCGCCCAGCTTGTCCTTGATGGCCTGCTTGTTGGAGCCGCCTTCCTTGATGTCCAGCGCTCTCTTGATCGCTTCGTTGGAAGCGCTGTCCATGGCGGTACCAGCCATCTCTTTGGCACTGCTGGTGACACTGCTGGTCACTGTATCGGTCAGGGAGTCCATCAGACCGGCGTGGGCAAACAGGGGCAGTGCAGTCAGGGCAACCAGAATGCTCTTTTTCATCGATTCATGTCTCATGGGGGATTAAAGAGCGCGCATCAAACCAGCGCCCTCAACAGGAGTCAAGGCAATCGCGCGGTCAATATGCATTCGGGGGGTAAATGAGAGAAATCCGACAACCGGTCAAAACAGCCCCTTGCAGGCCCTTGTCATCTATTCACCGATCTGGTTCTTGCCCGCCAGCTTGGCCTGATAAAGCGCCCGATCCACCCGTGCCATCAGCTGGCTCAGGGGTTCATTCAGCCGGTATTCCGCCAGCCCGAAACTCAGGGTGATATCGCGCTGCTCGCAGACCCGTGACTGGGCGATCAGCGCCCTCAGCTTGTCGGCCACCCGCCTGGCATCAGCAAGAGCGGTATTGGGCAGCACCACCATGAACTCGTCCCCACCCCAGCGGGCCAGCAGGTCAATCTCGCGAATATGGCTTTGCACCCGCGCCACTACGTTGATCAGGGTTTGATCCCCGGCGGCGTGGCCATGGCTGTCATTGATCTGCTTGAAGTCATCCACGTCAATGGCGATCACCGAGAACGGCTGATGAAAGCGCTTGGCCCGTTCGCACTCCATCTGGATATCCCGCTCGAGCCGATAACGGCTGGCGGCGCCGGTCAGGGCATCGGTTTCTGCCAGCTGGCGGTTCTCTTCCGCTTTTTGCTGCAAGATCCCATTGAGCTGAACCAACTCGGCCGTACGTTTGGCGATCAACTGCTCCAGTGAATGGTTGCGTGACTCAAGCTGTTCATAGAGCAGCTTGCGCGCATGAATATTGCGGTGGGCACCTATCATACGCGCCACTGAACCATCCGGATTGCGCGCTATGATATGGCCGCAATCCTCGATCCAGATGTAGCTGCCATCCTGACAGCGGCAGCGGTACTCGACCCGATAGTCGGGAGCAGAACCCGTCAGATAGGCATCGAAGCAGGCCATCACCCACGCAATGTCGTCGGGGTGGATCACCCCCTCCCAGGTGAAGACGTTGTTGCCCAGCGAATGGGGCTCATAGCCCAGCATCTGATACCAGCCCGGGTTGCGATAGACAAAACCGGTATTGACGTTCCAGTCCCAGATCCCGTCACTGACCACCTCCAGAATGCCGTGCACTACGGCCTCACTAAGGTCCGAGATCCTGATCGTGTCACTCTCTTGCAGCATAAAGACCATCCTTGTTCTTCTGCCCCGCACAGTGGCGGGGATGCTCAAGCCCGATTGTTGAATAGACAGCGGGGGGACTATCACCCGGCAGCTTGCCCGCCGCTCTTTGCCCGCCCAGACCTGCCCTGCTATTGGCCATATTATCGGCAGAAATCAGGTTCGTATGAACAACGGCTGCAACCAGTGTGGTTCAGGTTATTGCGTCTGTCCGGTTATAAATCCTGAATGACGCAGGCAAACCCATGAGCCGGGCACGCCCAGTCGACAAGGGATTCATCCAGCCGAGCCAGGGACGCCCCCCTGCGGCTGCGTGTCAGTAGATGGCGATAATTGCACCAATGAGGGGCACCGCTTTGGCGCGGCCCTGTCCAGATTGGGTAAACATCACACTACATAGGCCAGAGATAAACTTAAAGCATTGAAAATAAACACTAATACTTTTGGCCCACTAATTGCTTTGATCAGGGTCAACCACCAAAGGATTGGGGAAGCTGCATGAAACTGATCACCGCCATTATCAAGCCATTCAAACTGGATGACGTTCGCGAAGCCATCGCCAGTCTCGGCGTCGAGGGGCTGACCGTCTCCGAGGTCAAGGGCTTCGGTCGCCAGAAGGGGCACACCGAACTCTATCGCGGAGCCGAATACCAGGTCGATTTCCTGCCCAAGGTAAAGCTGGAGATCGCCACCTTGGCCGACAACGTCGAGCACATTGTCGAAGCCATCTGCAAGGCCGCCTACACCGGCAAGATCGGTGACGGCAAAATTTTCGTCTATGACCTGCAGGCTGCCGTGCGGATCCGCACCGGCGAGACTGACGCAGAAGCCCTTTGATACAACAGGAACCGAGGAACACAACATGGAAGAGTTGATCAAGTCCGTTTCAGAGCTGCGCTATGCGCTCGATACCTTCTATCTGCTGATATCCGGCGTGCTGGTCATGTGGATGGCCGCCGGCTTCTCCATGCTCGAAGCCGGGCTGGTACGCGCCAAGAACACCACCGAGATCCTGACCAAGAATATCCTGCTCTACTCCATTGCCTGCATCATGTTTCTGCTGGTTGGCTACAACATCATGTACGTGGACAACGCCGCCGGTGGCTGGTTGCCAAGCTTCGGCAGCCTGATCGGCACCCAGGCTGACGATGCCGGTCACTCACTGCACTCCGACTTCTTCTTCCAGGTGGTGTTCGTGGCGACCGCTACTTCCATCGTCTCGGGGGCCGTGGCCGAGCGGATGAAGCTCTGGTCCTTCCTGCTGTTCTGCGTGGTGATGACGGGCGTCATCTACCCGATGGAAGGGTACTGGACCTGGGGCGGCGGCTTCCTCAAAGAGGCCGGTTTCTCCGACTTCGCAGGCTCCGGCATAGTGCATATGGCCGGTGCCGCCGCCGCCCTCGCCGCCGTGCTGCTGCTCGGTGCCCGCCGCGGAAAATATGGCAAGCAGGGTGAGATCTACCCCATCCCGGGTTCCAACCTGCCGCTGGCAACCCTGGGTACCCTGATCCTCTGGATGGGCTGGTTCGGCTTCAACGGTGGCTCTCAGCTGGTGCTCTCCACCGCTGCCGACGCCACCGCCATCGGTACTGTGTTCGTCAACACCAATGCCGCAGCGGCAGCCGGTGTGGTCGGCGCCCTGCTGGTCAGCAAGCTCACCTGGGGCAAGGCGGATCTCACCATGATACTCAACGGCGCTCTCGGCGGCCTGGTTGCCATCACGGCCGATCCCGCCTCCCCCAGCCCCCTGTTCGCCAGCCTGATCGGTGCCCTGGCCGGCGCCCTGGTGGTCTACGCCATCGTCGCCTTCGATCGCCTTAAGATTGATGATCCGGTCGGCGCCATCTCGGTACACGGTGTCTGCGGCCTGTTCGGCCTGATGGTAGTGCCCCTCTCCAACGAGAGTGCCACCTTCTCGGCCCAGCTGCTGGGTGCGGCCGTCATCTTCGGCTGGGTGTTTGGTGCTTCCCTCATCGTCTGGGGCCTGCTCAAGGCCACCATGGGGCTGCGGGTCAGCGAAGAGGAAGAGATGATGGGAGTCGACGTGCACGAATGCGGCATCGATGCCTACCCCGAGTTCGTCACCGTCAAATCCAGCATCTGACCGACTGAACAAGCACATTGCCACAGGGCCGGAGGCAAACCTCCGGCCCTGTTTTTTATCGCCAGAAACGGGTGCTGTGTGGCTATTCTGGGGCGCAGTGCCATGCGCCATCGTCATGCCCCTGTGGTGCCAATGGCAAAAATGTGTTCAACACAGGGCAAAGATACGCTGTTTATCGGGCTTGAAACACTCAGTGGGATTGAACGAATAACCGTCATCATGCCCATGATGACCTCTGTTTACATCCGCACAATAAACAAACCAGAGATCAAAATGTCATTCCCGACGGATGAAGGAAAATATTCAATAAAATCAGATTTGTGCCATTAAAATTCGCCACTGCTATTATATCTTGCCAGCCCACCTTGTTTTTACTTATATAAATAAAGCTAAAACTCTAAACAAGTCACTTATTGAGCATGATGCTCTACCATTACTTTCCATAATATAAAAACCCATGACGACAATGGGTTGTTATTGCTGAATGCACTGACTATAATCCGCGGCCCTCCAGCAATGGCGGACAAAGGGAATATAAATAAACTTCATGGATAGAGGTATTTCAACCACGCAGAGTTCACGCATACAGGAATAATTTATCCATGAATACCTTCAATAAAGCGCTCGTTTTCTCCCTGCTCGGTCTGGGTATCAGCACTGCCGCCTGTGCAGAAGGCTGGTATGCAGGGCTGGATCTGATCACCTCCAAGGCAGATCTGGATGGCATGGCGCAGCAAGCGTATGACGCCAAATTGATGGACGATCGTCTCGATGGCGGTAGCCTGATCGTGGGTTACAGCTTCAAACCCTGGCTGGCCATCGAAGGTGGTCTGCATGCCCAGCAGATGAGCCAGCTGATGTGGATCACCAGTTCAGTGGCCACCGGCTTTGTTGATACCACCATAGACACCCGCAGCATCAGCCTGGCCGCCAAGTTCAGTCAGCCGCTTGCATATGGCTTCTCTGCCTACGCCAAACCCGGCCTCGCCTATACCCGCACCGAAGTCGAAGTGATTGGCAACGGCAGCATACCTGCGCTGGGAGTCAACGAGCAGGGTCGCATCGACGAAGCGAAAGGCCGGGTTCACCCCAACCTGGAAGTCGGTTTCGACTATGCCTTCAACAGCAGCATCTCTGCCGGTATCGGCTATGAGCGTCAATTCAGCGCCCTGACACTGGGTGACGACCACCACTCAATGGATACGTTCAAGCTGGGTCTTCGTTACCATTTCTAAGTTATCTTGTTCCTCAGGGGGAGATCTCCCCCTGCTTTTCCCGCCAATGGATCTTCTCCCCCTGTTTCCATCCGCCAGAATATAAGTTACATCCGCCATTCAGGTTATTTGACGATCTATATAAAAATCCGGAAATGGCTTTGTTACCTGATCCGAACAGATATTCACCCGGCTTATTCCTCCCTGCTTCACCCATGTTTGGGCATCTCATTAGATGCGGGCCAACATAGCTCAGTTGCCGCACAAAATGGTGCCAGACAACGTCTATTTCGCTATTTTTCCGATCAGGTCTGTGCGCCGCTTATTCTATCGACTCAGTGCCGCCTCTCCGTGCAGATCCGGCTTTAAATGCGGGATGGTGCAGATTGCGATAATGGCTGGGAGCCAGACCCTGCTGGCGCTTGAAGGCGGTGGAAAAGTGATACTCGTTCTTGAAGCCGCACAACTGGGCCACCTGTTTCACCGAGTCGCCGCCGCTGGCCAGCAAGAGGGCGGCCTTTTGCAACCGCAGCCGTTGCAGCAAGGCCATGGGGGCCAATGCAAAGTGCTGCTGACAGAGCCGATAGAGCTGGCGCTCGGAGAGGTGCAGGGCGTCTGCCATACGCCCTATGTCCCAGCACTCGGTCAGGGATTCTTTGAGCATCAACTCGAGACGCAGGGCCTGCCGCTCGCCGCGGCTCTGCCCTTCTCCCTTTTGCAGCAGGCGGCGCAGATAAAAACCGAGCTGTTCTACCAGCAGCGCGCTGAGCAGCGGGTCCTGATGGCGCTCCTGCTCCGCATAGAGGTTCTCTATGGTGCGAAGCAGGGTCCCCTGCTGGGAGGTACACCCCAGCCTGGAGTGGCTGGCGAAGGCATCCCAGGGAGAATCCTTGTGCAGCAGCAGCCACACCAGATCCCAGTCACCACTCGCCGCCGGTTGTGGCTCCGGCGCTGGCGACTGCCCCTCCGGTAATAGCGTCTCTGGTAGCTGATAGCAGAGCGGCTGGCCCGCCGGGATCAGGGCCCACTCCCCGACTTGCAGCCGCTCAAGACGATCGCCAATCAACACCTCCCCCTCGCCCCCCAGGGTGAGCAGAAAACAGTGCACGTCCTCAAAGCGACGTTCAATCCTGTAGTAGGTGCGCAGACATGAGCAGCCCGCCAGCCACACCTGCTCTTGGGCAAGGGCGGGCAACAGACTGTCACAGCAGATCTGCTCGCGGCAGTCGGGGGAGACGTCAATGACTTCAGGATTGGCAGTTTCAGACATCATCAGGACGGGCTCAGCCATGTCGAACATTCAAGGCCCAGCATAGCATGGAGGACATCAAGTCACAGGAGACAGGCCATGCACATACATCACGTCGCCATCTGGGCACAGGATCTGGAGGCACTCAAGACATTCTACTGCACCCTGTTTGGCGGGCAGGCCAATGAGCGATACCACAATCCGGTCAAACAGTTTTCGTCCTACTTCGTGCGCTTCGAGGGGGGCGCCAGTCTGGAGCTGATGAACAGCCCCATCCTCTTTCCGGCAGATCTCAGCCTGCCGCACCCGCTGCAGGGGCTGGCACATATTGCCTTCTCCCTCGGCAGTGTGGAGGAGGTGGACAAGATGACGGCCCGCCTCAAGCTGCTCAAGGGCGCTGAGGTCAAACACCTGGACGGCCCCCGCTGGACCGGCGACGGCTATTACGAAAGCACCTTCCTCGACCCGGAAGGCAACCGGCTGGAGCTGACTGTTTAGCCCCTTGATTGGCCCCTCACCCTAGCCCTCTCCCAACGGGAGAACCGCGTTCGCCAGCCACGCAAGGGCTGGAGGTGAGGGACAATCTCATTGCCGTAGTCAGCAAATATGGCGACAAGGAGCATAGGGGAAAGGTTGGGATGCGCAGGCGTAACCCCCCGCCAAACCAACCAGAGAAAATAAATGCTAAATAGGACTTTGGAGGGTGTTTTACCTAATGAATTATCTTAAGGTCATGTACATGATGTGTAGCAGTACGAAACTTAAACTTTTTTCGTCATGAGTATCGTCTCATAACCTTCAAAAACACCAGAAATAGCTAAAAACTCTCCAGCCTTTACAAAACCTGCATTTTCATACGCCCGTAACGCTTTTTTATTGTCTCGTTCCGGATCGATGATAAACGTATCCGCTGTAGCATCTATTGTTGAACGGAAAAACGTGATGAACTCGTTGATTGCTATGGCTGCAAGTCCTTTTCCAAGGAAACCTTCCTCACCGATCATAAAATCCAGGCTGACAGTACTTCCTGTTTTTGATAGATACGATTTCCAGAGATCGGGAATTTCATCACCTTCCGATATTTTATTTGACATCATGAGGCAAAATGGCTCACCATTTTTACACCCAATCCAATAATCAAATATTCCATCAAAATAAGGGCTTGTTATTTTTCGGCCTTTCATAAAGATATCAAGATCTTCTCGATAGGCATCACTGTTGTCCCAAAACTCTTGGACGTAAGGTTTATTTAGCCAACTCAAGACCTGCTCTTTATGCTGCAAAGTCGCTTTTTCAAAAGCAATGCTCATATTAATCACCAGGATTGTTAATCTGATTTAATCTTATCACTTTAACCTGAACCTCAGATTAATGTCAGTAGGTAGGGTGTAATAAGCTAATCGCATACACCTTTTGGCAGATAAATAGCAGCGGTGCAATTCACTTCGTTCATTGCACCCTACCCGATTTTACCAAGTGGGCGAAGTGGGCATTGTGGCAACCCGCTCCCTCACCCTGCCCTCTCCCACAGGGAGAGGGGATTATGCAGCATCGGGGATATGGTGTTGACAATGGGGGAGGTTAGGGAGTGGCTGATTGCACGATTTTTCGATTACACGATGTTCAATTACATTTCGCTAATCAAACCTACAAATGCCAGATAAACCAGTGGTGAAAAATATATCAAAAGGAGCCCAATATCCCTTCTCCCCTTGCGGAATAAGGGTTGGGGATGAGGGGGAGAAAAAGTATGTGATACGTGTCAGGTGATAAGTAGCTCTGTATAAAAACATTAATTTTTCACTAATTCAACCTTATAATATTGGGTCAGTCTCTATACACTTCAAAATCACTTGAGAATTAAAGTCAGTTGAATTTATGACATCTAACATTCTATAGGCACTGTCACCATGTTTAACAACTGGAACTTTAGTTTTTATTTTTCCATCACTAGTAACATGCTCTATTTCAAAAACCCAAGCCAATACCCCATGATTAATTTGCTCGTAACTAGATACAGTCATAGGAAGAAAATGATTATCATAGGTGTAATTTACTTTGATGTTAACCCCAACTCTAATGAATCTGCCATTTATGAATACATAAAGAACTAAGCGCCTGTCACTCTCAAAGGTGAATGCAGCAACACCCTCAATTGCTCCCTTAAAGTCTAGATGAAGTTCTTTTATCAACGGTGAAAGAACTTCTACAATAGATAACTTTTCTAGTTTATCCCTTGACCATATTTTTTCATTAGATTGTATTTCTTTGGTGTCTAATAATGATAAATCAACACTACCTCTTTCTACGCAACAGCTCACACTAGAAATAGCAGTTATACTAACATTTTCATATTTGACGTAGAAAGAAAGAAAATTTAATGGCAATGAGTCTGGCATCGCTTCTTTTAAGTTTATTAAAAGAACCCTCTGTCCGTGAAACCGAGCGATTTCCTTTACACTCTCAGGAAACTCTTTTCTTGAAATACAAATTAAACAATTCGCACCCACATCATCTAGTTTTTGTAGCCAATCATTAAATGCTCCGATGTTGACTTGCGATTTTCTATCCTGAACCTCAACAATTGTCATGCTACGACGAAATTCAGGCCCACTCTCAATCACGACATCACATTGTCTAGTTCTGTCGACTTGTGAAGTAAGAACAGGCAACATAACATTCTGCCGAATAAGTGAGCTTGGAGATATTGATCTCTCTATTAACTCAACTATTTTTTCAAGATCATCACCTGACTTCGCCATGATATTAAAATTCCTCATGTGGTTTTTTTATAAAAAACACTCTACTGTTGAAAGTCTGATTAGAATTAGTGAAACCTAATCAAACGGCAACAAATCCCTTCACCGCCGCCATCAATTACTCCCCCAACCTCTCCGCCAATCCGGAATAACGCTCGGTCTTTTTCCGCACAGCTTGTGCCAACAGGGCACGATCGCCATAGAGGTCGAGGCGCGCCTTGGCGCGAGTGATGCCGGTATAGACCAGCTCGCGGGTCAGCAGGGGACTGGGGCTGTCGGGCAGCACCAGCACTGTATGGGCAAACTCGGAGCCCTGGGATTTGTGGATGGTCATGGCGTAGACAGTCTCGTGGGGTGGCAAGCGGCTGGGCAAAAGCGCCCGCAGGGTGCCGTCCGGCTGCTCAAACCATACCTTTAACCGCCCGCTTTCATCCGGCAGGCAGAGCCCCATATCGCCGTTGTAGAGGCCGACGCCGTGATCGTTGCGCACCACCATCACAGGGCGACCGGCATACCAGTCGCCATCGCGGGCAATCAGGCCGGCCCGTGACAGGGCCAGTTCGAGCCGCTCGTTAAGCCCCAGCACCCCGAACGGGCCGCCCCGCAGGGCGCAGAGGATCTGGAAGCTGTTGAATGCCTTGAATACGGTGGCGGGCGCCTCCCCCGCGCGGGCCGCCTTCAGATAGCTGCCGTAACCGGCCACCCCCTGGGCAATCAGGGCATCGTAGGCCTCCCCCGACCAGGGGTGCAGGCTGATATCGGCAAAGCCCATGCCCCAGACTGATTCCACCGCCGTGGCATCGCCGCTGTTGCAGGCGCGCGCCAGCTGGCCGATGCCAGAGTGCTGATCAAAGCGCCAGCTCTTGGCCAGCAAACAGAGGCTGTCACGCACCGGAGCACCCGCGGGCGAGCCCTGCAAGCGGTAGCCGGTCTGGCGGGAGAGCCAATCCGCCTGCGCGGGGCTGATGCCCTGTTCGATAAAGCTGCAGATATCGCCGAGCACGGCCCCAGCCTCCACCGAGGCGAGCTGATCCTTGTCGCCAAGCAGGATCAGGCGGGCGTGGCTGGGCAGCGCATCGAGCAGGCGGGCCATCATCGGCAAATCGACCATGGAGGCCTCATCCACCACCAGCAAGTCGAGGTGTAGCGGGTTGCCCGCGTGGTGGCGGAACTGGCTGCGACCCGGAATGACCCCGAGCAGCCGGTGCAGGGTGCCCGCTTCGGTGGGAATGGCTTCGACCCACTCGGGGGGCAGATCGAGAGCCTGCAAGGCAGAGCCGATACTCTCGGTGAGGCGGGCCGCCGCCTTGCCGGTGGGGGCCACCAGCCGGATCGCCGGGGCCTTGCCTGCTTGCAGGCCGGTCTCCACCAGAATGGCGAGCAGTTTGGCCACAGTCGTGGTCTTGCCGGTGCCGGGGCCGCCGGAGATCACCGCAAAGGGGCGCGCCGCCGCGGTGGCCGCCGCCAGCTTCTGGCCGTTGCAACAGAGCGCCTCGGGTACCAGCGTATCCAGCTTGCTCAAGTCGCTCGCCGCCTGGGCGCTGGCCAGCAATGCCTCGATGGCGGGCCAATCCACCTCGCTCGGGAACACCAGATCGAGATACTTCTCGATAAAGTGGCGGGTCGAGAAGTCGGGGGCGAGGCGGGCTTTGAGCAGCGCCCCGAACACAAGCCCGTAGTCGCGGGCAAACAGCCGCGACAGGGCCGGAGCTATCTCGGGCCATTCGGCGCGTTCACTCAGGGCGCGCAGATGGCGGGCCACCCCCAGCTCAAAGTCGTGGTAGCGGGTGAGGTAGAGCCGCCCGTGCCACAGCCGCAGCGGCCAGCGCGGAGCGAGCCCCTCATCCTGTTCCGTACCAACCAAGGGGCTGGCCACAAACAGGGCGGGCCAACTGGCAGGATCCGCCAGATCCACCAGCAGATCCCGGCTCTGCTGGGGATCCAGCCCGAACGGGCGCAGGGATCCCTTTTCGTTACCGGAATGCGTCAGCATCGCCAGCGGCAGGCAAACATGGCCGCGCCCCAGCTCGAAGCAAGTGAGCGCCGCCCCCAACACCAGCTCGGGGCTGCCGCCAAGATCGGCCACCAGCTTGGCAAATTGCAGATCCAGCTGGCGAATGCGCCCCGTCAGTGCCAGTGCTTTCAACCGTTCGATCATGATGGCGCTGGTCACTGTGCTGATCATGGTGTCGCTCATGCCTCTACCTCGTTCAATGGGTGGGATCCCGCTGCTGGCGGCTCACTGCCTTCGCTAAACAACCGATCCAGCCCCAGTACCAGTTCACGGCTCGGGCGGGTATGGAAGATGCCCCCCTGCGGCATGCCGCGCAGGAACAGATAGAAGACCCCGCCAAAGTGCTGCTCGAAGTCGTAGCCCGGCAGGCGCAGGGTGAGCAGCCGGTGCAATGCCAGCGAGTAGAGCTGGTATTGCAGGTCGTAGCGGTGCTCGGCCATCGCCTGCTCCAGCACCGGTCGGTTGTAATCGGCGGGGCTCATGCCGAGGTGGTTTGATTTGTAGTCGAGCAGATACCAGCGCCCCTGCCACTCGAACACCAGATCGATAAAGCCCTTGAGCATCCCCTGCACTGTGGCAAAGCTGAGCGGTTTGTTGCCCCGCGACAGCGGGTCGTGCTGCTGGCAGAGCGCCGTCAGCGCCGGTGCCGTCACCCGCCCCATGGGCAGGAAGAACTCCAGCTCCACCTGTTTGCGCTCGGGGGCCAGATCCCGCAGTCGCACCGGCTCGCCAAAGCCTGTTTCAAGCGGGGTATCGAGCACTGCCTCCACCTGCTGTTGCAGCACGGACGCCCAGTCCTCGTCGAAGCCATCCTGCGCCAGCAGGGTGGCGATATGGTGGGTCAGCGACTCGCCACCCGCGCTCTGAAAATCGATGGTCTCGAACAGGCTGTGCAGCAGGGTGCCGGGGCGTGCCCCCTTCGGGAAGGTGAAGATGGAGGGCTCAGGCGCTGCCACCTCCCCCGACTCGGCCAGCAAGGCAGCCGTGCTCGCCAACTCTGTGGCGACCTCGTCATCGAAGCCGGGATTGGCCAGCACGCCCTTGCTGTGACCATTTCCTTGCGCCGCCAGACCCGAGTAGGAGCTGATCCACCAGTCCCGTTCGAGGGAACCGGTAAAGCGGCGCACCTGCGGCTCGCCAAGCTGCTCCTGCTCCACTGGCAGCGGTGCCGGACGGGTGAGCGAGGGCTCACCGACAGCCACACCGGGCAGCGCCTGCGACAGCTCGGTCAGGGCGGTCGCCAGTGTCTCGGCATCCCCCTCTTCGCCCTTTTGCAGCAGATAGCCAATGGCGGTGTGGTGCAGGTCTGTCTTCTCCGACTTGCCGTTACCGGCCCGCACCGGTGCCAGCCCCAGCCAGGTGGCATAGACGCCCCGGGTCAGCGCCACGTAGAGCAGCCGCAAATCTTCGGCAAGGCGCTCTTTGTCCGCTTCCGCCAAGGAACCCTCGGCGCCGGTCAGATCGAGAATGGTGCGATTGCCCACCTCGTCCGCCTCGTGATAGAGCGGGGTCTCGGCGGTTCTGTGGCTGCAGATAAAGGGCAGGAACACCAGCGGGTACTCCAGCCCCTTGGATTTGTGGATGGTGACTATCTGCACCAATTTGCGCTCGGATTCGAGCCGCAGTACCTGTTCCGCATCCTGGCCGCTCGGGCGGCTCACCGCCTCCCCCAGCCAGCGCAGCAAGGCATATTCCCCATCCAGCTCGCTGCTCACCTGTTGCAGCAGCTCAGCCAGATGGAGGAAGTTGGTCAGCCGCCGCTCCCCATAGGGGCTCGCCAGCAGGGAGGAAGCGAGATTGCGCCTGTGCAGCAGGGCCCGCAGCATGGCCAGCACGCCGCGGCGATGCCAGATCGATCGGTACTCCATAAACTCCTGCACTGCGCTCTCCCAGGCCCGCTCGTCGCTGGCCAGCCCATCGAGCGCCCTGGCATCCAGATCAAACAGGCCGGTGGCGAGCGCCGCCCTAAGGCTACGCTCTTCGCTCGGGTTCTGGCAGGCGTGCAAAATCAGCAGTATCTCCCGCGCCTCCACCTGCTCCAGCACGCTCTCGCGGTTCGACAGATAGACAGAGGCGATGGCGAGGCGCGCCAGCTCCTGCTGCACCAGCTTGCCCTCGGCACCGGTACGCACCAGCACGGCGATATCCCCCGCCTTCACCGCCTGATCACCTATCTTTGCCTTGCCTTCGCGGGCGAGGGTCAGCAGGCGGTGGATCTCGGCGGCGGTGGCGCGAGCCATCTTGCTCTGGTAATCCCCCCGATTGAAGGTGGGCTGACCGGTCAGCTGCCAGCAGTGCAGCACGGGTGCAGGTTGGTCATCGATCAGAAGCGATTCATCTTTTCCTTTGGCATCCACCGGCAGGAAGGGGATATCCGCCTCGTAGATGAAGGGATCCTTGGCCCGCTCGAACAGGCCGTTGACCGCCCCCACCAGCGCACTGCTGGAGCGCCAGTTGCGCCCGAGGGTGTAGTGGGCGCTCACATTTCGCCGCGCCTGAATGTAGGTAAAGATGTCGGCGCCGCGAAAGCCGTAGATGGCCTGTTTAGGGTCACCGATCATCAACAGCGCCGTGTCTTTGTGACCGCCGTAAAGCCGGTGGAAGATGCGGTACTGCTGGGGGTCGGTATCCTGAAATTCATCGATCATCGCCACCCGATAGGTGGCGCGGATCCGATCGCAGAGCCGCTCGCCAAGACTGGAGCCGAGCGCCCCGTCGAGATCCTTGAGCAGGTCATCGAACGAGAGCTGATGAGCCTGCCGCTTGCTCGCCTGCATCCGGCTGCGCACCACCCTGGCCGCCCGTTGCAGGATAAGGTCACGAATACCGGGGCGGCTCGCCAGCAGTTCGTCGATCTGGCTGAACAGCGGCAGGGTTGGTAACGCCTTCCCCTTGCTCAGCTTGGCCTCCAATGTTTCCTGGCCGAAGCGCTCGAGATCCTTGGGCAGGTTATAACCGCTGGTCGGATCCTGCGCCCAGTCCCCGATCTTGGCGAGCCAGCCTTCGTAGTTCTTGCCGGTATAGAGCTTGATTTGCCCCTCTGTCTGGCGGCGGATCTCGTCCCCTTGCGCCAGCCAGCCATTTTTCACCGCCTCGATACGGGCCATGGCCGCCTGATGACGAGCGGCAAGAGTCTCATCCCCCAGCGCAGGCAGTATCTCCAGCTCGCTGTTGTCGAGCCAGCTGCTCATCTCCCGCAGCAGGGCGGCGGGGCTCGGCCAGAGCGCACGCACCGAACTGGCCAGGGTTTTATCCACCGGATAGAACTCGGCGCGCCAGTAGTCACTCACCGCCTGCAGCCTGAGCTGGCTGTCATCGGTGAGAAATTCGGTTTCAAAGAGGGCGCCCGACTCGAAGGCGTTTTGCTTGAGCATCCGCTGGCAGAAGCCGTGGATGGTAAAGACAGCCGCCTCGTCCATCTGCCGCTCGGCGGCCAGCAGGCGACGGGCCGCCAGTTCGTGGTCCTCCACCTCTTCAAGCAGCTGGGTCAGCAGCACATCCTTGCTCTCACCACGCAAAAACGCGAGGCGCGCCTCGTGGATGCGGGCGCGGATCCGCCCGCGCAGTTCGGCGGTGGCCGCTTCGGTAAAGGTCACCACCAGGATCTCGGTCACAGAGAGTGGCCGTTCGTGGGCGCTGGGCTGACCGGCATCCGCCCCCTCTTCGATAAGCGGGCCGTGACCCAACAGCAACCGCAGGTAGAGACCGGCTATGGTGTAGGTCTTGCCGGTACCGGCAGAGGCTTCGATCAGTCGTTCACCGTGGAGGGGAAAGCGCAGGGTATTGAGCGGGTTAGCCATTATTTCAGCTCCTCCAGGGTCTTGAGCAGCGGGGTCAGGTGCTCGCGGGCCAGCACCTGCAACTGGCTCAGCACGGCTTCATCCAGTTCGGGGAAACAGCGGGCAACGTAAACATCCTGCCCCTCACCGGTCACCATCCAGCCGCCGTTGAAACGGGTGATGGCCGCCTTGTCGGCGGCATCCGGTTTGTCAGGCTCCTTCTCCATCGCCTTGAGCCAATCCCAGGCGGTGTTGGGGAAAAACGGCAGCGGCCGCTTCATCCCCTGCGCCCAGAGCGCCACCAGCGCCGCCAACTTGGGCCGCGCCTCATCGGCCGAGAGCTTGGGCAGCCGCAGACTCTGTTTGGCATCGAACAGCAGGGTGTCACCGGGAGCGTCGCTCAGGCAGAGGCAGAGGTGCTGGATCCAGCCCAGCAGCAGATCCTTGCCGTTGAAGCTGCCGGGTTTCACCACCAGCAAGCGCCCCTTCTGGGTGTCGATCCACCCTTGCAGCTGGCCCTGGGCCAGGGAAATATCGATCTCCACCGCCTGTTTTTCACTGACCCAGGGGCGCAGGCGCTCCGCCAGCTTGCCCATCTCGGCGTCCAGATCATCCAGCAGCAGGCTGCCGAACCAGCCTTGGGGCAGCAGGCCGGTGAGCTGCAACCGCTCACGCCGCACCGCACTGTCACCCTCGGCCAGATGGGAATCGAGCAGCAGGGCCTTGAGCTGATAGTGCTGCAGACCGTCCAGCTCGAATGGCTCGCTGTCTTCGATATTGGCTTCGTTGAGTTCAAACCACACCTTGAGGCGGCGGTTGAGGAAATACTTGGCGGGCTGGCGATAGAAGCGCAGCAGCTCCGCCAGCTCCAGCCCCTGCTCTCTCCCCCATTCGGGCGGCAATGGCAGCTCGCCACTCTGGAAGTTGGCGGCACCACGCACCGGATTGAGGGCGGGCAGCCAGTCGGCGGCATAGGTAAAGAGGCGGGACTCTGCTTCCGGATAGAAGTAGCTGCGGCTGTAGGGGGTGAGCGGGTGCTCGACCACCAGGTGCTTGAGCAGCCGCTCGCCGGAGGTCTCGTCGTCGAGCGCCTCATCCCCCGCCAGCACGAAGCCCTGACGTACATAATCGATCAGCTCCGCCAGCAAGACGGACGGCACCTTGTCGCTGTTGTCCTGAGCGCTGAAGCCCTGATAGCTGATATAGAGCCCCTGCTGGGCGCTGAGCAGCGCCTCCAGGAACAGGTAGCGGTCGTCATCGCGGCGCGAGCGATCCCCGCGCCGCGACGCCACCGCCATCAGATCGAACCCCATGGGAGCGAGAGTACGCGGGTAGACGCCGTCGTTCATGCCGAGCAGGCAGACCTGCTTGAAGGGGATGGAGCGCATCGGCATCAGGGTACAGAAGTTGACCTGACCGGCGAGGAAGCGCTGACTGGAGCGGGACTCCCCCAGTACCTTGCCGAGGTAATCTTGCAGCAGGTCGGCGGTGATGGGCTGATCGAAGCGGGCCTCGCCGAGCTGGGTCTGCCACTCGGCCAGCTGGCTGCGGATCAGTTGCAGCAGGCGCTCTTCTTCCTCGTCGGCCAGATAGAAGCGATCCAGCAAATCAAGGAGGCAGGCTGACCACTCGGGCAGGCTCTGCTCACGCTGCAAACGAGGCAGAAACTCCGCCAGGGAGTCGACAAACCAGGCCAGCTTGCCAAGGGCCAGGCCCTGCTGACCTTCGATCTCGGCATAGGGCAATATGCTGGCCACAGCGCCCTGCTGCCCTGCACCATGATCGGCGCAGAACGACATGCCCGCCACCGGCTCCCCATCCCCCATGGCAAAGCCCAGCAACATGCGGCGCAGGCCGAACAGCCAGCTGTTGCCGGACATGGGCGGCAGATCGAAACGGACGGGGTAGGCATCATCCAACCCCCAGCGGATGCCGGTCTCCTGCACCCAGACCCGCAGCTGGTTGAACTCGTCGTCATCCAGCTCGAAGCGGCGCAGCACGGCGGGCACCTCGAGAATGGCGAGCAGCTCACCGGCGCCGAGGCGGGCGCTCGGCAGGTGCAACAGGGCGAGAAAGCTTTGCAGCAGCGGGCTCTCCTGACTCGCCGCCCGATCCGATACCGCGAACGGGATCTGGCCCCGCGCCCCAAACACCGCCTGAATGTAGGGGCCGTAGCTGTTCACATCCGGCATCATCACCACCACATCTTTCGGGGTGAGGGACGAGTCCTGCTCGAACAGCGCCAGCAGCCGGTCGTGCAGCACTTCGAGTTCCCGCATCGGGCCGTGGCAGGCGTGGATCTGCAAGGATCCATCCGCCGGGCTGATGGGGCTCTTGTGGTGGCTGCTGTCGAGATCGAACTGGCCCTCGCCCCGCGAACCCAGCTCCAACACATCCTTCTGGATGGCGCGCAGCAGCCTGACATTGCCACTGGCGTCCACCTCGTCGATATCGACGAAGGCCTCGATTTGTGGCACCTCCAGCTCCATCAGCTGGTGCAGATAGTCACGCCCCAGCTTGCCCATGGAGGCGAGCAGCGGGTTGGCGGGCCCCTGCAGGGTGTCGAGGTCCGTGCCCGGTTTGAGCTTGTTCTCCAGCCGCGCCAGGGTTTTGCGATCGAGCAGATCCCCCCAGTAGTAGCGGCAGGGATTGGTGACGAACAGGTGCACCTCCACCTCCGGTCGGCTGCCAAGGGCCAGCAGCGCCTCCACATAGCGCGGCGGCAGCGCCGAGATGCCGAACACGAAGACCCGCTGGGGCAGCTTGCCCGGCAGATCCCGGGTACGTTGCAGCTCGTGGATGAACTCCTCGTAGAGGTTGGCTCTGTGGTAGCCGCTGGGGCTCAGTGCCAGGGTGCGGGCCACCAGCTCGCGCCACAGTTCGGGCTGCCAATCCTGGCCACTCACTCCGGCCAGATCCTGACTCCCTGTTCCGACCAGCCCTTCCCCCTCTTCCCAGCGAGCGATCCAGTCAGGCCGGTAAACCAGATACTGGTCGAACAGATCCGCCACCTTCTGGCAGAGCTGCCACAGTCGCACCTGTTCGGGATCCCCGGCAGGATCTTGCTCATCCCCACCGCCCAGATAGGCGGCGAGCGGTGCGAAGGCGGGCCTGCCCAGCAGGGCGGGCAAAATGGTCATCAGCTGCCAGCTCATGGCGCCCTTGTTGTAGGGGCTCTGGCGCGGCACATCCGCCAGCACCCGGGTGAACATCTCCCAGATAAAGCTGGCGGGAAGCGGAAATTCGATATTGGCGGCGATGCCGAATGCCTTGGCCAGTTCCAGCTTGAGCCACTGGGCCATGCCAGGACTCTGCACCAGGATCTGTTCCTGCTCGAAAGGGTGAGCGAGAGGTGCCTGCCGGATGTGGTTGACCAGCAGCTCCTTGAGCAGATCCAGATGATTGGAGTGGTAAAGGGTAAACATGGACGACTCCCGCCAATTCAAACGAGGGGGTGAGCACGGAAAAAGATGAGCGATTCCCGTCACTTCACACGAAATGAGATTGTCAGGGATCGGGGGGGAAGATGCAAAAGGCGCTTGTTGCCCCTGATGGCGCCGGCGGCAGAATATGCGGGTGGTCGCACATTTGTCCCGGGCACAAAAAAGCCGGTGCAGTTGCACCGGCCAAAAGGCGTTGGAAAACTCTCGCTATCCGGGTATTACCAGTTCTTGCCGAGGCGGGCATCCAGACTGAAGGCCCCTGCACCGGCCGCCGCCAGGGCCAGGAAACCACCGGCCACCGAGACGTTCTTCATAAACATCAACATCTGCATCTGATCCGCAGGCTGATAGTGGAAAATAAAGGCGGCCATCAGGGTAAAACCGGCCAGCAATACGGCGATGCTGCGGGTAAACAGGCCCAAGACCACCGCCAGACCACCACCCAGCTCAAGCAAAATTACCAGCGGCAACATGAACCCGGGTACGCCCATGGCTTCCATATAACCCTGAGTACCGGCATAACCGCCGATCTTGCTCCAGCCTGCCATCACAAACATCAGCGCCAGCAGTACACGACCCACCAGCAGTGCCATATCTTTCATCTTGTCCATTTCAAATTCCTCGTTTTACGTCAAATCACCGCTGACTGCTTCAGGGTAGGTCAAATAACAGGGCTTGGCTGGCACTCGTTGCCACCAGATCCCATTTGGGTTCATCACGACTGAGTACCCCGTCGCCGGGTCGGGCAGCCAGACCGTTGGCGGTCAGCTCCCCTGAAATCATCTGCAGATAACCGTGTCGGCCAGCCAGCGCCCAGGTGAGACTCTCGCCGGGTTCGAGCTGCAACTGCCATACACGGGCCTGCTGGCGGATCCTGAAGGATCCTGCTTCGCCATCCGGTGATGCGACCAGCGTCAATCCCGGGTTGGCTTCAATCTTCTTCTGCTGATAACCGGGGGCCGTGCCGTGTTCGTTCGGCTCGATCCAGATTTGCAACAGGGAGAGCGGCTCCGTCTGCGAGGGGTTGTACTCGCTGTGCCGGATGCCGGACCCTGCGCTCATCAGCTGGAAATCCCCTGCCGGTATCTGCTCGGCGTGGCCGAGGCTGTCCTTGTGCTCTATGGTGCCGCTCAGTACGCAGGTCAGAATTTCCATGTTGGCGTGAGGGTGAGTGGCGAAGCCGCCACCGGGTGACACCAGATCCTGGTTGATGACCCGCAGCACCGAGTGTCCCATCCAGTCCGGGTCATAGTAGTGCCCGAACGAAAAACTGTGGCGCGCATCCAGCCAGCCGAAGTTGGCCTTGCCGCGCGCTTCTGCGGCTCTCAATTGCATCATGGTGTGCTCCTCACGTACCAAATAGGTCGATTAACGTTGGCGGCCGTCACCCAGACCGAACGGGATGCGGTAGTCACTGCTCTGATCACCCAGGCTGACGGTCAGGTTGCCCTGAGTGCGGCTTGGTATCTTCACCTGCTGAGCGCCCATCAGATTGGCGTGGACAGAGGCAACCAGATCACCGGACTCATCGCGCACTTCCAGCATGGGGTTGGCCTTGCCATCCATCGCAGCGGTTGCATGCCAGTTTACAAACAGCACGCCCGGTGCGGCATTGAGGTCGGCAGGAACAGAAGCCTGTGCAAAACCTGCGGTCATCAGGCCTGCAACGGCCAACATCTTGATTACGTTTTTCATGTTCATTTACTCTCTTGGTATTTGTGTCATTGCCTGGGCCGGTTTGGCCAGAATCAATGCATCCGTGCAAGAGGTTATTCAAATAGTGTGTTGTTCTTTCACCGAAGTCAGACATCCTGATTTACGATGTCACAGCCCGGAACTACCTTTTATTTGGCCGCTAGGCCTTCCTGCCTAAGCGTTGATTGAATATTAAAGTGACTTGGCCTAAGTTGTTAGCGAGATAAACTGGCAAACATGTTCAAAAAAATTGAAGGTATGAAATGGCCAAGGAATCGAACAAGGAACGGGCGCTGACCCTGGAGGCGATCCGGGTGCTGGACGCCATCGATCGCCGTGGCAGCTTCGCGGCGGCCGCCGACGAGCTGGGCAAGGTCCCCTCGGCGCTGAGCTACACGGTACAGAAGCTGGAAGACGAGCTGGACGCCATGCTGTTTGATCGCAGCGGCCACAGAACCAAGTTCACCCCGGCCGGCCGCATGCTGCTGGAGCGGGGCCGGGTTCTGCTGGAGGCGGCCGAACATCTGGTGGGCGAAACCCGGGCGCTGGCCCGGGGCTGGGAAACCGACATCACCATAGCCGTTGATGCCCTGGTGCCGGTACAGGCGCTCTATCCCCTGGTTGAAAGACTGGCCGAGCTGACGGATACCCGATTGAGGTTTCGCGCCGAAGTGCTGGCGGGCAGCTGGGAGTGTCTGGAAGATGGCCGCGCAGACCTGCTCATTTCCTCTCTCAACCCTGACATCATGATGACCGGCATCAAACATCAGGCGCTGCAGGAAGAGGTGATGCTCTATGTCGCCCACCCGGATCACCCACTGCACCGGGAGCCCGAGCCCCTGGCGGACGAGACGCTGCGCCGCTACCGCGCCATAGCGGTAGCCGACTCTGCACTGCGCAAACCCGTGCTCACCTATCGCCTGCTCGACAAACAGCCACGCCTCACCGTCAGCACAATGACAGAGAAGCGTGATGCCCTGCTGGCGGGGATCGGCGTCGGCACCATGCCACTGAGCTGGATAGAAGAGGACATCAAGGCCGGCCGGCTCAAGGTGATCAGCCCCGAATATCGTCACCAGATCCAGGTCGTGCTGGCCTGGCGGCGCGATACCATGGGCAAGGCCAAGAGTTGGCTGGTGCGGGAGATCCCCAAACTGTTTCCCTGCAAGGGAGAGTAAGAGGGGGAACACTCAGCATGACAAACGGAGGCGGCGATCGCCTCTGCTTGACGGCGGGCTCAAATTCGGGGAAAAGAAAAAAAGCGGACCTCTTGCGAGTTCCGCTCAATGCCAGGAAAGAATAAAAACCTTGCGGTTTAAAAAACCCTTAAATTGGAAGCAAACAATCGTTTTCTCAACCAGGAAGGTCTTGAATCCGATTCGTTTTGAATTATGCGCGATGTTTTATGCATCACCAGTAAAATGTTGAACGGTTGAAGGATATGCACCGCTGAGTATCACTATCTGCAACCTTCATCGCTAACTGGTCTGGCCATTTCAATCGTTTTCAACGGGTTTATTTCCTCTGGTTTTTTTAAGTGTCAATATCTGAGCCCATAACCAGAAAAGAACTCAGTTTCTGACACAACATAAAGATGCAGATAAAGGAATAGTTGCATGACCTATAGCCAGACCCTGGCCAACCACATTCTCGACACCCTGAAGAAGACCCTGACCGACAAGGGGATCCGCTATCAGACCCTGGCAGAAGCCATGGGCGTCTCCATCGCCACCGTCAAACGCATGATGAACAAGCCCTCCCTGCCGTTCGATACTCTGCTGGAGATCTGCCACCTGGTGGGACTCTCGTTCGAGGAGCTGCTGGACCGTACCCAGGATGCCCAGAGCCGCCGGGCCGTCTTCACCCAGGAGCAGGACGAGGCGTTTCACAAGGAGCCGGGGCTTTATGCCTTTCTCGCCAACATCTTCTGGCGCGACAAGACCCTGATCGATCTCAAGCGGGAGTACAGCCTGACCGATGCCTCCTGCTACCTCTACCTGCGTAAACTGGAGAAGCTCGGCATCTTGCAGCTCGGCATCGACAACAGCTACCACTTCCTCATCAGCGAGCGCATCAGCTTCGAGCAGCACAGTCGCTTCGCCCGCCAGCAGGCGCGCCAGGCCATGTCGGTGCTGGGGGACTATCTGGTGGAGAACATGCACAAGTCCAACAATTACATGGCGCTGTGCCAGCTTCATCTGGACGAGAGCGAGGCCATGGCACTGATCGAGCGGATGAAGGAGTACTGGCATCAGGAACTCAAGCTCAACCGCCCCGCCATCGGCCAGCGGGAGGGCAGCAAGACCTACACAATGTCGCTGCAGCTGGCGGACTGCGGTTATCAGAGCTTCGACGATCTGATCCCCAATATCGACAACTGATCCCGGCGGATCCTGCGGGATCCGTCTGATTTGATCAGCTTGATAGCGGCACTTCAGACCGTCTTGCTGCCATTATCCGCAACACCCGCATATCCAGACAGATACGGATGGCCACTGTGCCCGTCTGTGCTCTGGCGCCCCTTTAGTCTGTGAGTTGAACTGTCTGCGATCTGCCAGCGACCGGCTGCAACACCCGCGTATCCAGACAGATACGTATGGCATCCGGCCGCCAGTGTTCAATATCGCAATCCACCAGCCCCCCTCTCTCGTCATAGTTGACCCGCACCAGCCGCAGCACAGGGCTCCCTTCCGCCAGATTGAGGGAGCGGGCTATGGTGCCCCGCGCTGCCGAGGGGGTGATCTCGAGGCTGGCCCCGCCCTGGCCTATGCCATAGCGCTGCTGATAAAGCTCGGTGAGGGAGCTGGCCAGCGGCGCACTGGCGATATCGGGAAAACGACTGGCCAGCAGATGGTGGCTGACATGGAGCACGGGACGATCGTCGATCAGGCGCAGGCGGCGGATCTCGTAAAGCGGCGTGAAGGGATCCAGCCCCATCCAGTGACATAACTCGCTGCTGGCCAGGACGCTGCCGTGGGCCAGCACCCGGGTCTCGGCGATTCGCTGCTGCTCGCCGATCCACTGGTGGAAATGGGTATGGATGGCGGGATCATAGGTAAGTCTGGGCGGTGCCACGAACCAGCCGCGCCGCTCGGCCCGGTAGATAAGGCCATCCGCCTCCAGGCTCGACAGTGCCTCCTTGATGGTGATGCGGGTGGTGGCGAAGCGCTCGCTCAAGGCCCGTTCGGCGGGCAGCTGCTGCCCCGCCGCCAGCTGGCCGCTGCCGATATAGCGGCGCAGGGTCTGGCAAATCTGTTCACACTTGGAGGGGCTCCGGCCAGCGGCCATACCCTGCTCGCTCAATCGCAACTCAGTCACTGTCACATCCCTTGGTCATTCAGGTTTGTTCACCGCTGGAGTAGACCAGCGTCTATTGGCCCTGAGTTGTAACCCGTCTGGATGACAGTGCCGTGACAGCCCAATTGTCATCAAACTGCCATCAAAACGCCCCGCCACCGTCATATTCCCCCTCTAGCATCCCTCTCGAACCTTAACTGACCTAGTCCAGAGGGATGGGATGATGAAAAGCGTGATCGCAAGTGCACTGGCCCTGGTGGCCATCAGCCAACCACTGTTTGCCGCCGAGAATATCGCGGATCTTGAGAAGGCCGCCCGCGGCGAAGGCCAGCTCCACAGCATCGGCATGCCCGACAGCTGGGCCAACTGGAAGGACACCTGGCAGCAGTTGGGCAATATCTACGGCATCAAGCATCAGGATACCGACATGAGCTCGGCGCAGGAGATCGCCAAGTTTGCCGCCGAGAAGGTCAATGCCACCGCCGACATCGGTGACGTGGGCGGTGCCTTCGGTCCGGTCGCGGTCAAGCAGGGGGTTACCCAGCCTTACAAACCTTCCACCTGGGCAGACATTCCAAACTGGGCCAAGGATGCGGACGGTCACTGGATGCTGGCCTATACCGGCACCATCGCCTTCCTGATCAACAAGGATCTGGTCAAGGCCGCCCCCACCAGCTGGCAATCCCTGCTCGGCGGTGACTACAAGGTGACCCTGGGTGATGTGGGTGTTGCTTCCCAGGCCAACAACGGCGTGCTGGCGGCGGCCTATGCCACCGGCGGCAGCGAGAAAAACCTGAAACCCGCGCTCGAGCTGTTCGGCCAGCTGGCCAAACAGGGACGCCTCTCCCTGAACGACCCTTCCATCGCCAATATCGAGAAGGGTGAAGTGGAAGTGGGCGTGCTGTGGGACTTCAACGCGCTCAACTACCGCGACAAGATAGACCCCAAGAAGTTTGATGTGGTTATCCCGAACGACGGCTCCGTCATCGCCGGCTATACCACCATCATCAACAAGTGGGCCAAGAACCCCAACGCCGCCAAGCTGGCGCGGGAATACATCCTCTCGGACGCAGGTCAAATCAACCTGGCCCGTGGCTACGCCCGTCCCATCCGCAGCAATGTGGTATTGCCGGATGACGTGAAAGCCAAGCTGTTGCCTGCCGAGCAGTATGCCAATGCCAAGCCGGTGCAGGATCATGCCGCCTGGGAGCAGAGCTCCAAGGCTCTGCCGCGCCAGTGGCAGGAAACCGTCATGATCAACATGCAGTAAGGGTATCCAGTGCAACACAAGGTGATAGTGGTACTTGTGGATGGCCTGTCTGCCGAGGTAGCCCACACAATGGGCTACCTCACAGGCATGGTGGAGGCGGATCGCGGCTTGTATACGACCCTGAGCTGTGCCCTGCCCTCCCTCTCCCGGCCGCTCTACGAGTGCATCCTGACCGGCGTACCGCCAGTGGCCAGCGGCATCACCCACAACGGTGTCAGTCGCTTGAGCCAGCATGAATCCATCTTCCATCTCGCCCGAGCCGGCGGCAAACGCACGGCAGCCGCGGCCTATTACTGGGTGAGCGAACTCTATAACTGCACTCCCTGGCTCGCATTGCGGGATCGCTATACCCATGACGAACAGCTGCCTATCCAGCACGGCTGCTTCTACTGGGATGACAACTACCCCGACAGCCATCTGCTGATGGATGGGGAGTGGCTGCGAACCCAACATGACCCCGATTTTCTGCTGATCCACCCCATGGGGGTGGACGATGCGGGCCACAAGTTTGGCCTCGATTCGCGCCAGTACCGCAATCAGGCGCGCCGGATGGACAGCCTGTTGGCCGATCTGCTGCCCCAGTGGCTGGCGGAGGGGTATCAGGTGGTGATCACTTCGGATCACGGCATGAACAACGACTTGAGCCACGGCGGCACCTTGCCCGAGGAGCGCACTGTGCCGCTCTGGCTGTTTGGCGATGCCTTTGTGGCTCAGTGGCCTGCCGGACCGGCCTTGCAACAAACCCAGCTCTGCGGCCTGATGGCCGACTTGCTTGGCGTTGCCCATGACAAGCCTAGCGGCCTGCCGCTGCTCAAGGCTGCCTGCCTGCGCGAGGTGCACTGATGCTCTCTGCCGCCACAAGGATCCTGCCGGATCAAGCCGTGATCCCGCGTCAAGCCCGTCGCCACTGGCTGCCTGCGCTGGTACTGCTGCCGTTTTTCCTCTTGATGATACTGTTCCAGCTCGCCCCCATGGTGTGGGTACTGGTGGGCAGCTTTCAAACCCCGGATGGCTGGGGCCTGGATCATTACCGGGAGATCCTGAGCTCCCCCTTCTACCTGCAATCCTTCACCAATTCGCTGCGCATCGCCGGTATCGCCAGCCTGGCAGGGCTTGCCATCGGCACCCTGGGGGCAGCGGCGCTGCGCCAAAGCGGTGAGCGGGTCAAGCGAGCCCTGCTGGCGTTTGTCACCATGACCAGCAACTTCAGCGGTGTGCCGCTGGCGTTCGCCTTCATCATCATTCTCGGCATCAACGGCGCCATCACACTGCTGCTCAAATCCTGGGGCTGGATCGACGGTTTCAACCTCTACTCAGGGGCTGGTCTCATCCTCATCTACACCTATTTCCAGATCCCCCTCGCCCTGCTGCTGCTCTACCCGGCGTTCGATGCACTGCAGGATGACTGGCCCCAGGCCGCCGCCCTGCTGGGGGCCAGCAAGAGGCAGTATGTGTGGCACGTGGCGCTGCCGGTGCTGACGCCGGCACTGCTCGGTACTCTCATCATACTGTTTGCCAATGCGGTAGGAGCCTATGCCTCGGCCTATGCCCTCACCACGGGCAACTTCAACCTGGTGACCATACGGGTAGCCAGTCTGGTCTCCGGCGACATCTTCCTCGAACCTAATCTGGCGGCGGCGCTGGCGGTGATCCTGATGGTGCTGCTAGGGGTGGTGACGGCGGCAAATCAATGGCTGCTCAAGCGCAGCTACCATGCGAAGGGAAATTCCCATGAGTGAACTCCAACCAAGCTGGCCGCGCTGGGTGCTGAGCATCCTGGTGGCAACTCTGCTGCTGCCACTGCTGGCGACCCTGCTCTACTCCCTCTCCACCCGCTGGGGGGCAACCCTGCTGCCGGACGGCTTCACGCTGGAGTGGTATCTGCAACTGTGGGGGGACCCGCGCTTCCTGGCTGCCTTCGGCCGCAGCCTGTTTGTCTGTTTCGCCACCCTGCTGCTGGGCACCCTGGTGCTGGTCCCGACCGTGCTGGTGGTGGCCTACTACTTCCCCAAGCTGGATCCCTGGATGAACCTGCTGATCCTGCTCCCCTTTGCGGTGCCGCCCGTGGTCTCCTCGGTGGGGTTGTTGCAGATCTACGCCGACGGCCCGCTGCCGATTATCGGTACGCCCTGGATCCTGGTAGGCACCTGGTTCACTGTGGTGCTCCCCTTTATGTATCGGGCCCTGGCCAACAGCTTGCAGGGCGTGCCGCTCCGGGATCTGATGGATGCTGCCCACCTGCTGGGGGCAAGCAGCACACGCGCCTTCGCCCTGGTGGTGCTGCCAAATCTGCGCAAGGGGCTGCTGGCGGCGCTGTTTCTGTCGCTCTCCTTCCTGCTCGGTGAGTTCGTGTTTGCCAACATGCTGGTGGGCACCCGTTACGAAACCCTGCAGGTCTATCTCTACAACATGCGCGCCACCTCGGGCCACTTCACCAGCGCGCTGGTGATGAGCTACTTCCTGCTGACCCTGCTGCTCACCTGGGCGGCGAACAGATTCCATCGGTGATCCCATATGTTCCATCTAGAAGTAAGCCAACTGCACAAATCCTACGGCGAGACCAAGGTCTTCGAAGGGATCGAATTCGGTATCCGCAAGGGGGAGCTGGTGACCCTGCTCGGCCCCTCCGGCTGCGGCAAATCCACCCTGCTGCGGGCGCTGGCCGGACTGACGCCGGTCGATGGCGGTCAGGTACGGGTGGCCGGTGAGGACATCACCTGGCAGGCGCCCCAGAAGCGTGGTATCGGCATGGTGTTCCAGAGCTATGCCCTGTTCCCCAACATGACGGTGTGGGACAACGTGGCCTTCGGCCTGAAAATGAAACCCCAGCCGGGACGGGAGCTGGCCGCCAGCGTGCAGGAGGCCCTCAGCCTGGTGGAGCTGGATGGCTTCGAGCGCCGCTATCCGGGCGAGCTATCCGGCGGCCAGCGCCAGCGGGTCGCCCTCGCCCGGGCCCTGGTGGTACGGCCGCGGATCCTGCTGTTGGATGAACCCCTCTCTGCGCTGGATGCCCGCATCCGCCGCAGCCTGCGATTGCAGATCCGCGAGATCCAGCAGCGGCTCGAGCTCACCACCATCTTCGTCACCCACGATCAGGAAGAGGCGCTGACCATGTCGGATCGGGTGTTCCTGATGAACAAGGGGGAGATAGTGCAAAGCGGCAGCCCGGAGCAGATCTACACCCAGCCTGCCAGCGAGTTCGTGGCAAGCTTTATCGGCCACTACAACCTGCTGGCCCCCGAGCAGGCCAAGTCACTGTTCGGCCCCCGTTTTCACGGCACCCTGGCGCTGCGACCCGAGTCCATCACCCTGCTCCCCGCCGGGGCGCAGAGCCTTGATCCCTGCCTACCCGGCGTCATTCGCCAGCAGCAGTTGCTCGGCAACATCATCCGCTATCAGGTGGAGTGCGAAGCAGGGCTCTTGACGGTGGATACCCTCAATCGCTCGGCCCGCGATCTGTTGCCGGTGGGCACGGCCGTTACCCTGGCGGTGGCCCGGGATCAGCTGTGTGAGGTAGCATAAGCGATGGATTACGCCCCATTTAAAGCGGCGAGCGGCCAACATACCGCCCGTCAATCATCACAGTTATGGATAGCTAGGAGCAGGCATGGCGCTGGCACTGTTTGATTTGGACGAGACCCTGATTGCCGGGGATTCCGCCAGCCTCTGGCTGGAGTACATGGTGGCTCAGGAGCTGGCCCCGGCGGGCATGATCGCCGAGGAGCAGGCCATGATGTCCCTCTACCATCAGGGCAAGATGGATATGCAGGAGTACATGGCGTTCACCCTGCAACCCCTGGTGGGCAAATCACGCCAGTGGCTCGGCCAGCAGTGCCACCACTTCGCCGAGCAGGTGTTGCGGGAGCGGATCTACCCCCAAGGGCTGGCACGCATCGAGTGGCATCGTCAACGCGGTGACACGCTAGTGCTGATCTCGGCCTCCGGCGAGCATCTGGTGGCGCCCATGGCGCAGATGCTGGGGATGGATCACTGCGTCGCCATACTGCTGGATGAAGAGGAGGGTCGGCTGACCGGCCAGACCCGCGGCACCCTGAGTTTTCAGGAGGGCAAGGTCGTACGCATCAACCAGCTGTTTGCCACAGACGCAGCCCCCTGGCAGGAGAGCTTTGGTTACAGCGACTCCCACAACGATCTGCCGCTGCTGAAGGCCGTGGCCCACCCCCATGCGGTCAATCCGGCCCCCGGCCTGCGGCAAGTCGCCGCCGAACACGACTGGCCCACCCTCGACTGGCAACTGGCCTGCTAAATCATTGGCAGCTGGCCAGCTGAATGAAGAAGAGGCCTTCAGGCCTCTTCGTTGCTCAACACGCTGTCGTTGGGCGGGATCCCCTTCTCGGCGACCGTTTCGTGCAGGCTGCCCAGATAGATGCGGTTCTTGCCATCGCGCTTGGCGTGATAGACCTCGGCATCGGCCACCGCCAGCAGGGTCTTGCCATGCGCTATCTCGCCGCTGGCCACCAGCCCGCCACTGAAGGTGATCTTGAGGCCGGGTTCACGCCAATCCAGTGACTCCACCCCCTTGCGGAACTGCTCCAGCAACATCTGGCAGAAGTGGATGTCTGGATTCGCCATCAGCACCACCAGCTCTTCCCCGCCGTAACGGCAGACCCAACCGTGATCCCCCAGCAGTTGCATACCCAGCTGTGCCACTCGCTTGAGCACTACATCCCCGGTCTGGTGGCCATAGGTGTCGTTGACCAGCTTGAAGTTATCGAGATCGAGCATGGCCAGACAGAAGGGCTGGCGCTCAATCAGCAGGCGATTCAAACGCTCGTCGAAGAAACGACGATTGTAGAGACCGGTCAGCTTGTCCAGATTGGCCTGCTGGCGGGCCTCGTGATAATCCTTGCCCGCCTCGGCCAGCTCGGCATAGACATGCTTGAGCTCCTGCATTCCCCCCTGGGGCACATCGTCGGGTTGGGTCCGGCTGGCCCGGATCATGGAGGAAATCTCATTGAGCATGCGGCGAAAATAGCGGGACCACACCAGCGCCAGCATCACATAGAGCACACAGGCCAGCGCCACCATCAGCAATACGTTGAGGGAGACCCTGTCGACCACCGCCTGAACACTGGCCGCGGGTTGCACGCTGATGAGCACCCAGTTCCGCTCCGGCAACTTGCTGTAAGCCACAAACAACTGGGAATCCTTGTCCAGAAAGATGCCGTCCTCCCGATTGAAACGGGAAAGCCATTGAGGATGGTCCATGGGCTTGAGCAACCGGGCGGGATCCGGGTGTACCAGCACCTTGCCGGACTGGTTGACGATCATCTGGTAACCATTGTCAGCCTGGCGGTTCAGCTGGGCCGAGAAAGGCGCCAGAATGGCATCGACCGCAAAGACCCCCTGTACCTTGCCACTCTGGTCAGTCAGTGCCCGCGCCAGCGCTATGACCAGATTGCCATTGATGTAGTCGTAGTAGGGCTCGGTCCAGACCATTTCGCCCACATGCTGGCTGGCCAGCTGATACCAGGGCCGAACCCTGGGATCGAACTGTGCATCTGCCTGCCATTCGGGGTAGATCAGCATCTGGCGCTCGGCCGTGCCGACATAGATGTAGATCAGGTCAGCCATGACCCCCTTGTAAAGCTGCCAGGCCTTCAGGTAGGACTCTGTGTTGTGCAGGCGGGGGCCGCTGATATCGTCCACCTTCACCTGGTCATAGATCAGCGTAAACTGTCGTTCCATCTCGTGGAGATAGGGCTCGATGAAGACATGGCGCAGCTGGTGATTGGTGGCGAGCAGACGCTGCTGCAACTCGTTTTGCAGGCTGCGTTCCATGTGCAGATAGTAGATGCCGCCCAGCATCAAAACGGGAATGAACAGCAGCAGCAAACCCAGCCGCATTCTGGCAACCAGAGACCAGGTTTTCTTGGAGACGACTCGCTTGCCCAAACAGGACTCCTGCTACCACCAGACATGATGTAATGTCAGAATATCAGCCCGACCGGATGGCGTCCAAAAGGAAGCTCATTATGTTATTAATCAGAAGGATCTGTCACGGATGCTGAACCCGGACCTGCTGATGGCGCTGCACTATTGCGCCGTGATCACCCTGACTGGGGCGATCACTTCCGAGTATTTCCTGTTCCGGCGCGGCATGTCCATCGAGCAGGTACGCAAGCTGTTGCTGGCCGACAGTTTGGCAGCGCTGGCCCTGCTACTCATCTTCATCACGGGTGTCTTGCAAGTGCTCGCTCACCCGGACCAACCCGCAATACTGCTCGCCAACCCTGGCTATCGCACCAAGCTGCTGCTGTTTTTTCTGATGGCCATCAGTTTCGGTTACCCCAGCCGCCTCTTCTATCGCTGGCGCCGCTCCCTGCGCCATGGCCGGGCCCCCATGGTCTCCATCCAGCAGCAGTTCTGGGTGATCTGGATCCTGCGCGGCAATCTGTTGCTGCTCGCCCTGATCCCTCTGCTGGCCAGCCTCGCCAATAGCTGATGTGATACCCGTCTTCATTCAGCCGCGATAGCTGATGATACGGATCCTGCATAGCCATTCTCTCTTCGCATTGATCCGCCCTGGCGAGCCAAACTCGCTAGCCGCTAAAGACAAATCCCCCCGCACACGGTTATCTTGGTGGCTGGCGCCGTGAGGATGGGCGCCCGCCACTTTCTCAGGGATGAATCCGTATGCGTTCGAACATGATGTTATTGATGGCCGCCGCCATCTGGGGGCTGGGCTTCGTCGCCCAGCGCCTGGGGATGGATCACATGGGGCCTTACACCTTCAATGGCCTGCGCTTCCTGCTCGGCGCCGCCTCCCTGCTGCCACTGCTGTGGTGGCTCAAGTCTCGCCAGCCCGCGGGTCAGTCCGACGATCGTCGCCTGCTGCTGACCGGGGGCCTGATCGCCGGAGCCGTGCTGTTCAGTGCCGCCTCCCTGCAACAGGTGGGGCTGCTCTATACCACGGCTGCCAAAGCCGGTTTCATAACGGGTCTCTACATCATACTGGTGCCGGTGATCGGGCTGGCCCTGCGTCACAAGACAGGGACCAATACCTGGGTCGGCGCCCTCATCGCCATGGCAGGGCTCTATTACCTCAGCGTGACCGAGGACTTCACCATAGGCTATGGCGACCTGTTGCAAGTCGCTGGCGCCCTGTTCTGGGCCATTCACCTGCTGGTACTGGATCACTACTCGAGTCGGGTCGCGCCGATCCGGTTGGCGGGTGTGCAGTTCCTGGTGTGCGGCCTGCTCAGCCTGGCCGTCGCCTTCACCATAGAGATGCCGACTGTCAGCGGTGCCGTGGCCGGGTGGCAGGCGCTGCTTTACGCCGGTCTGGTGTCGGTCGGGGTCGGCTACACATTGCAGGTGGTGGGTCAGCGCAGTGCCCATCCTGCCCACGCAGCCATCATCCTCAGTCTGGAAACGGTATTCGCCGCCATCGGCGGTGTGCTGCTGCTTGGCGAAATCCTCGATGAGCGGGCTATCGTCGGCTGCTCCCTGATGCTGGCAGGCATGCTTATCTCTCAGGTACGCCTGCGCTGGTGGTGGAAATCGCGCAAGGATCGCCTGCCGAAGCAGGGCTAACGGCGCGGCGCGAGCGGCATTGCACAGAACGAAGTCAAAAAGAGGAGCCATATCGGCTCCTCTTTTTGTTGCACTCGTTGTTGCACCCACAATGTTGCGCTTTGCTGTACTCGGCCCCTGTCCCTTCAGCGTTGAACGCTGGAGCAGAAGCTGACGTCGTCACGCAAGGGATCATTGCTCACGCTGTGGTATAGCTCGAAACAGGGCCCGTCACCGAACGCCAACCCGGCGGCGACGATATCGCCGACATGCTCCTGCCAACGCGGCCCGTACTGACTGCGGTCCGTGATGAGGTAGCGGGACTGGGCGTAGCGACCGGCGGGAATAAGCTGGATCTCGACCTCCCCTGCCCCGACCGTGCCTGCCGGCACTGTCACACCTATGTCGGTGCGGCACTGGGCCGGCGGCGTGACTTCCGGGTTGTCGTGGTAGATGAAAATCCACTCCCCCTGCGCCAGACCCCGCGTACTCGCCCACTGGTGCAGTTGACCACAGACAGGGTCATACCCTTCGCCATAGGGGCCGGTGACGCGAATATAGGCCAGGGTGCGGGCATCCATCTCGATGGTTTTCATGGTGTTGCTCCTTGCTGATGAGTGGTCTTCAGCATAAGTGAGCAGCCGGTCGCTGGCGTGTCCATCCTTGCTCAACAGGTGTCCATTCTTGCTCTTGTCCCGGCGAAACTCTCCCGGCGTGCAGCCGTAGTGACGCCGAAATGCCTTGGCAAACGCCTGGGAACTGGCCAACCCCGCGCCCAGCGCTATGGTAGTGACACTGGCGTCCGTGTAACAGAGTTGCCAGGCAGCCCGCTGCATGCGCAGGCGCCGACACATCTCCCCCGGCGCCTCGCCCGCCACTGCGGTGAACACCCGGTGAAAATGGTAGAGGGAGAGGCAGGCCTGATCCGCCAGCGCCTCGATGGAGAGATCCGGATCCTGCTCCAGCGCCCGCAGCACAGGGATGAGTCTGCGACGGTAGTCAATCACGGGCGGATCCTGGCCATGTAGAGCGCATCCACATACTCGCCCTGGCGAAACGCATAACCGCAAGCCAGCCCCTCCTGTTCGAACCCGAACTTGCGATAGAGCGCCAGCGCAGCGGCGTTGTCGCGGTAGACGGTGAGCTCGATGCGCCGCAGATTGAGCCAGTTGTCGGCCATTTCCAGTACGGCTCCCAGCAGGGCCGAACCTATGCCCTTTCCTGCCCAGTCATCTCGCACGCCCATACCGATACAGGCCACATGCTTGCGTCTGGGATTGGGCTCCATATGCAATGAGATCTGGCCCACCAGCAGACCATCCACCTCCGCTACCAGCGCCACCACACCGCTGTTTTCCAGCCGCTGCTGCCAGACCCCCAACGCTGGATAAGGCAGTTGCAGAGTACCGGCCTGAGCATGAGGCATGGCATAGAGATCCCGCAAAGCGGGGGCATCGGTGGGTTCGGCATGACGGACGGTGATCTGCATATGGGGCTCCTTTGGCTGACTTTCATCATGCCTCATCACCAGTGCCGGGTCATCCCCCCACAATACCCATTTGCGATACCTATCAAAGGGCTAGGAAAGGCCCATTGGCCCATGAGGAGCGGGATCCGTAGGCTGACCCCTATCAACAAGGAGAGACATTCATGACTGACAAGACACTGCACAGTGCCAACGGCGCCCCCGTCATCGACAACAACAACAGCCTTACCGCCGGTCCCCGTGGCCCCGTGCTGATGCAAGATATCTGGTTGATGGAGAAACTCGCCCACTTCGACCGCGAGCGCATTCCCGAGCGGGTGGTTCACGCCAAGGGCTCGGGCGCCTACGGCACCTTTACCGTGACCCACGACATCAGCCAGTTCAGCAAGGCCGACCTGTTCAACGCCATCGGCAAGCAGACCCCGGTCTTCCTGCGCTTCTCTACCGTGGCCGGTGAGAAGGGTGCTGCCGATGCCGAGCGGGACGTACGCGGCTTCGCCCTCAAGTTCTACACAGAGCAGGGCAACTGGGATCTGGTGGGCAACAACACCCCGGTCTTTTTCATCCGCGATCCGCTGAAATTCCCCGATTTCATCCACACCCAGAAGCGGGATCCGCGCACCAACCTGCGCAGCGCCACCGCCGCCTGGGACTTCTGGTCACGCCATCCGGAATCCCTGCATCAGGTCACCATATTGTTCAGCGATCGCGGCATTCCCAAGAGTCTGCGGGAGATGAACGGCTACGGCAGCCACACCTTCAGCTTTATCAACGACGCCAACGAACGCTTCTGGGTCAAGTTCCACTTCAAGACCGAGCAGGGCCACAGCTTCTACACAGATGAAGAGGCGGCCAATGCCGTCGGTCAGGATAGAGAGACCAGCCAGGCCGATCTGTTCAATGCCATCGAGCGGGGCGACTTCCCGCGCTGGAAGGTCTATGTGCAGGTGATGCCGGAGGCCGACGCCCAGAGCTACCAGGTCCACCCGTTCGACCTCACCAAGGTGTGGCCGCACAGCGACTATCCGCTGATCCCGGTGGGCGTGCTGGAGCTCAACCAGAACCCGGACAACTATTTCGCCCACGTGGAGCAGGCTGCGTTCACCCCGGCCAACGTAGTGCCCGGCATCGGCTTCTCGCCGGATCGCATGCTGCAGGGACGGCTCTTCTCCTACGGCGACACCCAGCGCTATCGCCTCGGGGTCAACCACGGTCTGCTGCCGGTCAACGCCCCGCGCTGCCCGTTCCACCACGGTGCCCATCGTGATGGCGCCATGCGCAGCGACAGCAATGGCGGCGCCAGCCCCAACTATCAGCCGAACCACTTTGGCACCCAGCAGCCGAGCGAGCAGCACGAACCGGCCTTGAGTCTGGAAGGGGCTGCCCTACACTACGACTTCCGTGACTACGACAGCGATTACTACAGCCAGCCGGGCAAGCTGTTCCGCATCATGGATGAGGGGCAGCGCTCGCGCCTCGCCGCCAATATGGCACGCTCCCTCATCAACGTGGAGGATGACGCCATCGTCGTCGCCCAGCTCCGGCATCTTGAGCAGGCCGACCCCGAGTACGCCAAGCGGGTGGAGCTGGCACTGGCTGCGCTGCAACGCTAAGCGACCAGGATGCAATAAAAGAACGGGGGCCGGCGGGCCCCCTTCTTTCAACTCCAGTACACGGGATAAATTCTGAGCCCGCGGCGCGTCGAGTCTTGCAGCAGAAACGGCAATAAAAAAACGGAGCCCCAGACTCCGTTTTCAATGCTGTATCAATCCCGAACGCAGCGCCCTCGCGCTCTGCCCGTTCCCGTACCAACAGGCGTTTCTACCACCAGTGACTGCGACGACGTTGGATATGGCAAAGGGAGGAAGAGCGACCCGCCCACGACTGAATCCATCGCACGTCGAGTCTTGCAGCGGAAAGGGTAAATAAAAAAACGGAGCCCCAGGCTCCGTTTTCAATGCTGTATCAATCCCGAACGCAGCGCCCTCGCGCTCTGCCCGTTCCCGTACCAACAGGCGTTTATACCACCAGTGACTGCGACGACGTTGGATATGGCAAAGGGAGGAAGAGCGACCCGCCCACGACTGAATCCATCGCACGTCGAGTCTTGCAGCTGAAATGGCAAATAAAAAAACGGAGCCCCAGGCTCCGTTTTCAATGCTGTATCAATCCCGAACGGAACGCGCTTCGCGCTCTGCCCGTTCCCGTACCAACAGGCGTTTATACCACCAGTTACTGCGACGACGTTGAGTATTGGAAGAGCGACGAGCCATTTCTTAGGTCCCAGCCAAGAGAAGGAAAGAGCCGCATTATGCGATAGAGATCACGTCCATGTCTTTAGCTGGATCAAGAAAAGCCTCACTGGCCCAGGCTAATTGTCTCGCTATCCGACGGTGCCCTGGCCACAGGCGTCACCTGAGGCGGCAAGCGCCAGGCCAGTGGGCCATTGGTCTCCTGCTCGTTTTGCGGGCCACACTCCAGCCAGCGATTCCCCTGTTGAATTCGGGCACCCAGCGAATACTTCTGATCCTGATACCAGCAAATCCGTTCCGGCAGCGATCCCAACGGCAACACCCACTCGGTTCCGACCTCTGCCCGCGTCACCTTGGCCGGTTCGGCTGCCACACCGCTCGCCCCCAACATGGCCATCAACAGGCAAGTCGTCCCACCCTTGATTCGATTCATGACATCACTCCTTGCGCGATACCAGTATCGGGCGACCATAACAGGCGCAAACTTGATTAATAAGCCCAGCGCTGGCTGGCATTCCCAACCCAGTATGATAGCCTGCCAGCGCCTGCCCACGCCCGTCAAAACCGGCGCAGGAAAACCCCGGTAGATTTGTCAGCCATCGACAAATATAACCTTATTTATCAAATCGTTATTTGGATATTATCCCAATGCGTATCATGCCGTTGCTCCAGGCGGCCTGCCTGAGCCTGATGTTGTCCGCCTGCGTTGCCCCCCTGTTGATGATGAGCCCGACCAGCCAGCTGATGTGGGCGCTGCTCAAACCCCTGGTGGGCTTCGATCCCAACGAAGCCAATCTGTTCGAACAGCCCATCATCAAGGATCGGATGACCAGTATTCTGGGCCCCAACTACGACAGCACCATGCAACTGCTCAAGACAGCCAACGAGCTGCAGCAGGAAGGCCCGCTGTTCTACGTGGTCTCCCGCTATGCCCCCATGCCGGATGTAGCCAAGCAGGCTGGCATGGTGTGGAACTCACAAACCAACCAGATGTCCGTCATGCTGCTCAAGGGGGATGGAACTCCTCAGGTATTTGGCGAAAATCTGGCGGCAGCGACACCGAGCTGGCCAACCGAGATGCAGGGCTGGCAGGCTCAAGCCAAACCGGCTGCGACCGCGCTATCCAGTGCCAACAATGCTCTGACCGATACCAACAAGGTACTGACAGGGGCCACAGCGACCACCTCTGTACTCGGCAATGTGCTGGGTTCAATACAGCAAGGCGCCAGCAAGACAATGGCGGATACCACCAAACAAGTCGTCAGCAGTGCTACCGCCTCGGCGCAGCAGCAGGCCAACAAGGCCATGGCCGAACCCGCCAAACAAGCCGTCAGCAGCGCCACCGCCTCTGCGCGGCAGCAGGTCAACAAGGCTGTGGCCGAACCCGCCAAGCAAGCCGTCAGCAGCGCTACCGCCACGGCGCAGCAACAGGCCAGCAAGACCGTCGCCGAACCCGCCAAGCAAGTCGTCAGCAGCGCCACCACCTCGGCGCAGCAACAGGCCAACAAGGCCGTGGCCGACCCCGCCAAACAAGCCGTCAGCAGCGCCACCACCACGGTGCAGCAGCAGGCCAGCAAGGCCGTCGCCGAATCCACCAAGCAGGCTGTGAGCAGCAGCAAGGCCACCCTTGATGCGGCGGCACAGGCCGACGCGGCTCGGCGACAGAGCGAACAGGCGCGCGCAGCCGCTGAAGCAGAGATGGAAGCGCTGCTCAAATAATCCGGACAGGCCATCATACGATGGCCTGTTTTCCCCTCCTCTCCCCCATATTTGGCTGCAAACCGCATGCTTGTAGCGCAAATCATGAACTTCTCGATATAGCCCTCTAAACTGGAAAAGACGATTTTTCGCAAGGAGTGCCGTCATGTCACGTCTGCTCAGCCTGATGATCTGCTACTGCCTCTCCATGACGTTGCATGCTGCGACATTCACTTACTATTCCGAACAGAATATGCCGCTCAATGGTCAGGATGAGCAGGGCAAAGGCACTGGATTGGCGGTCGAAGTGCTGAGACTGATGTGGCAGGAGATGGGGGAACCGGAGCAACCCATTCACTTCATGCCCTGGGCCAAGGCCTGGTACCTGCTGACCCAGAAACCGGATGCCGTACTGTTCACAACAGCTCGCACCAAAGCACGAGATCCTCACTTTCTCTGGGTCTGCCCCATCAGCCACTCCCGGGTCTCCTTGGTGGGCCGCAAGCAAGATGCCCCCAAGATCAGTAGCAAGGCCGATCTGGCCAAGTTGCAGATTGGTGTCATGCAGGCCGATGTAGGGGAACAACTGCTGCTGAACAAGGGGGTAAGCACTGCCAACATGATGTCAGTGGAGCGGATGGATCAGGTGGTACGCCAGCTCATCATGGCCCGCACCGATCTGGTGGCGGGCAACGAAGTGATGCTGTTTCATCAAGCCCAACAGCTGGGCTTTCAAGCTGATACCTTCGTCACCGTTGCCATCCTGGCAGAGCAGGACAACTGCTTCGCCTTCAACCCTGCGGCCGACAAGCAGCAGGTCGCTCGCCTGCAACAGGCGCTGGACAAGGTCAGACAGGGAGAGGCATTCAAGCGGCTGATCGCCCGCTATCAGGATGTGGTGCAATCCCCGCCAGCGGATCACCTGCCCCTGATTGAATGAAGACAGATGCAAACAGGCCACCCGAAGGTGGCCTGTTTCATTGCGACGCACTGTTACTGGAAGTGACTGTCGTGCTCGGATTTCTTGGTCTGGACACCCTCGCTGTGCTCGATGGCGGTGCGGATGAGATCCACCCCGGCGCGGATGATCAGCACCCCCATGTTGACCAGCTTGACGCAGACCCACATGAATGTGATGAGCAGGATCAGCTTGAGCACTGTCTGGAACGCCTCCAGGAAGTTCTGTTCGAGCTGGCCGGTCAGGCCGCTGGCACTGGTCATCAGCCAGGTGTAGACCTCACGCACGAACGGGATTCGGCTCGGCATCTCCAGCACATCCAGTGCGGCAGGCAAGGCCTGAAAGATAACAATGCTGCCGAACAGTATCAGGATGACACCGATGGCAATGCCCAGAAAAAAACCAAACTGTCTCATGGAAGGTCCCAAGGTTTGCTGCATGAAAATAACATAGCTGCCAATACTAGGGACTGCCTCACCCCACGGCAATCCTTCCTCGCCTTGCTGCCGTGTACCAAACCCGCCATTAGCTGGCATCCAGACAGGAAATCATTGCCCAACTATCTGATTTCTGTGACCCTTGCGCTCATCCACACCCACAGTTCAGGCGCCATGTTTCGCTACTGTTTTTTAGTGCTTTGTGCCCTGCTGCTGGTGCAACCAGCCTCAGCCGCTCCCACCGCCGCCGTCTGCGTGGTCAAGCATCAGCAACAACTGCTGCTGGTGCAGGACAGGGTCTCCTCCCGCTACAGCCTGGCCGGGGGCTACATAGATGCAGGCGAGACACCGCAGCAGGCCGCGCAGCGCGAGCTGTTTGAAGAGACAGGGTTGCGAAGCCGGATCAGTGGTGAATTGGGGCAATGGCAGGGAGCTGTCCTGTTCGCCTGCCAGGCCCTGCAACCCATCAGGGTACAAACAGGCTCGGGTTTTGTCTCACTGTTGCAGGCCCCCAACCTCGGCGGTGAAATACTCAATGCCAAGCTGATCGATCCGGCACAGTTGCCACATGCACAACGCCGCTTCCCGGCGCAGCTCGACTGGTTGGCCCCCAAATTGGCCGACATTCCCGACAGCCCTGTGTTGTGGCTGCACGACTTCAGTACCGACGGCAACGAGTTGCACCGGGCAGAGCTCCCGCTGATCCGGCAGTTGCAGAGCTGGCTCGGTACTGACGTGCTCTGGCTTGATGCCAGCAATCTGTTTGGTTCAGCCGCGTTTCAGCTTGCCCTGTTACCTTTGCTGCTGCCGCTGCTGGGCTGGCCTCGCCTGCGTCAGCTGTTGCTGGCCATGCTGACCCTTGCCCTGATGGTGCTCGTGGTCAAGGAGGGTATCGGCTGGCCCAGGCCCTTCCACCTCGATCCTGCACTGGCACAACAGAGTGCACAGGGCTTTGGCATGCCAAGCGGCCATGCTGCCTCGGCGCTGCTGTTCTGGGGCGTGCTGCTCAGGCTGTGCTGGCCCGCCAATCCCTGGCGCAGCGCAGCGTTGGCACTCTTGCTGGCTGTCACAACAGGGTTGGCCCGGGTCTGGCTCGGCGTTCATTTCTTCTCGGACGTGGCGGCAGGACTGCTGCTGGGCGCGCTGATGCTGGCAATTCACGCCGGATTATCCGGTATTTCAGCAAAGCCACCGAGCTGGATCTGTCTGACCTTTGCCTGCGCACTGGCCGCCTGGTGGAGCCAATCCTCTGCCCTGGCTGGCCTTGCCATGTTCAGCCTGGGTCTGATGCTCGGCATGCTGCTACCCTTGGCGCGCGCACGGACACAATACTTGCGAATGCTGACGGTTACCCTGCTCGGTGGCCTGCCCCTCGGGGCGCTGCTGTGGTCGCTGCCAGGCTGGCTGACCAGCTCAGGACTCACTCTTCTGGGCCAGTGGCTACTCTATTGTTGCCTGGGGCTCTGGTTGAGCGCCGGCCTCTGGTGGATACTCTCACTCATGAACTCTGACCCGTTACCCAGGGGCTCCGGCTCCGACAAGGGATTGTTATGAATATGAAAAAAGTGGATTTAGCCAAGATCACGCTGGGGGTGCTGTTTCTCAGCATTCTCATCATCTCGTGCTTCATGGTGCTGCGCCCCTTCCTGCCTGCGCTGGTGTGGGCCACCATGATCACCATAGCCACCTGGCCACTGATGCGGATGGTACAGCGCCTGCTGTGGGGCAAGCGCATGCTGGCAGCCCTCTTCATGACGCTGGTACTGCTGCTGATGTTTGTTATTCCGCTGTTCATGGCACTGGCCAATGTGGCGGAGCAAGCCCCCATGCTGATCGAGCTGGGCACCACCATCAGCCACTCACCGCCCCCCGAGCTGCTCTGGCTGCAACAGATCCCTCTCGTGGGCACCAAGCTGTATGAGTTCTGGCAGCAGATCCTGGCGAGCGGCGGCCAGGTACTGTTTACCAAGCTGGCCCCCTACTTCGGTCAGACAGCCCGCTGGCTCGCCTCCCAGGCAGGCAATCTGGGCTTGCTGTTCGTGCACTTCCTGCTGACAGTCGGGATCTGCGGCGTGCTCTATCACTCGGGTGAGATGGTGGCGACCGGCATTCGCCGCTTCGCCCACCGCCTTGCTGGCGAGCGCGGTGACAATGCCACAGTGCTCGCCTCCCAGGCGATCCGCGCCGTGGCCATGGGCGTCGTGGTGACCGCTCTGGTGCAATCATCCGTGGCCGGTATCGGCCTGCTGATTGCAGGCATCCCCTACACCATGGTGCTGGTGGTGGTGATGTTCCTGCTGATCGTGGCCCAGATCGGCCCCTTCCCTGTATTGCTGGCCTGTATCGGTTATCTCTACTGGAGCGGTGACACCACCTGGGGCACCTTCCTGCTGGTATGGTCACTGTTTGCGGGCACCATGGACAACATACTGCGCCCCTTCCTCATCAAACGAGGGGCGGATTTGCCGCTCATCCTGATACTGGTGGGGGTTATCGGTGGCTTGTTGACCATGGGAATTATCGGTCTCTTCATCGGCCCGGTCGTGCTGGCGGTGGGTTACACCCTGCTGGATGCCTGGGTGAGAGAAGATGAACAAGCCGCAGCAGAGCCGCTGCTTGCCCCGCCAAAGGCGGAGTGAAGGTTTGGCAATAATTAGCTGATACAAAGAGCCGCCCATCGGGCGGCTCTTCTGTTTCCAATGACCTGAATGGCATTACCCAGCCTCTGAGGCAGGTCACTGAATCGGGCTCGCTGGCGTGGTTAAATGGTCGGCTCACATCTTGCCGGATATTGCTGTGACCATGCCATCTGACCTTCAGCCGCTGCTGCCCTGGCCTGACTATCTGCAGGCATCCTGGCTGCGCTGCGCCCACCAGACCAGCGCCACCCTCTGGCATCCGCCCCACAGCGCCAAGGGGCAAACCTTGCAGAGTCTGCGCCAGCGCAAACGGGACTTGCTCACCACCGGCGAGATGGCCCTCGAGGATCTCTACGAATTCATGGAGGGGCGCCCCTGCGCCCTGCTGCTCACCGACGAAAGCGGCTGTCTGCTTGCCCAGACAGGCCATCCCGATACGCTGGCGGAACTGGCGGCGCTGGGGTTTGGCCCCGGCGCCTTCTTCAGCGAGGGGCGTATCGGCACCAATGCCATCAATCTAGCGGCGCTGGAGGGGGTACCGCTCTGCGTCAGCGGCCCCCAGCACTTCAACCAGACCCTTCACCCCTGGCACAGCTGCGCCAGCCCGGTCTACAACAGCAATGGCCGTCAGGTAGCCATCATCGCCCTGATCTGCAAGGTGGAGGAAGCGAGCGCCGGGGATCTGGCGCTCACCGTCAGCGCCGGTCGCGAGCTGGCCCATCTGCTGCAAATGGAGACCCTGATGCAGGAGTCCCAGCACCACCTGAGCGAGCTCTACGCCCTGCTCGATGGCATGGATGACGGCGTGCTGGCCTGGGATCCGCAGGGCCGACTGCGCTACCTCAACGGGCTGGCGGCCCGTCGGTTGCGACTCGATCCGGCGCTCTGTCTCGGCCAGCCGCTGGAGCAGCATTTGCTGTTGCCCCAGCGGTTGCAGCTGGCCATCAAGGGGCAGACGCCACTGAGTCATGTGGAGGTGACGCTGGAGCGGCTCGGCACTCAGGAGGGGGAGTTCATCAATGCGCTGATAAGCCTCAAGCCGTTGCCGGGGCCGGAGGGGGTCAGCTTTATCGCCCTGCTTCACCCGGTCGACCGGCTGCGGGCCATTCACCAGCTGCGCCAGACGGTGCCCGAGCTGTCGGCGCTGGTGGGGGAATCGAGCGCCATGCGCAAGCTGCTGCGCTACGCCCGGCAGGCGGCCCAGAGTCAGGGGCCGATCCTGCTGCGCGGCGAGGAGGAGGTGGGCAAGGCCCAGCTGGCGGAGGCGATCCACTTTGGCAGCGAACGGGCCGCCGGGCCGCTCATTACCCTCAACTGTCAGGCGCTGCCGAGCGAGCGGATGGCGCTGGAGCTGATGGGCTCCGACGAGGCGGGGCAGGAGCGGGCGGGCAAGTTCGAGCTGGCCCATGGTGGCACCCTGGTGCTAGAGCAGGTGGAGTGCCTCTCCGCCCCCATGCAGGCGGCGCTGCTGCAACTGCTCAAGACCGGCCGCATCCAGCGCTTCGATTCGGCCCGCATCTTGCCGCTCAAGGTGCGGATCATAGCGACCAGCAGCGCGGCGCTGGAGCAGAGGGTGCAGGAGGGACAGTTCGGTCGTCAGCTGCTTTACGCCCTGCAGGCGTGCGAGCTGTGGCTGCCGGGGCTGCGGGAGCGCGCGGCGGATCTGCCGGGCCTGATCAGCCAGCAGTTGGCGGCGCAGGGGCGCGAGCCGGTGCGCCAGTTCAGTCCGGCGGCCCTCGATTGTCTGCTGGCCTATCCCTGGCCTGGCAATCTCGGGGAGCTGCGCAGCGCGGTCGAGCATGCGCTGCTTCATTCCGGTCAGGGGCTGATCCCGCCGGAGGCGCTGCCTGCAGCCATTCGTCACGGCTATCAGCTGGTGGCGGATGAGGTGGTGGGGCAACCGCTGCTCACCCTGGCCGAGCTGGAGCGGCAAGCCATCTTGCGCTGCGCTCACGCCTGCAAGGGGCAGGTGAGCCAGATGACCCAGCATCTGGGCATCAGCCGTACCACCCTCTGGCGGCGGCTCAAGCTGCTCGAGATCGATCCCGCCGACTATCACGGCTAACGGCGATCCGAGCCATCGCCAACCGGCCCGTATAAAATGAAACGGCCCCGCAGTTGCGGGGCCGTTTTATATGGCAAGGTCAGTAGTGGCGCAGTTACAGCCCCAGCTGGTGGGCGGTGACGATGGCCGCCAGCACATCCTCGGCGGTGACCTTGAACGGCATGTTGTGGATGGTCTCACCCTCGGCGGTAGAGGCCTTGGCCACATCCATCAGGCGCGCCATGTCCAGCTCCTTGACCCCCATCATATGCAGGTTGGTCGGCAGGCCAATTGAGCGGCAGAAGGCCAGCACTGTCTCGATCTCCGCCATCGGCGCATTCTCCAGCACCAGCTGCACTAGCGTACCGAACGCCACCTTCTCACCGTGATAGAGGTGGTGACACTCGGCCAGCTGGGTCAGGCCGTTGTGGATGGCGTGGGCGGCAGCCAGACCGCTGCTCTCGAAGCCGATACCGCTCAGATAGGTGTTGGCCTCTATGATGTTCTCCACCGCCTTGGTGCAGAGCCCCTGTTCCACCGCCAGCTTGGCCTTGTAGCCATCGGCCAGCAGTGTCTTGTAACAGAGCTCGGCGATGGCCTGGGCCGCCAGAGTAGAGGCACCACCGGCCATGGTCTGGCAACCGGAGACCTTGTTGGCCCGCGCCTCGAAGTAGGTGGAGAGCGCATCCCCCATGCCGGAGACCAACAGCCGCACCGGGGCGCGGGAGACGACGCCGGTATCCATGATGACCATGTTGGGGTTGGTCGGGATCATCAGGTATTCGCTGAACTGCCCTTGTGGGGTGTAGATGACCGCCAGCGCACTGGTTGGCGCATCGGTGGAGGCGATGGTCGGCACTATGACCACAGGCACCTTCTGGTAGAAGGCGACCGACTTGGCGGTATCGAGCGTCTTGCCGCCACCTATGCCGATGATGACGTCGAACGGCGTCTGGTTGCAGCGGGCCAGCAGGCGGTCGATCTCGGGGCGTGAACACTCGCCGTTGAAGCAGTCGAATTCCGGTTTGATGTCCACGCCGTGGAAGCTGGTGGCAACCGTGTCGCCAACCAGCTTGGTGACGAAGGCATCAGCCAAAATGAGCGGCTTGGCGCCGAGCGCCTTGACGTAGTTGCCGATATTGGCGAGGGCCCCGTTGCCTTGCACGTATTTGCTGGGGCTGATGATGATGCGGTCCATATTCTATCCCTCTCTCTAGTTCATAAGACTTCTTTTGAAACTAACAGGGGCGAAGGGGCGGCTATGCCGGGGAGTCCTTCGTCTTTAAGTGGCGCGGCAGCTGGCCCATTCGGTCGGTGCCGCGCGTTGAAACAGGCTGGTAAGCGGCGATCAGTCGCCGAAGCGCTCGTCGGCCAGTTGCTGGAAGCAGGTCAGGGCAGCCTCGGCATCTTCTCCCTGTGCCAGCAGGGTGAGTCTGTCTCCCTGACGTACGTTGAGCATGGTGAGCCGTGTCAGGCTGCGGGGATTGGCCTCTTTATCCCCCTTTTGCAGCTTGAGTTCAGCGGCAAAGGGCTTGAGGGCGGCCACCAGTCGGGCGGCGGGGCGCACATGCAGGCCGTGGGGGTTATCGACCACCACCTCGCAGCGCAGCCAGCCGTCATCGGCTGCCGGTGCCGTCTCAGTGGCGACCTGCGCCGCGCTGGCAGGCAACATGGCTTGCTTGGGCCCCAGGGCGCCGAGCGCCTCTGCTGCCACCTCGTCGAGGCTCATACCTGAACCTGCCGCAACCACGGCGGCCAGGGTGCCCTCGACCAGCGAGGCCGGGCAGAGCCGCACCCGGGCGCTTAACTCAGAGGGCAACAGTTCGAGGGCGGTTTCGGCGCTCAAGAGGGCGCTGCCCAAGTCCATCAGCACCAGCACGCCGCTGCCGTCGTCCGCTTCTTCTATCGCACTCATCACGGCGATGGCATCTGTTCCTATGGGGTGGTCGGGGTCATCGACCCCGGCCGCCAGCAGCAGTTTGGCCGGGCTGCCCAGCTGGTCGGCAAGCGCTTTCAATCCGGCCGCCAGCATGGCGCTGTGAGAGACAACTACGATTCCGATCATGTCACAACCTCGCTCTGTCACGCAGGGCGGTCAGCAGCAGCAGGGTCGAAGTGGCCCCAGCATCCTGATGGCCTATGCTGCGCTCGCCGAGATAGCTGGCTCGCCCCTTGCGGGCCTGCATCTGGATGGTGGCCTCGGTACCGGCCGCGGCAGCTGCCACCGCCTTGTCCAGCGCATCATTGAGCGACAGCTCTTGCTGCTGGGCCTGTTGCAGGGCGGCCAGTGCCGGCCACCAGGCGTCGCACATTGTCTTGTCGCCCGGCTCGGCGCGGCCGCGAGAAACAATGCCCTCGACTCCGTCGCTCAGCATTTTGCCAAGCTGACTCAGGCTCAGGCTTTGGCAGGCGTCCGTACTGGCCGCCGCTCGAATGAAGAAGGTGCCGTAGAGCGGGCCGCTGGCGCCGCCGACCGAGGAAAGCAGGGTCATGCCGGTGGTTTTCAGCACCTGGCCGATATCCTTGTCTGCCACCGCAGGCAACTTCTCGGCCACCTTGGTAAAGCCGCGCTGCATGTTGAGGCCGTGGTCGCCGTCACCGATGTCGGTATCCAGCGCCGTGAGGTAGTCACGCTGCTCGGTGAAGATGTGTTCGCAATCCAGCAGCCAGTTGACGATGTGATGTTTGCTTAGCATGAGAGTAAGGGCTCCTTAACAGCCGCGACGCAGGGCGGGGGTGTGAACGGGGGCATCCCACAGGGTCATCAGCTCGTCGTCCACCTTGAGCAATGTGATGGAGATACCGGTCATGTCGAGGGCGGTGCAGTAGGGACCTATCAGGTTGCGCACCAGATGGATGCCCGCCTCTTCGCACAGGGTTGCGAGGCGGCCATAGACGCCATACAGCTCTGAAATCGGGGTGCCGCCCAGGCTGTTGACCAGGGCTATGACACGATCGCCCCGGTTGAGCTGTTCGATGAAGGTGTGCTCTTCCTGCCAGCTGCCGGAGGCTCTGTCCCAGTGGCGCAGGGTGCGGCCATAGGGAGTGTTGTCCGCCAGCTCGCTGAACATGTCGCCCACCAGAGTATCGAGATCGGTGAAGGGGCGGCGCGCTATGCCGGGTTCGCCGTGGATGCCTACGCCGAACTCCATCTCGTTGTCCGCCAGGGTGAAGGAGGGCTTGCCGGCGGCAGGCACGGTACAGGCGTGCATGGCGACGCCTATGGTGCGGCTCTGATTGTTGATGCGACGGGCCAGTGCCTCACAACGGGTCAGGTCATAGCCGGCTTCGGCTGCGGCCCCCACCAGTTTTTCGCACAGCACTGTGGTGGCGACGCCACGACGACCGGCGGTATAGAGGCTGTCTTTCACCGCCACGTCGTCATCGATCAGCGAGAAGCCGACCTTGACCCCATCGCCGTGCAGCAGCTCGACCGCGGTCTCGAAGTTGAGCACGTCGCCGGTGTAGTTCTTCACCAAAAACAGCACGCCAGCGCCGCCATCGACCGCCTGACCGCACTCATACATCTGATCCGGGGTCGGCGAGGTAAAGATTTCGCCGGGGCAGGCACCATCCAGCATCCCCTTGCCCACCAGACCGCCGTGCATCGGCTCGTGGCCGCTGCCACCGCCGGAGACCAGCGCTACCTTGCCCATCACAGGGGAGTCGGCGCGGGTGATGTAGTGGGGTTCGATACGTACCTTGAGCTCGGGGTGGGCGGCGGCCATCCCCATCAGTTGTTCACGGACCACGGCATCGACGGCATTGATCAGTTTCTTCATGGCTCACTCCTTGGCTTGCCACCGCTCGGGTGGGCAAATGGTTGATGGAGCCAGTCTAACGGGATAAATCGGGAGAAAAATGACGGCCTGTTCGGTTCGGATTTGAAACAGCAGAGAGGGGATCGGCGTTTCAATATGAAACGGCGCGAGGCAAACGGGCGGGAAACTGCAAGCGGCCTCACAGCCATGAAAAAGGGCCCCGCAGGGCCCTTCGCTATAACCGGACGGGTTAGATGGCCCAGCCACCGGCATAGAAGACCACCAGTGCCACGGCAATGATGACGGTACCGACGTTGAGTTTCTTCCACTCGGCGGCAAACAGACGACCCACGACCAGCGCCACGAAGCCCAGCATGATGCCGGTCACTATGTTGCAGGTGAGCACGATGAAGACGGCGCACAGCATGCCAGCCAACGCATCGACCGAATCGCTGAAGTCCAGCTTGGTGACGTTGCCCAGCATCAGCAGACCGACGTACATCAGCGCCGGTGCTGTGGCGTAAGCCGGCACCAGATAGCTGAGCGGCGAGAGGAAGATCATCAGCAGGAACAGCAGGCCGACCAGGGCTGCAGTCAGACCCGTCTTGCCACCGGCCGCGGTGCCTGCGGCAGACTCGATGTAGACGGCGGCCGGAGCCCCACCCACCACGCCAGCGACCATGCTGCTGACGGAGTCGGCAGTCAGGGCCTTGCCGCCGCTGATGATGTGCCCACGCTCGTTGATAAGACCCGCCTGACCGGCCACAGCACGGATGGTGCCGGTCGCGTCGAACACGGCGGTCATCACCAGCGCCAGTACAGTCGGAATGACCACAGGATTGAGGGCGCCCAGCAGATCCATGCTACCAACCAGAGAGCCTTTCTCGCCGGTCAGGCTCGGCATGGCGAAGAAACCCTGCCAAGTCACTTTCGGGTCGAAGATAAGGCCGAGGATGGAGATGGCGATGATCACCATCAGGATGCCGCCCGGTACCTTGCGACGCTCCAGACCGAAGATGGCGGCCAGACCCAGTACCGTCATGACGACCGGGAAGGAGGTCACCTCACCCAGCTGAACCGGCAGACCGGCCCCTTCGTTCTTGATCACCATGCCGACGCCGTTGGTAGCGATCAGCAGCAAGAACAGACCGATACCGATGCCGGTGCCGTGGGCGATACCGGAGGGCAGGTTATCCAGGATCCACTGGCGCACGCCTGTGACGCTGATCAGGGTAAACAGCACACCCATCAGGAAGATGGCGCCGAGGGCAACCGGAATGCTCAGTCCCTGACCCAGTACCAGACTGAAGGCGGTAAAGGCGGTGAGGGAGATGGCGCAACCTATGGCCATCGGCAGCTTGGCCCACAGACCCATCAGCAGGGAGCCGAAGGCGGCGATCAGGCAGGTTGCCACGAAGACAGGGCCCTGCTCAAAACCGGCAGCACCCAGCATGTTCGGTACCACTATGATGCTGTAGACCATGGCAAGGAAGGTAGTCAGCCCTGCCAACAGCTCCTGGCGCACACTGCTACCGCGCGCGGAAATGGAAAAATAAGAGTCCAAAAAGCCGCCGTTCCCTGATTGGGCGGCCATATCTTGCTTTGCCATGACATGTCCTGAAAGTGTGAAGGAAATCGTTTGCGATTGTGGCGCGCAAAATAGCAAGAATTTGTCGAAATTGCAGCGAATTCCCTGACTTTTTCATCAAAATGGCGGAAAGCGTTCTCGTTCGGACACAAGTTTGCATACCAGCTTGTTACTGCTATCACCTTCACCCAGGGGACACACTTCTATACTGCAGAGAACCCATTCGCACAGCCAGACGGGAGAGAACCCATGCACACACGCAATCTGCTGAACGATATCCCCTCGCCACTGCCTACCGAACTCTTTCAGGATCTGGTCAGTACCAACCACCTGCGGATAGAGCGCATTCTCTCTCACGGACATCAGACAGCACCGGGAGAGTGGTACGATCAAGATGAACATGAGTGGATCCTGGTCGTACAGGGCGAAGCCAATCTGCTGTTCGTCGATCCTCAGACCCAGGCACAACAGTCGGTACAACTGGGCCCGGGCGATCACATCAATATTCCCGCCCGCCAGAAACACAGAGTGGAATGGACTCACCCCAACATGACAACAGTCTGGCTCTGCGTATTCTACTGAGGTGGATAAGAAGGGGACGGCAAGGGCCTTTGAATGAAGTTGAATTGATACAGCGAAGGGAAAATGGGAGCCGCTGAGCAGATGAACTTGAGGTATCAAAAAGCAAAAAGGCCTTCCCGATTGGGAAGGCCTTCAAATTAATGGCGGAGCGGACGGGACTCGAACCCGCGACCCCCGGCGTGACAGGCCGGTATTCTAACCAACTGAACTACCGCTCCGCTGTCTGGTTAGCTTTTTGCTAAATTGTCTGCCGTTTCAACGAGGTGTC
>NZ_JAACFW010000024.1:0-76436 GCF_029237245.1 Aeromonas sp. 5HA1
CAATCTGCTCGACCAGTGCCAGTTTAAAAGTCAGCGAGTAATCGCGCTGTGTCCGTTTCACACCTTGTCCCATCGGGCTCTCCGTTTATGTGGGGGAAAGGTGTAAACCATATTCAGGACGGGACACTGCTGTTGAAAAAGCCCGACGGCTGTTGCCGTCGGGCTTTTTGTTGTCTGGGAGGTCGCTATTTCAGGGCGCGCCGGGATAAGGCTAAGGGGAATCACGGCTCTTTGCTAGACTGGTTCGCCACGCACAGGAAAGCGTTACATGGAATGTCGTCAAGGTTGTGGTGCCTGCTGCATCGCCCCCAGTATCAGCAGTGCCATCCCGGGTATGCCCGCCGGCAAGCCGGCCGGTGTGCCCTGCGTACAGCTCGACATGCAGCTGGGTTGCAAGATCTTCGACCAGCCTGATCGGCCAACGGTTTGCGGTGGTTTTCGACCCATGCAGGATGTGTGCGGCTTTCATCGGGAAGAGGCCATCTGGCTCATCGGTGAGCTGGAGCGACAGACGGCATAAACCGGCTGCGGCGTAAAATCAGAGCAGATCAGAAGAAAGAGAGGCCGCAATCGCGGCCTCTCTTTTTGGGTGGTATCCGTCAGCGGCAGCCGGGTCAGACGTCGGCCAGCGCCAGGGCCTGACGATAATACTCGTTGGCCTTGTTGGTGAGCCGGCGCTTGTCCATTACCTGGCCAAGGGCGTGGTAGATGGCGGCGCTAGGTGTCTTCGCCACTTCCTGTTCCAGCAGGCGCTGGGCTTGGTCCAGCTGACCCGCCAGCAGATAGACCTGGGCCAGGGCCGCCTCGACACCCGGTTGATCCTGTATCTTCTGCAACAGGGTCAGCACCGGCTGGTAGCTCTCGAGCTTGAGTTTGGGCAGGCGAGCCAGCAACTGGGGGGAGACCTGCTTGCGCAGCGCGTCCAGCCAGAGTTCGGCGGCTTCGCTGTCGGCGCCAAGCTCACGCAGGCGATCGCCGTAGGCGGCCAGCAGATCCGGATCCTGGCGCAGCTTGCGGGGCAGATCCTGCCAGACAGGGCGCAGGGTTTCGAGGGCGTCACTGGCAGCCTTGAGCCGACCGGTCCAGGCCCGATGCAGCAAATCTTCTTCCTGTTTGGGGGTCAGCTTGCCCACCTTGTGCAGCACGGGGATCAGGTCGATGAGGGCCGCCCAGTCTTCGCGGGCCAGATGTACCTGACGCAGCTGATCCAGCACCATGGGATGGCGCGGGTTGAGGGCGTAGACGGATTCCAGCATGGCCAGCGCAGTGTCGTACTGGCCCTGCTCAATTTGCAGCTGGGTCTGGGTCAGGGTCAGTGCCAGCTCGGCCTTGGGGTTCTCCTCCTGCGCCTTTTGCAGGTATTGATCCCGGCGCACGTCGTCGCCACGGGCCTGGGCGGCCTTGGCGGCACTCAGATAGTTGAGCAGCGGGGTATCGCTGTTGCTGGCGCCCTTGAGCATCAGCTTCTCGGCCTGGCTGTAGTGACCTTCGGCCATGGCCAGTGTCGCTGCCACCGTCTGCTGGTTGGCCTTGCGGCGCCGGCGTGAACCGTACCAGCCCAGTGTCTTGCGGCGCAGACCGAATACCCTGCCCAGCAGCCATTCGATGACAAGCAGGGCGCCGTAGAACAGCACGGCCAGGATCACGGCACTGGTGACAGAGGACTCTACCGTGTAGTTACCCAGGGCGATCAGCACATACCCCTTGTTGCCGGATGCTTCAGGGCCAAACATCAGCCCGGCTATCATCACGGCCACCAGAACAATCAGACGAATCATGGTGCCCTCCTCAGTTGCTGGCCAGAATGCGTTGCAGGCGCTCGGTCAGCACCTCTTCCAGCATGGCTTGGGTCTTGAAGCGATCCGGATAGGTGAACTGGATCTGCTCGCTCTTGAGCTTGTCCAGCTCGGACTGCATGTAGTGAGTGGCGCTGTTGTCGGTATCGAAATACTGGGTCAGCCAGCGTTGTGCCTTCTCCAGGCTGTCGTCATACAGTGCCTGCTGCTCTCGGTAGACGGCGAGCTGGGCTTGCAGCAGCTTGGTCTTGAGGTTTTCGCGCAGGAAGATCTCCTGCTGCGGGGAGAGCAGGGCTTCCACGGCGCCATCGCGGCGACGTATGGTGATGAAGTTCTCGGTGAACTTGACCCAGTTCTTCTTCAGGTTGCTTTCCCATTCGTCCGGATTGGTGCTGACGGCTTGATCCGGCTCGGTCTTGGCTTCCGGCATGCTGACGGTGGAGAGTGGCAGCAGCTCTATCTGGTCAGAGAGGGCGGCCAGTTTCAGAGTCAATCCTTCACGGTCGATGCGCGGCATCCCCTTGAGCTGGGCTATGTCTTCCGCCAGTGCCTTGCGAATGGGCATCAGGCTGGGATCGTTGAGCGCCTTGATCCGCTCGTCGGCATTGCCAAGCAAGGTAATGGCGGAGATGAGGTCATGTTCCAGCCACAACTTGCGGCCCGCCATGCGTACCAGGTATTCGGATTCGGCCAGCATCCAGTCGTTGGGACGCTTGTCGTTGAGATCCAGCACCCGATTCTGCAGACCCTTGAGCTCTTCTTGCAGTTGCTGCTGGGTTTTGCCCAGCGCACTCAGTTGCTCGCTATCCTTGCTGTTGCTCTGATCCAGCTTGTTCATGGCCTCGGCCAGTTGCTGCTTGAGCTGATCCAGTTCCCCCTGCTGAGCCACGGCGCTCTGGTGGCCATGCAGGTAGAGACCGCCAGTCAGGCCGAGGGCCAGCAGTATGGCAACGCCACCCAGCAGAACGCCGGAGCGGCTCTTGCCGCCATTGACCACGGCGGTCGGCTGGGGCTTGACCTGGGATTCTTGTTGTTCAGTCATTCCATCTTCCTCAGTTCCAGAGCGGCCGTCAGGGCCTGGTTGGATGCACCCTGGGCAATCGTGATATGGGTAAAGCCCGCCATCTTGGCCATGTCGGCCACGCGGGGGCTGGGCACCACCAAGAGGCGGTCATAAAGCCAGGGCTGCTGCTGGCCTGGCACCAGCTCCAGCAGCCGTTGCAACAGTTCACCACTGGTAATGAGCAGGCTGTCGAGCCCGGCTGCCTGCCAATGGCGAGTCAATGCGTCCCCGTCGAGTTCGGGGTAGTGGCGCTCATAGGCCGCACAATAGTGCACCAGAGCACCGCGTGAGGCCAGCGTCCGGGCGATAAGATCCCGGCCCCCATTGCCTCTGAGTATCAATACCCGCTTGCCGCTCACCTGTTGCAGGGCGAGCAGGGCCAGCAGCCCTTCGCTACGGGGATCGTCAGGGCAGCTCGCCTCTATACCGACTTCGGCGAAGGCATCCGCGCTGGCCTGGCCGACCGCAAAGTAGTCAATACTTGGCCAGGTCTGACCAGTTTGCAACAGAAAATGATGAGTGAAATGAACTGCATGCACGCTGACTGCGATGACGATGTCAGCCTGGGGCAGCAGTTCGGGCAGGCGGGGGAGTTCGCTGCCCGCTGCCGTTTCAAGCAGTGGACAGCAGAGCGGTGCGTGGCCGTGCTGGCGCAGCAGTTGCACCAGCTCGGCGGCCTGAGCGGCCGGGCGCACCACCAGGGGTATCATGCCCGGTAGACCTCGGCCAGGATAACGTCGGCACCGGCCGCCAGCAGACGCTGGGCCAGGGTGTGGCCGAGGGCCTCACCGTCTGCCAGCGGACCGCGGATCTCGTCGTGGATCACCTGACTGCCATCCGGGCTGCCCACCAGACCGCGCAACCAGACCTCATCCCCCTGTACCAGAGCGTAGGCGCCAATAGGGACCTGACAGCCCCCTTGCAGGGCGCGGTTCATGGCTCGCTCGGTCAGCACCTGTATCCGGGTCTCGGCGTGCTCCAGCGGTGCCAGCAGGGTGTGCAGCTCGTGATCATCGAGGCGGCATTCGATGCCGACCGCACCCTGACCGTTGGCAGGCAGGCTCTGCTCCGGCTCGATGAAGGCGGTGATGCGATGTGCCATCTCCAGACGCTTCAGGCCGGCGGCGGCAAGAATGATGGCGTCATATTCACCGGCATCCAGCTTGGCGAGACGGGTATTGACGTTGCCACGCAGGTCGCGGATCACCAGATCCGGGCGGGCGGCCCGCAGCTGACACTGACGGCGCAGGCTGGAGGTGCCGACCACGGCGCCCTGCGGCAGTGCTTCTATCTGGCTGAAACGGTTGGAAACGAAGGCATCGCGCGGATCTTCGCGCTCACAGATGGTGTGCAGGCCCAGCCCTTCCGGGAACTCCACCGGCACATCCTTCATGGAGTGGACGGCGATGTCGGCGCGGCCCTCCAGCATGGCGGTTTCCAGCTCCTTGACGAACAGCCCCTTGCCACCCACTTTGGCGAGAGGGGTATCCAGGATCTTGTCACCCTGAGTGCTCATGGGCACCAGCTCGACCTGCAACTCGGGGTACAGGGCTTCCAGCCGGTCTTTGACGAAGTTGGCCTGCCACAGGGCCAATGGGCTCTTGCGAGTGGCAATTTTCAGGGTTCGGGCTGCCATATCAATCAGTTGTTTCATCTTTAGAAGGAAAACGATCTTACCACCCTTTGCAGGGGCTTTCATGGCGCAGCCCACAAAAGCGGGGCCAAGCTCAAAAAGGGCTGCTGAAAATGATTTTCATTAAGGTAAATTAATTTATTAACTACATGAAATTATTAATTTTTATTGCTTTCCATTGATACTGTTTAGTGGCTTGTCAGAAATAATCCGGTGATTCAGTGCGGGCTTGTTTACCACCGCTGTTTGCATTGTTAACATGATCACACTTTTTTGACGTCTCCCCGTTTTGGTGCGTCATTTCTTACCTTGGTATAGGCAGGGCATTGCTGGTAAAACTCGATACGCTGGTGGCGCGCTACGACGAACTCAATCGTCTCAAGACGCAACGGGCGTTAGGTCTCATGAGTCGCTATGGGCAGCAGGTCTTCCAACTGCTGCCTGTCATGCTGCACTTCAATCATCCCCTGTTGCCCGGTTATGTGGCAGGTGATGTGCCCCACGGCATCTGGAGTTTTACCGCCAACGAGGCCCAGCAGGCCTTCATCAAGGATCTGTGCCAGAACGCCAACTGCCAGAACGGCCTCACTACCCATGACAAGTCGATCCAGGGGCTCTACTCCATGGGCAGCACTTCGTCCATCGGTCAGTGCTGCCACTCGGATCTCGACATCTGGGTCTGCCACGTGGCCGGCCTGTCGCAGGCGCGGCTCGAGTTGCTGGATCTCAAGTGCCAGCAACTTTCCAAGTGGGCCGAGCAGCGGGGGGTGGATCTCAACTTCTTCCTGATCCCCGAAGACAAGTTCCGCCAGTGCAACGACGCCCAGATGCAGGGAGAGAGCTGTGGCAGCGCCCAGCACCTGCTGCTGCTCGACGAGTTCTACCGCAGTGCCATGCTGATCGCGGGCAAGCGCCTGCTCTGGTATCTGGTGCCTGCCGAGTATGACGATCACTACGACGAGTATGTGGACAGCCTGTTTGCGGATGGCAAGCTGAGCCAGGATGACTGGCTCGATCTGGGTGGGTTCAACCGGATTCCGGCCGAAGAGTACTTCGGTTCCGCCTTGTGGCAGCTCTATAAGGGCATCGACTCCCCTTACAAAGCCGTGCTCAAGTCGGTGCTGATGGAGGCTTACTCTCACGAGTATCCCAACACCCGTCTGCTGTCGGTCACCAGTCGCGACTGGTTCCAGCACAACGATGGCATGCACTACCGGCTCGACAACTACTGTCTGATGCTGGACAAGGTGACCAACTACCTCAAGTCCATTGGTGACATGCAGCGCCTCGATCTGGTGCGCCGCTGCTTCTATCTGAAAGTGTGTGACGGCCTCAGCCATCCGAAGGAGGAGCACTCCCCGGCCTGGCGCCGCGAGCAGATGACCCAGCTGGTCTCCTACTGGGGCTGGAGCCCGGAGCGGCTCCACCATCTGGATTACCGCCAGGAGTGGAAGGTCGAAGACGTCAAGGTGGCCCACGCCGAGTTGCTGGAAGCCCTGATGCAGAGCTATCGCAACCTGATCCAGTTTGCCCGGCGCAACAACATCAGCGAGTCCATCAATCCGGAAGACATAGGCATACTGTCACGCAAGCTCTACGCCGCGTTCGAGAGCCTGCCGGGCAAGGTGCAGCGCATCAATCTGACCATAGCGCCGGATCTGAGTGAGCCGGATCTGAGCCTAGTGCAGGTTCCTCATGGTCGCCTCAACCGCGCCGGCTGGTATCTCTACAAGCATTCACTGGATCCGGTAGACATCATTGGCCGGGCGCCGCTCGAATATAACGGCTACATCAGCAAGCTGGTCTCCTGGGCCTACTTCAACGGTCTGCTGACGCCCCAGTCCCGGGTGCACCTGTTCAATCAGGGATCGGATCTGCACATCGACAATCTGCACCAGTTCTGCCGCGACCTGTCCGGTACCTTCCCGGTCAAGTATCCCCGCGCCACCAACCTGGCCCTCAGCCGTCCGTGCGAGATCCGTCAGCTCTCCATTTTCCTCAACCTGGAGACGGACCCGACCAGCCACTGGATGGGTCAGGTGATCGAGTTCGATGCCAATGCTGCCGATGTGTTCTCGTTCGGTCGCAATCAGGAGTGTCTGGTAGGCTCGGTGGACCTGGTCTATCGCAACTCCTGGAGCGAGATCCGCACCCTGCACTTCCAGGGCGACGAAGCCGTGGTGGATGCTCTCACCACTATTCTCGGCAAGATGCATCAGGATGCGGCGGCTCCCGAGATGATCGAAGTGTTCTGTTACAGCCAGCACTTCCGCTCTCTTATTCGGACCCGCTTCCAGCAACTGGTGGCCGAGTGCATTGAGTTGCGTCTCGCGCGCGACAAGCTGCAACTGGTCAAGACGCTGGCGCTGGGTCGCGAGAAGTACGGTATCTTCTTCGAACGGCGCGGGGTATCGGTCAAGAAGCTGGAAAACGCCATCGACTTCTACCGCCATATTTCCCACAACAAGCTGGATCACCTGCCGCTGCGGCTCGACAAGACCCACAGTCAGCATCTGCCCGACATAGTCGATGCCTACGCCAGTGAAGGGCTGGTGCAGTTCTTCTTCGATACCCGGGATGCGGGCACCAACATCTATATCCTGGATGAGGCGAACCGGGTGGAGATCTACCAGCATTTTGCCGGCAACAAGGATGAGCTGGTGCAGGGGGTGAACCGTTTCTATGCTTCCAGCCACGAGCGTTTCAGCGATGCGGGCCAGTTCAGCAACTTCAACTTGCCCCAGTACTACGAGATAGTGCAGATCAATGGCGAGCTGGAGGTGATCCCCTACCGCAGTCAGGGTCAGATGCGTGACAACGCCAGTCCGGCCCGCGAGCTGGGGTCTGCCACTGGCTAGCTCATGTGGCCCGGCGAAGGGTCGCAAGAGAGGCAAGCAGCCTCAAGAACATCCTCGAACAAATCGAATATAAAGCGGCCTGCAGAAGCAGGCCGTTGTTTTATCCGTCGTGAGCCCGATCAGGCACTGAGGCGTGCCAGCAGCCAGTGACGGATGTCATCCAGCTGGGGGCGGCAGATCTCGTGGCGCATCGGATATTCGTGCCACTCGAGGGTGAGCCCCGCCGCTTCCAGCCGGTTCTTGGCATCCCAGCCCATGGAGAGATTCACCACGTCGTCATAGATGCCGTGCATGTAGCAGATGGGCAGGCTGCGGGCGGCCTCGCTCATCTCCTCGACCAGTTGTTCGGGCGCAGCCAGATAGGTAGACATGCAAAGCAGGCCAGCCAGCCGAACCGGATGGCGCAGAGCAGTGAAGGAGGCGATCACTCCGCCCTGGGAGAAACCGGCCAGCAGGATGCGCTCTGGGGCAAACCCTTCGGCCACCAGCTGGTCCAGCAGGGCGGCGATACGAGTGGCGGATTCACGCACATGGGACTCTACGGCGCGGTCTGCCGGATCGTCGAAGCTCTTGATGTCGTACCAGCCGCGCATCTTGTAGCCCATGTTGATGGTGATGGGCCGCTCGGGCGCGTCGGGCAGCAGATGACGAACCGGCAGGTCGGCAGGCAAGTCCAGCGCGTCCACCAGCGGGGCCAGCCCGGCTCCGGAATCCCCCAGCCCGTGCAGCCAGATCACGGCGTGGCGGGCGTCCTGTGGATGAATGTCAATCATGGGAATACCACTGACTCACCTGCCTGTGTGGTACAGGCTTTGGTCAGCAGCGCCTTGAGCTCATGGCCGAAGCGGTTGTCGATCCAGGTTGCCCCTTGCAGCTCGAAGTGGAAACCGTTCTCGCGGGTGGCGACCCAGATCTGGTGCAGGGGCTCCTGCTTGTTGATGATGACCTTGGTCTTGTTCTCGAACGACAGGGTCAAGACCCCACCGGCACGTTCACAGTCAATATCCGGATATCCTGCGTCGACAGTGTCTTCCACATATTGGAAAAAGGCGTCGGTCAGGGCGTGATACTCGTGATCCTTCATCGGTTTATCCTGTTGCTTTTAACAATGTGAGTGCGATTATAGAGGGCCAAAAATTTTTTCGCAGCGAACCATTATGATTACCCAGCTTACCAAGTGTCTGCTCGCCACTCTTCTGTCTCTTGGTTTGGCCGCGTGTGGCCTGACGGGACCGCTTTACATGCCGCCTCCCGAGCAGCCCCAGACCGAGAGTACACCGCAAGCACAGACGCCTGCGACCGTCGAAGCTGCCCCAGAGGCCGCGCCGCAATAATTTAGGAAGGAACCGCCCCCTTGGATCACTTTAACTACGATGCCGACGGCCAGCTTCAGGCCGAGCAAACCTCGCTGCAACACCTTGCCGAGCAATACGGCACCCCGCTGTACGTCTACTCCCGTGCGACCCTGGAACGCCACTGGCATGCCTTCGATCAGGCAGCGGGCGATATTCCCCATCTGATCTGCTATGCGGTCAAGGCCAACTCCAATCTGGCGCTGCTCAACCTGCTGGCCCGCCTGGGCTCGGGTTTTGACATCGTCTCCGGCGGCGAGTTGTCGCGGGTGCTGGCGGCGGGCGGTGATCCGGCCAAGGTAGTTTTCTCCGGCGTGGCCAAGAGCGAAGCCGAGATGCGGCTGGCGCTGGACAAAGAGATCCTCTGTTTCAACCTGGAGTCGGAAGCCGAACTGGAGCGTCTGAACCGGGTGGCGGGCAGCATGGGCAAGAAGGCCCGGGTCTCGGTGCGGGTCAATCCGGATATCGATGCCGGCACTCACCCTTATATCTCCACCGGCCTCAAGCAGAACAAATTCGGCATCCCCATCGAGCAGGCGCCTGCCATCTATCGCAAGGCGGCGGCCATGGCCAACATAGAGATCAAGGGGGTGGATTGCCATATCGGTTCCCAGCTGACCGAACTCAACCCCTTCATGGAGGCGGCCGACAAGCTGCTGCGCCTGATCGATACCCTGGCGGCGGAAGGCATTCACATCCATCACCTGGACGTGGGCGGCGGCCTCGGGGTCAACTATGGTGCCGAGCAGCCACCTCATCCCACCGAGTATGCCGAGGCGCTCAAGCAAAAGCTGGCGGGTAGGGATCTGACCCTGCTGTTCGAACCAGGCCGAGCCATCGTCGCCAACGCCGGTGTGCTGCTGACCCGGGTGGAGTACCTGAAGCCGGGTGAAACTCGCAACTTTGCCCTGATCGATGCCGGCATGAACGACCTGCTGCGCCCCTCTCTTTACGGCGCCTGGATGAACATCATAGAGGTGGACAGCCGCACGGCCCATGAGAAGGCGCTGTATGACGTGGTCGGCCCGGTCTGCGAGACCGGCGACTTCCTCGGCAAGGAGCGCACCCTGGCCATCGCCGAGGGCTCCCTGCTTGCGGTACGCTCCGCCGGTGCCTATGGCTTTACCATGTCATCCAACTACAACACTCGTCCGCGTGCGGCCGAGGTGCTGGTGGATGGCACCCAATCCTTCCTCATCAGAGAGCGCGAGCAGTTGGCCGATCTCTGGCGTGGTGAGCATCTACTGCCCTGAACACAGGAAGGCACCACGGCGACTGGATTTTCCAGATGCGTCTCTGTGTGCGTTGAACGCGCGAGCAGTTGACCGATTGCCGGTGTTGCGAGCATTGACGGCCCTGATAGCAGGGGAACGCACGATTGAGCGGATCGCTGGTGCGCCGAGCATTTACTGCCTAAAGGGTACAGGAACGCACTATGTTGATAGATTTTTCCAAGATGCATGGGCTGGGCAACGACTTCATGGTGGTGGATGGTGTCACCCAGAAGGTGTTTTTCAGCAATGACGTCATCAAGAAGCTGGCGGATCGCCACTTCGGGATCGGTTTTGACCAGCTGTTGTTGGTGGAGCCGCCCTATGACCCTGAACTCGACTTCCACTATCGCATCTTCAATGCCGATGGCAGCGAGGTGGAGCAGTGCGGCAATGGTGCCCGCTGTTTCGCCCGTTTCGTGCGCCTCAAGGGGCTGATCAACCGGGATCGCATTGCGGTCAGCACGGCCCGTGGCCGCATTAGCCTGCAGCTGGAAGGAGAGAATCAGGTCACGGTCAACATGGGGGTGCCCCAGTTTGAGCCGGGCAAGATCCCGTTTCGGGCTCAGAAGGCGGAAAAAACCTATCTGTTGCGGGCACAAGAGCATACTGTGATGTGTGGTGTGGTCTCGATGGGCAACCCCCACTGCGTCATTGAAGTTCCGTCGGTAGCCGATGCGCCGGTGGAAACTCTGGGTGCCATCATGGAGCGGCACGAGCGCTTTCCCGAACGGGTCAACGTCGGCTTCATGGAGATGGTCAACGCCACCGAGATCCGCTTGCGGGTATTCGAGCGCGGTGTGGGTGAGACCCTGGCCTGCGGTACCGGCGCCTGTGCGGCGGCGGTGATTGGCATCAGTCAGGGCAAGCTCAAGGAGCGGGTCACCGTCAGTCTGCCGGGTGGCAAGCTGACCATAGCCTGGAAGGGGCCGGGTCAGCCGGTCTATATGACGGGCCCGGCCGAGCATGTATTCGACGGCCAGATAGAGTTATAGGCATGACGAGGGCGCAAGCCCTCTCTGCTGCGCGATAATGTCAGGGCCCAGTGCCCTTTTTCTGTAATGGACCAACCAATTTATGAGCGAACTCAAACGGCAGGAGCCACTGGTGGATGAAGCCACAGTGCTGGAGTACCTGGCCCGTTATCCCGAGTTTTTCCAGCGCCACGCGGCCATGCTGGACCGGATCCGCATTCCCCATGAACGCAAAGGCTCGGTCTCTCTGGTTGAACGCCAGATGGACAGGCAGCGGGAGCGCATCGAGCAGCTGGAGCAGGAGATCACCGAGTTGATGGGGATTGCCAGCGAGAACGAGCGGATCTTCCGGGTCTATGCCGACCTCTACGGCGAGCTCTATGGTTGCCAGTCTCTGTTCGAGGTGAGCGCCGTGATGGGCAAGGCGTTCGTGCAGCGGCTGCGGCTGACCGGCCTGCGGCTCTGGCTCAGCCCGAAGAAATTCCAGTTGAGCGGCCCCGAGCTGCGCTTCATGGCGGACGGCAAGCAACTCGAGCAACTGCTGGGTCAACGGCTGCCGGGGCAGGATTACTATTTTGGCCGCCTCAACCAGAGTGAGAAGCAGGCCTTGTTTGGCCACGATGTGCTGGTCAACTCCGTGGCTCTGATGCGGCTCGGCGATCTCGGCGTGCTGGCCTTTGCCAGTTCCGATCCCAGCCACTTCAGCCCCCATAACGACACCCTGCTGCTGGGTCAGCTGGGTCGCTTGTTGCAGTTGCGTCTGCCTGAACTGACCCATGGCTAGGGAACCGGCCAAAGCGTCTCTCCCTGCCGCCGAGCCTCTGCCAGCCTCTCTGGCCGATGAGCTGGCGGCCTTTATCGAATACCTGAGGGTCGAGCGCCAGCTCAGCCCTCACACTCGCAGCAACTATGAATCCCATCTGCAGGCCATGGCCACCGAGCTGGTCAGGCTGGGTGTAAGCGACTGGGCCCGGCTCGAGGCGAGCCAGGTGCGCAGTCTGGTGACCCGGATGCACAAGGCCGGGCTCGCTCCCCGCTCCCTTTCTACCAAGATCTCCGCCTTGCGCAGTTTCTGCGACTGGCAGGTGCGCCAGGGACGGCTCACCGCCAACCCGGCCCGTGGCATAGTGACCCCCAAACAGGGGCGACCGCTGCCGAAAAATCTGGATGTGGACGAGATGTACCAGTTGCTCAATATCACAGACGAGCAGGATCCCCTGGCGGTACGGGATCGGGCCATCATGGAGTTGATGTACTCTTCCGGCCTGCGGCTGGCCGAGCTGGTGGGGCTCAATCTGGGTGACATCAAGCTCGATGACCGTCAGCTCAAGGTGACCGGCAAGGGCTCGCGGGAGCGGGTGCTGCCCATGGGAAGAATGGCGGTGGAGTGGCTGCACAAGTGGCTCAAGGTTCGCCCTCTGCTGGCGGGGGACGAGGCCGACGCCTTGTTCGTCTCCAAGCGCAAACAGCGGCTGTCGGCCCGTTCCGTACAGGAGCGGCTCGATGGCTGGGGCAACAAGCAGGCGCTCAATGCCCACGTCCATCCCCACAAGCTGCGCCACAGCTTCGCCACTCACATGCTGGAGTCCTCCGGCGATCTGCGTGCCGTGCAGGAGCTGCTGGGTCATGCGGATCTCTCCACTACCCAGATCTATACCCATCTCGATTTTCAGCATCTGGCCAAGGTCTATGACAATGCCCACCCAAGAGCAAAGCGGGATCCTGCCACGCCGGAAGATGAGTGACCTTTACCTCTGTGAAGGAGTGTCTGGGGTTATCTGAGCATCCAAACCGCCAGGGTAGCCAGATGTGCCGGAAGATGAACAAGGGGGCCAGATCACCCCGCAGTGAAGGAGCATGAATGCATTTTTATCGCCGTTGGCAGCCGGTTGCTGCCATCTCGTTCGACCTCGATGACACCCTCTACGACAACGGCCCAGCCATTGAACGGGCCGAGCAGTGGATGCTTGAGCATCTGCGCAGCGAATACCTGGCGACCGCCATGCTGGACAAGCCACGCTGGCTGGATCTCAAACGCACCATGCTGATCGCCCATCCCGAGCTGCGCCAGGATGTCAGTCTGGCGCGCCAGCGCACCATTCATGAGGCCATGTTGCAGGGCGGCATGGCGGCAGCCATCGCCAGTCGCGAGGCGGAGCAGGTGTTCGCCGGCTTTCTCGCCGAACGCTCAAAGATTGAGGTGAGTGACGCGACCCATGAGTTGCTGGCACGACTCGCCGAGCGCTATCCGCTGGTGGTGATCACCAATGGCAATCTGGACCTGGCCCAGGCCGGGCTGAATGACTACTTCACCCTGGTCTGCAAGGCAGGGGCGGGTGCCAGGATGAAACCGGCGCCGGACATGTTTGTCCAGGCGCAGGCCGCCCTCCAGCTGGCACCAGACCGGATACTGCACGTGGGGGATCATCCAGAGACGGATGTGCTGGGCGCCCGCCTGCACGGCTTTCGCGCCGCCTGGCTCAATGACCGCCAGCGCTCCTGGCGGCAGTTGCCATTGTTGCCGGATGTGGAACTGAACGGACTGGGAGAGCTGGCAGACCTGCTGCTCTGATCGTGTTCGCCGGCAGCTGTTCGCGGCCCTTATTGACGACAAATCAGTCCGCGCAGCTGGTCATGGTCGGTCTGGTTGACGCGGCAGTAGTTGATGCCCGGGGGGAGCGCCTGCTGCAAGGTGATGGCTGTGCCCCCATAGTGGCAGACCAGATAAAATGGTCGCGGATTGCGGCTGTCCAGACTCCAGTAGTGAGTCTCGTCGTTGTCACCATTGTCCGGTTTGAGCTGGGCAAGCTCGCCCGGATCGCCATCAAACAGGGCCAGGTTATCCAGCCTGTGGCTCAGGGGCTGGCCCGCATCTCCCAGGTTGTTACGGGCCACGGCTTGCCAGCCCCGAGGCTGGCTCAACAGCTGCTGGCGGGTGTCTATGGCTGGCGGGCAGTCAAATCGCAGACTGGCGCTCAAAGCCAGTGCGGTCAGTAACATTATGTGGGGTCTCCCGGCATCATGTGGTGCCCCATGCTACGTCATCCTCCACTGAACAGCTTCATCAGTTTATTGAGCAGATCACGCTGTTGCGGTGGTTGCTTCATGGACTCCGCCTCCCTTGCCAACAGTGTCTGCTGCTCCTGCTCGCGACTGCTCAGCACCCGATAGAGCGGCTCGACCAGAGACTCCCTGTGCATCACCAGCTCCTGGAACATGGCCTGATTGATGCGGTAGGTTTCAACGGTGCCGAGTGCCCGCACCGTGAAGGGACTGGGGTCGCCGGTGAGCAGGCTCAGCTCGCCGAAGAAGTCGCCGGTATTGAGGGTGCCGAGCGGCAATTCACGCCCCTCCACCTTGACCAGCATTTCAGCTTCTCCTTTGACCAGCACAAACAGCCAGCCGGAAACCTCCCCCTGCTCCAGCATGATGTCGCCACTGACGAAGGGGGCGAATTTGACCTGATCGGCGAGCTGGATCAGCTCATCCTCCTGCAACATGGCAAACAGCGGCAACTTGCGCAGGGTGGCGGTGCGCTCGACTGTGTGGCGCTTGTGGCGGGCATCCTGATGCTGTTTCTCCTTGGCCATGAAGACATTGAAAATGGGGGGGGTGAGACGCCGGTCGTTACGGCGCAGGGCGGCATCGATCAGGCTGCGCACCATGGAATCGGTCGGGTCGTCCCGCGCCAGGTCGGTCAGCCAGTAGCGAACGGCATAACGGGCAATTCCCCCTTCCACATTCATCAACAGACAGTCGGGTTGAGGATATTTGGCCACACAGGGCAGATTGGTTTCCCGCAAGGACTTCTCGATCAGGGCGATGATCTGGGTCGGCAATGTATCCAGGGTCAGATCGAACCAGACCCAGCGCCGCCATTGGAGGGGGGCATTTTGTCGCCGTCCCAGCACGGTGAAACGCTGCTTGAGCAAGTGGCTGTTGGGGATCACCACGGTTTCCCAGTTGCGGGTCTCCATGGTGGTGGCGCGCCAGTTGATCTCCACCACCCGGCCCTGGATGGCTTCCACCTGCAACCAGTCACCGATGGCGATGGAGTTGTCCAGCTGGATGGAGACTCCAGCCAGCAGGTTGCCCAGTGTGTCCTGCATGGAGAAGGCGATGATGGCGGTGATGACGGCCGAGGTGGTGACTATCTCGCCAAGGGCCATGCCGGAAGCGTATAGCCGGAACAGGCACCAGCTGATGTAGCCGATGGTGATGACGATGTCCGCTATGATGCGCGGTATGCGGATCTGGCACAGGGGCAGCAGAAACTGGAACAGCAATATGCCCCAGACCTTCACCAGCACCAGACCGGCCAGCAGACTGGAGATCTCCACCAGCCAGCGGTGAGGAAGAGGCAGGCGGAACCAGCCTCCCTCGAACTGGATCAGCAGGATCACGACCATGCTCATCATGACGAAGCCGAGCTCGGAAATCAGCTCGCGCCGCCGCCCCGGGCTGCGCAGAAAATGGGTGATGAGCAAGAACAGGGTAAGCAGGGTCCAGAACGGGTGTTCGCCAATCCATTGCAAGGTAGGTAGGGCAACGAAATTATCGCTAAACATAACAGCCCCTTATCGTTGGATATTTCCAGCATAGCTGGTTAGACAAGGGTAAAGGGTGCGCTGGCGACACGATTTATTTATGCTGTTGTCAGTCTCGACAGGAGAGTGCGACTTGGTGCAATTAACAAAGAAAATCATCTGCTTGGTGGCATTGTTGCCACTGGCTGGATGCGATCTGTTCACTGACAGATACAGGGTCGAGTTCAGGGATGGCTCCTGGCGCGAGATTGCCATTACCCCTTTCTCCGACGAGGCCCGCTGGCTTGAGGGGTGTGCCACCGGCGAGGTGCTGACCGATATGACGCTGCCGCTGAAACGGGGCAAGGTGGTGGATGGTCGTGAACAGATGCTCATCGGTGGCGAGCTGTTCGAGCTCGACGATGACAACCTTTACCGCAGCAACGGCATGGTGTTTGGCCACACGCCGGATCATATCCAGCGCGGGCTCAAGGGCATGGATGTGTGCAGCACTATGCGTCCCGAGCGCGGTGGCTTGCCCAAGCTCAAGCCGCGTGGGTTCGGTGACTAGTTGTCGGGAGTGGCATCACGGCGTTGGCGGCAGGCGTCACCAAAGGCCTGGAAGATCTTGATGGAGTGGGGATTTTCGGTCGCCTTCCACTCAGGATGCCACTGTACCGCCAGCAGGAAGGGGGAGAGGGTGGGGGCATGAATGGCCTCGACCAGCCCGTCTTCGGCATGGGCCAGCGGCTCAAGCCCCTTTGCCAGCGTCTTGATCCCCTGTCCATGCAGCGAGTTGACGGGGATAGCAGGTTGCCCCATCAGATCTGCAAACCAGCTGCCGGGCACCAGTTCAATCTGGTGACTCTCCCCGTACTGTTCATCGACCGGGTCGTCTGAATCTTCCCTGTGGTCGTCAAAGCCGGGTTCGCTGTAGACCTTCTGGTGTATGTCGCCCCCGAGGGCCACGTTGATCTCCTGCATGCCGCGACAGATCCCGAGGATTGGCAGACCGCGATCGAGAGCGGCACGTACCAGCGGAATGTCGAACAGATCCCTGTCTCTGTCCTGCTGCTTCTCCGGGGTAAGGTTCTCCTGGCCATAGAGGGCAGGATCTATGTTGGATCCGGCGCCGCTCAAATAGACGCCATCAGCCAGATCCAGATACTGCGCCAGGTCTTCCGTTCCGCAGCAGGTGGGGACCAATAGTGGCACGCAGCCACTGATGTCCACCAGGGGCGTGATGTATTTGTGGGTCATCACCTGATAGGCGTGACCGTTGCGGGGCTGGGCGCCCATTGTCATCAGTACGACGGGTTTACGCGGGGTGTGGGGGATGCGAGTCATGATTCACCTTGGCTATCCTTTGCGGTCCTGCGCCTTGGGAAGGCCCTTGCTGCCAGCGAGAGGGCAAGGGCATGCCTCAAGGCATGGTCGTGGGATCAGGGTCGTGCCGCAGTACCAGAATCGTCGGTCAGCCTGGGCAATGACGGCCTGGATCCTGATCCCAGTCTGCCAAGGCCGTTCAATATGTCAAACGAAATGATGCTGAAATGTTAATCGCCATGAGCGGCACACAGGCTCGAGTCCCTTTTATAGGGGCCTTGACGGGATGCAGTGGGTATGAAGGGGATACTCGTGGTGGATATATTAAACATTTGGTCAGGTTGGCCGGATAGCAGAAGGGGCCCTGGTGGAGGCCCCTTGTTTGGCTCAGGCGTTCAGGATGAACCGTTCGATCACCTGGGCGACACCATCCTCGTCGTTGCGGCCCGTGATGTGTTGGGCCAGCGCCTTGATTTCATCTGTGGCGTTGCCCATGGCCACCCCCAGTCCTGCGTATTCAATCATGTGATGGTCGTTGCCTGCATCCCCCACTGCGATGACCTGGGAGGCGTCAAGGCCCAGATGTTCGGCCAGTGCGGCGACCCCTGTGCCCTTGTTGCTCTGCTTGTTCATGAATTCGAGGAAGAAGGGGGCGCTCTGCACCACAGTGTAGCGTTGGTACAGCTCGGCTGGCAGGCGTTCGATAGCGCGGGAGAGCCGGGGTGGCTCGTCGATCATCATCACCTTCATGATCTGTTCGTCGGCCGCCAGAGTGGCAAAATCGATCAGATTGATGGGCATGCCGATGAGGCGGGATTCGTGCTCTGTATAGGTGCTGACTCTGGGACTGATGAGGCCCTGACTGACCGAGAAGCCGTGTACGTTCACCTCCAGCTCGTCGGCCAGTCTGGCGATGGCGCTGGCGTCGCTTCCGGTGAGCAGCTGGCTGCGAATGATGCGCTGGTCGGCAACCTGCTGCACCAGAGCGCCGTTGTAACAGATGACGTAGTCATCCTGCCCCGTGAGGCCGAGCTCTACCAGATAGCGGCTCATCCCTTCCAGGGGGCGGCCCGAGGCAAGCACCACTGTCACTCCCTTGGCGCGGGCGGCGGCAATGGCGGCGTGGGTGCGGGGTGAAATCTGGCCCTGGGGGTTCAGCAGGGTGCCATCCATATCCAATGCGATCAGCTTGTACATCTCTCACTACCTGAAGTCTGGCTGGCCCGCCCTATGGGGCCAATGGGAGGCCGAGTGTAGCGAAAATCGCCGTCTGGATCACGGATTGACGGGATGGATTCCGAGGATTGGGCGCCCGCTCGCAAGGTGGAAGGGCAATGAGGAGAGGGCCGGTTGTCTCCGGCCAGGGTCATTTTTGCGGTACGTAAGGGGTCAGCTGCACCTGATCTTCGCGAATGGCAAAGTGGATGGGGCCATGCTCGATATCGACCCGACAGTGATAGTGGGCCATCTCCACCTCGACCCCGGAGAAGACCCGTTGGGTGGCGATGATATCCATCTCCGCCATCAGCTTTTGCAGCTCCTCCTGAGCTGCCTCCAGCTGCTCATCCAGCAGCTTGCTCTCCTCGAGATGCTTGGTACGGATCAGCTTTATCTTCTGCAGGGTCTCGGGGTTGCGTTTGTCGCTGGGCAACTGCAACAGCTTGAGCAGCAGATCCTGCAGCTTGTCCAGCTGGGCCCGGCACTCCTGCTTGCGCTGGCGCAGGGCCAGCTCCTGCTCCTTGTGGGTGAAGTAGCCGCCAAGGATCTGCAACTTGGTGTGGTTGGCCGCTGAGGCGCCCAGAATGGGGGCCATGATGAGGCGATTGGCAATGCTGGTGCCGCCGAGCAGATGCCCTTTGCGCATATTGGTGTCGCCCACTTTGATGTCTTGCCCGCTGCAACTGTAACAGTGGTTGAGCTGGCTCTGGATCTGGATGTCGCCCCCTGCCTCCAGCTTGGCGTACTGGGCATAACTGGCGTGGATCTCGCCCTGGGCACTGAGGCGGCACAGGTATTCCCCCTGCTCGTTGCGCCTACCTATGATGCCATGGCGTACCGTTATGCTGCCGCCAGCTTCGATCTCGGCCCCTTCGATAAAACCACCGATGACGATGTCGCCACTGACCTTGACCTTCATGCCGGGCTGGACGTCGGCATTGACGATGAGCCCCCCTTCAAAGGTGATATGGCCATGGCGAGCATCCACCTGCTTGACACTCAAGACCTCATCTACCTTCATGCCCGCTTTTTCCTTGCAGGGGAGGCCGGCCCGGCTGGCAAGCAGCAAATCCGGATCGTCAGGGGAGAGACAAGTGCCATCGCCTGCGCTCATGGCGCTGTCTTTGCCATCTTTGGCGGGCAGATCCTGGCCCGTGACGGTAAAACCGGGCACCCCCTTGGTCGCAGGGTGGCGTCGCATCAACTGGGCACCGGCTTTGACCGTGACTATGGTGCCCAGATCCCGCATGTCGACCCGGCCATTATCTTGTTCTTGGGGCTTGAGGATCCGCTCGGCGGGTGTCTCCACCAGCAGCTCCAGATGGGTGTCCTTGCCATTGACCGCAGCCTGGCCCAGCGCCACCGGCAACTTGAGCAAGGAGCCCGGTGCCGCCTCCCTGGCGGTCTGTATGGCTGCGGCAATGAGCGCATCCTGAATTCCCTGGTTGGCCTCGCTGGCCTGGATTGCCAGCTCCAGCTGTTCTGTGGTGAGACACTTGCCACCCCAATCGGCGGTTATCTGGGCGATGGCGCTCATCCGGTCCTTCTCGACGATCAGCGTGACACGGGCATCGTGGCGCTGGGCAATGGGGACTGGGTTGCGGGGCAGCGGGGCGGCCGGGTTGCTCAACAGGGTATTGAGCAAGCTGATGGCCTGCTTGATCCCCTCCGGCAGCGGCTGGTAGCGGCGACAGTTGGAGGCCTGCAACAACGCCAGGATGTTGCTCTCCGAAACGGGTTTGGTCAGCCCGGGCACGATGCGCAGACAGGCGTATTCCATATCGGCTGATAACAGTAACCACTCTTTGCTTAACACCCGGCTCCCTTACTCTCGCCATGATCTCCAGTGAGATCGCTACTTGCTTCCATTTAATCGGCTTTTTATTAAAAACGCGAGTCATCAACATCACGCCGGTCTGCAGTATTCGGGTATTTCTCTTTTTGGGTCAACGCGCTAAGTACAAATGGGTGAGCTGGGGCGAGGAAATCAGGGATGACAGCGGGTATGCTGACCACTCAAGGAACCGGCTTGTCAGTGAGAGACGTGTCGGCCCAGCGTCCCGGAATGCTTTGTATCGGGACGAGATTGAAGGTCACGAGAGGAGTGTCGATCTTGCGTCATTGTCTGTTGCCTTTAGGCCTGTTTAGCCTGCTGACTGCCTGCCAGCCACAGGTTTCTACCACGGCGCTCGGTACGCTGGAGCGGGATCGGGTGCTGCTGACCGCCACCGCCAGCGAGATTATCCGGGCCTTGCCGGTGGCCCAGGGGAGCATGGTGGAGGAGGGGACCCTGCTGGCAAGGCTGGACGATCGCCGCCAGCAGGCGGTGCTGGCCCGTGCCCGTGCCGGGGAGGCGCAAGCTCGTGCTGCCCTCGCCCGCATGACCAATGGCGAGCGACCGGAGGACATTGCCGCCGCCCGTGCCAATCTCGACAAGGCCGAGGCCAATGTCAGGGAGAGCGAGCGCAACTTCGTGCGCATCGACCGACTGGTGCGTCAGAAGCTGGTCAGCCCGGCGGATCTCGACAAGGCCCGCGCCCTGCGCGACGGCGCGCTGGCCGAGCAGGATGGGGCCCGCCAACAGCTCGACAAGTTGGCCCGTGGCGTACGCAGCGAAGACATTGACGAGGCCGATGCTGCCTTGCAGGCAGCCGGTGCCGAGGTAGCGTTGGCCGAACGGGAGCTGGCGGATCTCTCCATCACTGCCACTCGCAGTGGCCGGCTCGACAGCCTGCCCTATCATATCGGCGAAAGGGTGTCGGTCGGTGCCGTGCTGGCCGCCATTCAGGCGGATCAGGCGCCCTACGCCCGGGTCTATGTGCCTGAGCCCTCCCTCGCCAGTTACCGCATCGGCCAGCCGGTGCGGGTGGTGGTGGATGGGGTGGCCGAGCCGCTCACCGGCCGGTTGCGCTGGATCTCGAAAGAACCGGCTTTCACTCCCTACTACGCCCTCAACGAACAGGACAGGGCCCGACTCGTCTATCTGGCCGAGATAGACCTGCCCGACGGGGCGCAGGATCTGCCGAGCGGCTTGCCGCTGCAGGCCGATCCCGGCGATGAGAGGTCCGCTCATGAGTGAGCTGGCGATCCGAGCCAAGGGTGTCAGCCGGCGCTTTGGCGATTTTCTGGCGGTGAACGGGCTGGATCTCTGCGTGCCCAGAGGGCAGATCCACGGTTTTCTTGGCCCCAACGGCTGCGGCAAATCCACCACACTGCGCATGCTGACCGGCCTGCTCACTCCCTCGGCGGGAGAAGTGGAGGTGTTGGGTCTGAGCATTCCGAAACAGGCTGAAGCGCTCAGGCGCCGGATCGGCTACATGACCCAGAAGTTCTCCCTCTATGACGAGCTGACGACCTGGGAAAATCTGGAGTTTATGGGGCGCATTCACGGCATGGCTGGCCAGTCGTTGACGGCGCGCCTGCACGCGTTGCTGGAGACCTATGAACTGACGTCGCTGACGCGGCAGCGGGCCGGTGCCATGAGTGGCGGCCAGAAGCAGCGGCTGGCGCTGGCGGCGGCAGTGATCCACCATCCGGACCTGTTGCTGCTCGACGAACCCACCTCGGCGGTGGATCCGCAGAACCGGCGCGATTTCTGGGAGAAACTGTTCGATCTCAGCGAAGGGGGCACCACCATACTGGTGACCACCCACTACATGGACGAGGCGGAGCGCTGCCATGCGCTGGCCATCATGGAGGCGGGGCAGGTACGTGCCCAGGGGTCACCACAGGCGCTGATGGATGCCATGAGCACCCGGGTGGTGGAAGTGCAGACCAGCGACTTGCGGTTGCTCAAGCAGCAGTTGCTGCAGCTGACACAGGTGCGATCCGCCGCCCAGCTTGGCCAGCGGTTGCGGGTGCTGGTGGACAAGGAGCTGGCTGAACCGGTTGCCTGGTTGCAGCAGGCCTGCCCAGCGTTGGCCGGTGCCGCCATGGCGCTGGTCAGACCCAGCCTGGAGGATGTGTTCGTCAGCTGCACCGGTCAGGAGCCGAGGGCATGAACAGTCTGCGACGGCTCTGGGCCATTATCCAGCAAGAACTCAGGCAGCTGGCACGGGACAGACTGACCTCTGGCACTGTGGCGGTGATGAGCCCTGAAGGAGCGAGTCGATGAACAGTCTGCGACGGCTCTGGGCCATTACCCAGAAAGAGCTCAGGCAGCTGGCGCGGGACAGATTGACGTTTGGCATGGTGGTCATGATACCCCTGATCCAGCTGCTGCTGTTCGGCTACGCCATCAACACGGATGTGCGCCACATACCGGTGGGGTTGGTGGAGATGAGCCAGAGCGTGCCGGGACGGCTGCTGGTGGAGGCGGTGAAGGCGAGCCAGGTGGTGCGTATAGAGCGTCATTACGTGGGGGTACAGGAGGCGGAGGCCGCCCTGACCCGGGGCGAGGTGCGGGCCGTGCTGGTGCTGCCCCCTGACTTGAGCCGCCGCCTCAGCGCCGGTGAGACGGCAGGGCAGTGGCTGGTGGATGGCTCGGATACCATGATAGCCGGGGCCCTGCTCGGCCTTCGCAACATGCCGCTCTCCGATCTAAAACCGGGCCTTGAATCTGCCCCACCCACTTTCGAGACGGTGCTCTACTTCAATCCGGCTAGGCGATCTGCGGTCAACATAGTGCCCGGTCTGCTCGGGGTGATCCTCACCATGACCATGATCATGTTCACCTCGGCGGCCATAGTGCGCGAACGGGAGCGCGGCAATCTGGAACTGCTCATCACTACCCCGGTCAGCTCCATGGAGCTGATGCTTGGCAAGATACTGCCCTATATCGGCGTGGGGCTGGTCCAGGTGGCCATCATACTCGGGCTCGGCCACTTCATCTTTGACGTACCGATCAACGGGGCACTCAGTCAGGTGCTGCTGGCGACCCTGTTGTTTATTGCCGCCAGCCTGACTCTGGGGCTGCTCATCTCCACTCTGGCCCAGACCCAGTTGCAGGCGATGCAGATGACGGTGTTCATACTGCTGCCATCCATATTGCTGTCGGGCTTCATGTTTCCCTACGAGGGGATGCCGGTGGCGGCCCAGTGGATTGCAGAGGTGCTGCCTGCCACCCACTTCATGAGGCTGATCAGGGGCATAGTGCTGCGGGGCGGGGAGCTGTCGGAGTTGCTGACGGATGTGCTCTGGCTGGCGGGGTTCACCCTGCTGGTGCTGACCCTGGCCGCCCACAGGTTCAAGAAGAGTCTGGATTGAAGCGTACGCCGATGCCAGATGCGCGGGTAGCGGCGTTTGATGCCTAGCTGCTGCGCTGCGCCGTTCTGGGCAGGGTGAGATAGTCGCCAAGCACGGGCAAGCCTTGCAGGTGGCGGCGCAGCATGTCGAGGGCGGCGAAGGCGAGGATCTTGCGTCGGCTATCGGGGTCCGGATGGTTGACCCTCACCGTCTGGCCGGTCTGCTGCCCATGGGCGCAGAGCAGCAGCGGCACGCCGTCAGCCCCCTCTTGTCCTATGGTCAGATGCAAGCCCGCTGTGGTGCCGGGCAGCAATGCCAGCTCGCTGGCAAGATGGGGGCTGTAGTGAGCCTCCAGCCGGGGATGATCGTGGCAGAGTGCAAGCAGGGCACCCCGGCTCTCCCCCTCCAGCAGCGTCAGCGGTTTGTCCCCCAGCAGGGTCAGGATCTGCTGCGTGGGTTCGTCATTCCCGCGTCCCACCAGCCAGGGCTGGATGGCTGCGAGCAGTCGCGCCTCGGCGGCCTCCATGTCTACCCTGGTCGCACCGTGACCGATGAGTTTCAGCTCGATCAACGGCATGGCGGAGCGATAACCCAGCTCTATGCCTGCCGGCCAGGGCGCCGCATCCAGCATGTCCGAGAGGGCCGATTCCGAAATGCCGAAGCTGTAGAAACGGCGCAGCTCGGTATCGGTCTGTGCGCCAGCCAGCTGTTTGAGGCGCGGCAAAATCTGCTCGCGCACCATCTGCTTGAACTCGAACGGTACGCCCGGGGTGAAGAAGAGCTGACTCCGGCCCTGGCTGTTCATCTGACTGACCACGAAACCGCAGGCGGTGCCGACCGGGTTGTCCAGGATATCGCACCCCTGTGGCAGCCAGGCCTGCTTGGCGTTGCTTTGCGCCATGGGGCGGCCCCGACTGGCGTAGCGCGCCTCTATGGTGGCCAGCCACTCAGGGAACAGCGTTAGCGGTTGTCCGAACGCTTCGGCTGCCGCCTGCGCTGTGAGGTCATCGGCGGTGGGGCCCAGACCGCCGCATACCAGCACCACGTCGGCGCGGCTGGCGCTCTCCTGCAGCACGGTTTTCAGGTCGGCGAGGTTGTCCCCCACTGTGGCGCGGCGGCGCACCTGCCAGCCCTGATCCAGCAGCAGGGCGCTGAGCCAGGCGGCATTGGTATCCACCACCAGCCCAGTCACTATCTCGTCTCCGGTACTGATGATCTCGATACGCATGGGGGCTCCTTGGGCTGGGGAAGTGAACTGGGACGGCCATGCACCATGGCCGGGGCAATCAGGGTTTGGCTTGCTCGAAGTAGTAGCTGATCCGGGTACGCGGATTGAGGTATTCAAACACGGCTGGCGGCAGTCGTTTGGGGTGGATTACCTTGGCGATGGACAGCTCGGCCTGCTGCAAATCTATGATGACAGCCTCCTGGCGAGGGATGCGCGGATCGTACACCAGCACAGAGGGGTAGAGCAGGCGGGAGGCATTGACCGACATCACCAGTCCCACCTGACCGTTGGAGAGCTGCACCACGCTGCCTGGCGGGTATATGCCCATCAGCCGGATCAGCATGCTGAGGTATTCAGGGTTGAACTGGGCCTTGCGCTGTTTGTAGAGGCCGCTCAGGGCCGAGTAGGGCACCTTGGCCTGCAGGTGGCAGAGGTTGTCGTACTCGTTGATCAGCGACACCATCTGGGTGAGCGGGTCTAGTTGCCCACCCTTGAGCCCCTCGGGCCCGCTGCCATCCAGATATTCGTGGTGATGCAGCACGATTCCTTTCGCCTCGGCGGGGAAATCCTTGGCCAGATTGAGCAGATCCAGGCCGTAGCGTGAATGCTGGGCCATCAGGTTCTGCTCCGGCTTGGTGAGTGGTTCTGTCTTGCGCAGTATCTGGCTCGGGATCTTCAGCTTGCCGATGTCGTGGAACAGGGCGCCCATGCCGACCTGGCGAATTTCGTCGGCCGACATGTTGCACTCCTTGGCCAGCAGCATGCTGAGCACGCTGACGTTGAGGGAGTGGAAGTAGAGGTTGTTGCTATCTTCGCTGTCAGAGACCAGGTGCAGCACCATCTCATCCACCGCCAGCAGTTGCTCCGTCATGGCGTTGATCAGCTCCTGGGCCTCGCCGATGGCGTTGAGGGGACGGGACTGGATCTTGCTCATGACGCTGCGTACCTGCGCCAGAGATTGCTGGAACTGCTTCTCGCACTGCTGCAAATCACGACGATACTGTTGCAACTGCTCGATGCGCTGCTCTTTATCCCGCTGCATCTCGGCCTGGCGCAGCGAGGTGTCCGGCACCTCGGCAGGCTGTGCCTGGAGCTGGCTCAGTGGCTTGGGCGGCGCATCGCTCTTGTCCGGAATGATGGTGACCATCTTGAGCCCGAGCCGACGGATCAACTCTATCTCTTCTTCATTCTTGAGTTTGAAGCTGGAAAACAGGAAGGGGTGTTCGCGCCAACCCAGTGGCAGAGAGACGAAATTGCCGACTTGCAGTCGGTCTACGGAAATTTTGATACCTGTCATTGTCTTGGCTGCGAGAGACACACTGAGCCGTATGCTAGTCAAAGGTGGGGGTGAATACAAAAGGTATCTGATGACAGGCTGGGTGGCTTTGTTATAGGCTTCTGGATGTCCAGACATATTTACCGATGCAGTACAGGGAGTAAGCATGCCGATCAAGATCCCGGATCAGTTACCTGCCGCCGAAGTGCTGGGGCAGGAGAACATCTTCGTGATGACGGAATCCAGGGCCGTCACCCAGAACATCCGCCCATTGCGGGTGTTGATCCTCAACCTGATGCCCAAGAAGATTGAAACCGAGATCCAGCTGATGCGGATGCTCTCCAACTCGCCGCTGCAGGTGGACGTGGATTTGCTGCGGATCGACGATCGGGAGTCAAAGAACACGCCTCAGGCCCATCTCGAGAACTTCTATCACGATTTCGAGCAGGTTCGCGGCAACAACTATGACGGCATGATCATCACGGGGGCACCGCTCGGGCTGGTGGAGTTCGAGGAGGTGGTCTATTGGCCGCGCATCGTCGAGATCATAGAGTGGTCCCATCAACATGTGACCTCGACCCTGTTCCTCTGCTGGGCCGTACAGGCGGCGCTCAAGGCCCTGTATGGCATGGAGAAGCAGACCCATGGCGAGAAACTGTCCGGTGTCTATCGCCATCATCGCCTCGATGAGAACGAGCCGCTGCTGCGCGGTTTCGACGACGAGTTCGTCGCGCCTCACTCCCGCTATGCGGCCTTCGACGGGGATCTCATCCGTGCCCACACCGACCTGCAGATCTTTGCCGAGTCCGAGGAGGCGGGGGTCTACCTGGCGGCCACCAAGGATTGTCGTCAGGTATTTGTCACCGGCCACCCTGAATACGATGTGCTGACCCTGGATGGAGAGTATCAGCGGGATCTGGCTGCCGGGCTCGACCCCGTCATTCCGGTCAACTACTACCCGAACAATGATCCGGCCCAGCCGCCGCGCGCCAGCTGGCGCAGCCACGGCCATCTGTTGTTTTCCAACTGGCTCAACTACTACGTCTACCAGCTCACCAGCTATCGGGTGGAAGATATCGGCAAGGTGTTTACCTACCAGCAACCCAAGTAGGGCCAGCGGTCAGGGTCAGTCGGCCTGATCCAGCCGCGTGGCCAGGGCATCCAGCCATTGGCGATGCGCCGGCAGGGTGAAGGCCTTGGGCCTGTGGGCCTTGATGGCGGCCATGGCCTCCTGTTGTGGCTGGCCGAGGGAGATCAGCAGGGCGGCCGCAACCAGACCGGTGCGGCCGCTGCCCCCCTGACAGTGGATGACCAGATGCTTGCCATCGTGCAGCAGCGCGCTCAGTTGTGGCAACGCCAGCTGCCAGGCGTGTTCGAAGGCGGCATCGGGGGCCTGATCGTCTTCGATGGGCAGGTGGAACCAGCGCATGCCTTCCTGCTCGACCTGACGACCGAGATGCGCCAGATCCAGCTCTGCCAGCTCGGTGGCGGTCATGAGCGTCACTACCCCGTGGGCACCGGCAAACCTCAGCTGATCCAGTGCCAGTGGCAGCGGTACCTGCTGGGTGCCGGGGCAGGGGGTCAGCAGCAACTGGCCATCGACGCGGGGCACTTCCTGGCTCCAGAAGGGATGAGACGAGTACATAAAGGTCCTTATGAGGCCTGCAAGGGGGAGGGGGCCTGACATGGCCCGGATCCTGAGTGCGCCAAAGCATAGGGGGTGCTGTCTCTATGTCAATCTGCGTTGTGTTCGGCCCGGTTTACGGGCAGAGTCTAAAAAATTGATCGGTTCAAGGAGTTAAGATGAGAAACCTGGATCAACTGGATTTGGATATCCTGGCCCATCTGTTTCGCGATGCGGGCATGACCAACAAGGATCTGGCTGCCCTGGTCGGGGTGGCTCCGTCCACCTGCCTGGAGCGGGTGCGCAAGCTGCAGCAGGACGGGGTGCTCAAGGGGGCACATTGCGAAGTGGATCATCAGGCGCTGGGTGGTCATATCCAGGCCATGGTTTCGCTGCAACTGGCGCGCCACAGCCGCCAGATCATCGATGCCTTCCGCGATGCCATACTGGCGCTGCCCGAGGTGATCAGCCTGTTTCACATGGGCGGCAAGGATGACTTTCTGGTGCATCTCTGTGTCGCCGATACCGAGCACCTGCGCAACTTCGTGTTCGATCACTTCACTTCACGGGAAGAGGTAGTGCACCTCGAAACCTCGCTGGTGTTCGAGCACAGATTCAGCCGTTCCCTGCCCTGTTTCCTCAATATCTGATGGCGTGTCTCGCCCAACATAAAACCCGCCAACTGGCGGGTTTTATGTTGTTGCGTTGGCGGGGTCAGTTCAGCACTGTCCGGGTATCCGGCGCCGTCTGGTAGAGCCCTTTCTGGTAGGCCAGACTCCCCCACAGCGCCAGCCCGAGGGCGGCATCCTTCATGGCATCAGGTTGCGGTGCAGGTGTGAGGGTTTCGCTGGCATCCTCATAGATGAAGCCTTGCGCCGGACGCTCCGGTTGCAGGATCACCACATCCTTGCCCCGCATCAGGGCGAAGTTTTTGTCGTACTGCATGATGGCGCGCCCCGGCCAGTCGGCTGGCATGCGGGTCAGATCCTTGCCCAGCATGGGATAGTCGGCGCTTATCCCCATCAGGGAGAGCAGCGTCGGTGCCATGTCGATCTGGCTGACGATGCGCGGGTCCTGCTTCGGGGCTATGCCGTCACCGACGATGACGCCGGGAATGTGGAAGCGGGGGATGGGGACCAGACTGTCACCGCCAACCCGACTGTCGTGGTCGGCGATGACCAGAAACAGGGTGTCTTTCCAGTAGTCGGACTGCTTCGCCTTCTTGAAGAACTCGCCGATGGCGTAGTCCGCGTACTTGGCGGCGTTGTTGCGGGTCTGCTTGGGTTGTTCGTAGAGATCGATGCGATCGTCAGGGAATTCAAAGGGATCGTGGTTGCTGGAGCTGAACACCAGGCTGAAGAAGGGCTTGCCCTCCTTGTGCAGTGCCTTGAAGGTCTCGTCTGCCTTGGTCATCAGGTCCTCGTCGGAGGCGCCCCATGACCCCTCGAATACCGGGTTCTTGAAGTCTTTCTGCTCGACTATGGTGGTGAAGCCGTTGCCGAGGAAGAAGCTGCGCATGTTGTCGAAATGGCTCTCGCCACCATAGATGAAGCTGGTGTCGTAGCCGCGTTGCTTGAGCAGATCCGCGATGGTAAAGAAGTTGGTCTGGCTCTTGCCTAGCTTGACCACGGCCTGGGCCGGGGTCGGCGTGAAACCGGTCAGCACAGCTTCTATGCCGCGCACCGAACGGGTGCCAGTGGCGTAGAGCTGCTCGAATGCCCAACCCTGTTGCGAGAGCGCATCCAGATTGGGGGTGAGTGGCAGACCGCCGAGGGAGCCGACGAACTGGGCTCCCAGGCTCTCTTGCAACAGGATCACCAGATTCTTGGGTTGGCCGCTATAGCTGGCTTCGTTGAAGGTCTGGCTGGGCAGGGCCGTCGAGCTGAAGTCATGGAGCTCGCGGCCGCTCTCCTGGCGAATGAGGTCGAGGATCTGTTGCCGAGGCAACTGGCCATAGAACTGGCTGGCATCCTCTTCGCCCCCCATCTGCTTGATGGCGAAAAACACCGAGTAGGCGGAGTTGACGGTGAGGGCATTGATCAGAGGGTCGCTGGCAAAGGCGACCATGGCCGGATTCAGAGGGCGATGACCCAGACTGGAGCGGGCGCCGAGGAAGCCTATGGCGAGAATGAGCAGGGCGAAGGCCGGGCGCAGATACCAGCGGGGGAAGCTGAGTCCGCGCAGCAGACGACCGCTCAGCCACCAACCTCCTCCCAGGGTCAGCAGGCTGAACAACATGGCGATCAGCAGTTCACCCTTGCGGCCGGCCCACAGCATGGAGAGCACTTCTTTCGGATAGATGAGGTACTCCACATAGAGGCGGTTGGGCCGCACGCCGTACTCGGTCACGAAAGAGGGAGTGGAGATCTCGAGGAAGAGCATCAGCCAGAGTCCCAGCGTCAGCCAGACCCTGATGAGTTGCAACCAGGCCCGGCCAATGGCGTGGGGCCCGGCCAGCAGCATGGTCAGCATGGCGGGGACACCCCATATCCAGCAGAGGGTCGCGATATCGACCCGCAGCCCTTGCAGCAGCATCTCTGGCCAACCTGCGACGGCATCGACCCGTTCCAGTTGCCACACGCCGAGGCCGACTCGGCTGGCGGAGAGAGAGACAAGCGCGATAAATGAAAAAACGGCGATGGGCCAAAACGGTCCCAGCCATTGTTTGATAGTGGTCATTGTTGTTCCTACAAGCCTGTTTGCACCCGTCCTCGGGCACATTGTTTTTATATTGCAGGGTTATGACCTTGTGCTTGGGGAAAGGTTGCATCAGGTGCCGGTAAAAGAGATGTTCTGGCACGATTTATGCCTTTTATGTGACAAGACGCAGGGATTGAAGACAGCATAAATGGCTGGAAAAAGTGTGATCCGTCCTGCAAAGCGGCGCTGGGGGCTTGTTTATAATGGCGCCGAATTTTCTCAATCGGAGCCGAAGGGATGCCGGTCTTTATCGATGTGGAATATTTGCAGGGATGGCGGCTGTTTGTGGTGCTTTCCGACGGTACCACGGGAGCGCTGGATCTGGCCCCCTGGCGCGCACAGCCCCTGTTTGCGGCGCTGGATTCTGAGCGGCGCTGTGCCAGGGTCTTCATCAACCGCCGTCATCAGCTGGAATGGCCCGCTGGCTGCACCCTCTCGGCCCACGAGGTGTATCACCTGATCAAACCCATCAATGAGCGGGAGGCGTTCAACTAACTCTCTTTTTTGTGAGCCATCCCCAGATTCCTGTAACTGGAATGTTTGTCCGTTTGCCTTCTCTACCCAATTTGGGTAAAACCTGCGCAACATTTTGCCAACCCTCTCTTGCCGTCGCCTGACAAGGCTTGCCACATCTTGGTCGCAGGCCTTTTTTACGGCCAGACGGCAAACCTTTCCCCAGCAGAAAGGTTTGTTGGTAGAGGTTAAAAAAACAAGATAAACAGATAGATAAGGAAAATTCATGGCTCATTTTATGCGGACCCCTCTCGCCTTGCTGGTGGGCGGCCTCGCCTGCCACGGCGCAGCCGGTCAGGAGCAGGTGCAACGGCTGGAGCCCATGGTGGTGGTTGCCAGCCGCCCGACCAGCACTCTGGAAGTGACGCTGGATCCCAAGAAGCCGGGGTCCCCCATGCCTGCCGCCGATGGCGCCGGTTATCTGAAGAACGTCACCGGCATGAGCATGGTGCGCAAGGGGGGGCTGGGGGGAGACCCCGTGCTGCGGGGGATGGGCATGTCCCGCCTCAACGTGCAGATGGATGGCGGCATGCTGGCCGGCGGCTGTGGCGGTCGCATGGACCCGCCCACCGCCTATGTGTTTCCCCAATCTTTCGACCGGATACGGGTGTTGAAGGGGCCGCAATCCCTGGAGCAGGGTGCCACCCTGGCGGGAACCGTGCTGTTCGAGCGAGACAGACCCGAGTTCAGTGCTCCCGGTGTCAAGGCCGAAGCCTCGGCGCTGTATGGCAGTTCCGGTCGTGACGACCAGATGCTGGATGCCACCGTCGGCGCCCCCGAGGGCTATCTGCGCGGCCAGTTCACCCACTCCGACAGCGATGACTACCGCGATGGTCATGGCGACAAGGTGCGCTCCTTCTATCGCCGGGAAAACGGCACGGCCCAGCTGGGCTGGACGCCGGGCGACAACACCCTGCTCGAGCTGACCGCCGAGCGCAGCAACGCCCGCGCCGCCTACGCGGATCGCATGATGGATGGCCCCATGTTCGACCGGGAGTCTTTCGGTCTCAAGTTCAAGCAGGAGGCGATCAGCCAGCAGTGGCGCCGCAGTGAGCTGACGCTGTGGGACAACGACATAGACCACATCATGGACAACTTCAGCCTGCGGCCAAACAGCGGCATCAAGATGCTTTCCAACCCGGATCGTCGCAATACCGGCGGCCGCTGGGCCAACGATATCGCCCTGCCGGCCGACTGGTTGCTGACCGCCGGACTCGATGCCAACCGGGATCAGCACAGGGCCCGCAGCGGTGTGGATTACGCCAGCCAGCCTCGCCAGCGTACTTTGCGATTCGAACAGCAAGGCTGGTTCAGCGAGCTGGGTCGCCAGCAGGGGGCCCACAGCTACAAGGGGGGTTATCGTCAGGATCGGGTGGAGACCACCAAATATGGCGCCGGCGATCAGACCCTCTATAGCGACAAGCTGGTGCTCGACAGCGGCTTTGGCCGCTACGAATACCAGTGGTCGCCAGCCTGGTCGAGCTATCTGGCCTGGGGCCAGGCCGAGCGGGCACCGGATTACTGGGAGCGCAGCAAAGACAGCGTCCCCTTTACCCTCAACCCCGAGCGCAGCCGCCAGTGGGATGCCGGGCTGGCCCTGCGCAGCCGCGATCTGGATCTGACCTTCTCCCTGTTCAGTGCCGACATCAAGGACTACCTGCTCTATCACAGCAAGTCGAACCAGGTGCGCAACATAGAGGCTCAGACCCGGGGCGGCGAGCTGGAAGGGCGCTGGCAGTTTGCCGAACAGTGGCGCCTCGATGGTGGTCTGGCAGTGGTCTACGGCGAAAACCAGAGCGACAGCAAGCCGCTGGCCCAGATGCCGCCACTCGATGGCAAGCTGGCCCTGGGCTGGCAGCCGGATGAGGACTGGAGCTTTACGCTGCTGGGGCGCGCCGTCGCGGCGCAGAAGAGGGTCGATGTGGGATCTGGCACAGTGGCCGGTCAGGATCAGGGGGAGACACCTGGTTTCTTCACCATGAACCTGAGCGGTGCCTGGCAGGTGAGCGAAGGGTGGCAGTTGTCCGCCGGTATCGACAACCTGTTCGATACCTTCTACTACGAGCACCTCTCCAAGTCGGTACACGCCAGCCAGGCGGGGTTGGGGTATGAGCAGATTGGTCGTATTCCCGAGCCGGGCCGCGCCTTCTGGCTGTCAGTCAACTATCGCTTCGCCTCTGCCGGCGTGCTTTGAACCGGGTTCGTGCCAACTGTCAGTCAGAGGGGCTCTAATTGACTGAAGCGGGTAACGTTTTCAGTCACAGACCCGCAGTGGTGAGCTGGGTATCATGACCTCAAGGGTGGCGCGCTCTGCGCCAGCACCACCACAGCGGGAAGATAACAATGAAACAAGGACGTTTGCGCTATGGCGGCCTGCTCGGGGCCGCCTTGTTCCTGACGGCGTGCGGCAGCGGGGGCGGTGGCTCCAGCAGCGAGGCTCAGCCACCCGTGGTCAATCCACCTGTGACCTCGGCCAGTCGCGCCTGTTATGGCAATGACCAGGCCGCCTGCAACCTGAGAACCTATCAGGTGATGGTGGAGTCTTTCGTCGATGGCGACAGCGCCGCCAACTATGGCGTCGGTTATGGCCCCTCCGGGCACAACGGCGATCTGCAAGGGATCATCGACAGCCTGGATCACATCAAGAGTCTCAACGTCAACGCCATCTGGCTCACCCCTGTATTTGACTCCTGCGCGGGTCAGGGGGGAGATGACAAGCTGGATGCTACCGGCTACTTCGCCTGTGATTTTTTCACCGTGGATCCCAACTTTGGCAGCAATGCCCAGCTCAAACAGCTGGTGGATGCGGCGCACCAGCGCGGCCTTTACGTCTTTCTCGATGGCGTGTTCGGTCACGTCAACAAGGTGGGAGTGAGCAAGCCGTCGCCAGAGGGGCGTCAGCCTGTGCTCAAGAGCGGGGGGGCCGGTTATCCCGGTCAGCTGGTGGATTACAGCCAACCCGAGAGCCTCGCCTACTTCAAGGAGGTGGCGCGTTACTGGGTCGAACAGTACGGCATCGACGGCTGGCGACTGGATCAGGCCTATCAGCTGGGGCTGGACGAATGGCGTGCCATTCGCGGCGAGGTCGAACAGGCCAGTGCGGCACGCAAGGCGGCGGGCCAGCAGTGGGGCACCCTGGGCTACATGGTGGGTGAGGTATGGAAGAGTGCTGACGAGATCCGGGCTCAGGCCTATGGCCCGAGCGACAATCCGGCGCTCTCCTCGGCGTTCGACTTCCCGCTGCGCTACGGCATAGTACAGGCGCTGGCGGTGGAGGAGTCCGGCAAGGGCGGGCAGGGGGCCAGCGTGCTGGATGCCAGCTGGAACAAGGTGGAGAGCTATCCGAACCACGCCATGCCCAATCTGATGCTGGGCAACCACGATTTGGTACGCTTCGGTGACCTGCTGGAGCGGGGAAATTTCAATCCGGCGGACTACTGGCAGCGCCACAAGGCGGCCTTCAGCTTCCTCGCGGCTCGCTCAGGCCCCATCACCTTCTATTACGGCGAGGAGTTTGGCGACGAGGTACCGGGCTTTGCCAAGCAGGTGAGTGGCGACTGTGCGGCGCAGGGACTCTGTGACGATCACGTGGCCCGCAGCGATGGCAAGGTGCCCGGTGTCACCGGTTTCGTGCCGAGCAGCGATCAGGTCGAACTCAAGCAGTGGCTCAGCCAGTTGCTGGCGATGCGCGCCACGCATCCCGCCCTCTATCAGGGGGAGCGAGTTAAGCTGGTGGCCGATGGCAGCGTTTATGGCGACATCAAACAGACGGCGGCAGAGCAGATTGTCTACCTGCTCAACGTCTCCACCACGCCTCAAAGCTATGCCCTGCCGGTCGGCAAACTGCGTAGTGGCAGTGCCCTGGTGGATCTGCAAAGCGGCGAGAGTCTGGCGCTGGGTGGCAGCAGCGTGACGGTGGACTTGCCACCGCTGAGCGGTCGCTTCCTGCTGTTGCAATAAGGCTGGCGAGTAACAACAAGGGCTCCAGTCTGGAGCCCTTGTTCATTGTGGTGGGTTACTTCTCGATACCGCTGCCAAGCTCGTCCTGATGGGTATTGGCGGCAGGTACATGGCTATTGCCGTGGCGCCAGCTCTCCAGCCGGTTGTGCACCCCGCGGCGCAGACTCTTGAAGCTGGTCTCGAGATAATCCACCCCCACCAGAATGGCCAGGGTGACGCCGGTGAGCAGCACGGCCTGGTGCAGCATCTCCATGCCGATGAGGGCGCCGAGTGCCGCCAGCATCCAGACGGTCGCAGCCGAGGTGACGCCCAGTACCTGACCATCCCGGGTCATCATGACGCCGGCGCCAAGAAAGCCGATCCCCGTGATGAGTTGACCCAGCACCCGTGCCTGATCGGCCCCCTGGGGGCTGACGGCGGCACCGATGGCGAGAAAGCAGTAAGTGCCGAGAATGATGAGCGAAGAGGTGCGGATCCCGACCGGCTTGCCGCGCAGTTGCCGCTCCAGCCCCACCAGGGTGCCGCATACCAGGCAGGCCAGGATGTTCTCCCAGCCAAGGGGCGCTATGTCCCACCAATCCGCTGTCATCATAATCACCTCTGCTGTCGATGCTTGTTATCCTGCCGCACTCTGCCCCCGGTTTTCCAGCCGTTGCCGGAAGGCCCTGGCCAGGCGCTCGTAGAGGTCCTTTGCCTCTCTGTCCTCAATATCGCCACGTATCCAGGGATTGTCGATGATTTCCAGCAGCACGCAGTCGCGCCCCTGCTGGCGCAGGTCGACCCCGAACAGGCCGTTGCCAAGCTGATGCACGGCGCGGCGGGCCGTTTGCAGCACTCGCTCCGGCACCTCGGTGAGCGGTAGTGCCTCTATCCGGCTCATGTCGAGGGGGTGTTTGCGGCGGCGGATGCGGTTGCCGGGTTCCGGGCGGTAGCGGCGACAGGCGAACAACGGCGAGCCGTCGAGAAAGCCGATACGCCAGTCAAATTCGGCAGGGATCCGGCTTTGCACCAGCAGCAGGGCGGAGCGACCCAGTCCCTCGTCCAACAGGTGGGCGAGCTGCGGTTCATCGCTGGCCATGGCGAGATCCCGCCCCTGGGCACCGTCGGGGACTTTTACCATCAGCGGCAGGCCGAGCCGCTGCACCAGCTCGTCCACCTGGTGGCGACCACGGCGGGTAACCACCATGGTGGGCGGCATGGGCACGCCGCTGCGCACCATCAGCTCGTAGAGATAGAGCTTGTTGCTGCAGGCGAGGATGGCGCGGGAGCTGTCGATCACCGGCATCTTGAGCTGCTCGGCGCGGCGGGCAAATTCGAAGGTGTAGTGGCCGACGGCGGTTTCTGCCCGCAGCCAGAGGGTGTCGAACTCCGGCAGCCGCTCTATGGCGGAGGGGGCAAGTATCTCGGCCTGGATCCCCTGTGCAGCTGCCGCCTTGATGAAGCGGTCGAGGGCCAGGGCATCACTGCTGGCGCGGCCATCATCGGGATCCACCAGGATAGCGAGCTGGTAGAGCGGCGGCGCATGCTCCCCATCCCCGGCGCCGACCAGCGCCTGGGCATGGTGCAGCATCAGTGCCTTCTCGCTCTGGCTCAGATCCAGCGGAGACAGACTTTGTTGCTGGCGCACCGACCAGCCGTGCCGACCGCGTTTGAGGGTCAGCTCCTGCAGCGGCAACTGGCTCAGGCCGTAGTAGTAGCGGGCCAGTCCCGCCAGCTCGCTCTGTTCACTCTGACCGAAGATGGCGCGAACCCGAATGCGATCCTCGCTCTGCTGGGCCAGCCAGCCCTGCACCTTGCGCCACAGCTTGGCTGGCGGCTGCTGGGGTTGCAACACGCTGATGGCTTGCAATCCCGGCAGGCAGTGATGACCCCGGGCCTGCGCCAGCAGGGAGCAGTAGTAGCCCGCGCTCAGGTGCTCCAGATCGCGGCAGAGGTTGATGATGCGGGGTCTGCCGCCCGTGGTCGGCACGCCGTGTTGCAGGTAGGTGCGGGCGGTCAGCAGATAATCGGCATGGCAAGGCCAGTCGCCCAGCTCTTCGACGATGACATAGGTACTCATAGTTCTTCGGCTCCACAGAAAGGACTGCCTTGAATGGCAGTATCCCCAGTGGGCTTCGATGCACCGACAAGCACGACAATGGCGCGAGGGGAAACAAGAGGTTACAGTGCCTAATATTCTGCTTTGGTAACTTGTGATACAAGTCGCATTTCTGGTGCTGAAGATAAATAACCGAACAAGGACTCCCTGTGTTGACCGTGCGCGCGGCCCGAACCGATGATTTGGGCGCCATCGTTAAGCTGGAACGCTACTGCTTTCCCCCCGAAGTCGCCTTTGGCCGCAGCCGCTGGCACTATCTGCTCACCCACGCCAAGGGGCGCACCCTGCTGCTGCTGGATGAGACGTCGCAGCTGATGGGATATCTCAGCCTGCTGGAGCACAGAGGGTGGGATCGGCTGGTGATCCAGACCCTCGCCATCCGCTGGACCATTCGTCGTCAGGGCTGGGCCCGCCGTCTGCTGGAGCAGGTGATCCGGGAGGGGCGCGAAGCTGGCTGGGGGGCTGTGCGCCTCGAGGTGGGCGATGCCAATGAAGAGGCGCTTGCCCTCTATCAGGCGCTGGGATTCAAGGCGCAGCAGAGGTTGCCAGATTACTATGGCCGCGACCAGCATGCTCACCGGCTGGTGTTGTCACTTATTGGTGACGAGGAGCGTCAGCTGCGCGGTCTGGCCCGCAAGCACCGCATAGGCGGTAAAGCAGCCTTGCAACACGGCAAGGCGGGCTGCTCAGGATGAGTTGTGAAGACTGCCTTGCCACCGCCATCAAGGCCAAGCTGGGGCGCTGCCCTGTCTGCGCCATCCAGACGTTTGTCATAGGCCTGATCGGCTGGCTGGTGTGGTGGTGGTTTGGTGCCGACACCTCGGTCAATGCCCTCACCTGCCTGCTGTTCGCGCTGGGAGGCTCAGGCCTGTTCCTGCTCCATCTGGCTGTGTTTATCTGGCGCAAGGTGACCGGGCGTGAATTGAGCGATGAATGAATCTGAGTGGATTCAAACACATAAATAACAATATCGGTGTAGATATGGAGGTTCAGATGATTGCAATGGTAACGGGTGCTTCGTCCGGCTTTGGGGAGGCAATCAGCCGTCAGCTGGTGGATGCGGGTTACAGGGTGATAGGCACAGGCCGACGTGCTGAACGTCTGGCTGCCTTGGGCGATGAGCTGGGTGACAGCTTCCTGCCGCTGGTATTCGACGTGCAGGACAAGACGGCGACTCAAGCCGCCATCGCTGGCCTGCCGGCTGCCTGGCAGGAAGTGGATCTGCTGGTCAACAACGCCGGTCTGGCGCTGGGGCTGGAACCCGCCCACAAGGCGGATCTCGAAGACTGGGAGCAGATGATAGCCACCAATATCAGCGGTTTGACCCTGCTCACCCGACTGCTGCTGCCGGGCATGGTGGCGCGCAATCGCGGCCACGTGGTCAACATAGGCTCCATCGCCGGCACCTACCCCTATCCGGGCGGCAACGTCTACGGCGCCACCAAGGCATTCGTGAAACAGTTCAGCTTGAACCTGCGCGCCGACCTGGCGGGCACCGCCATCCGCGTCACCAACGTGGAGCCGGGTCTGTGTGGCGGCACCGAGTTCTCCAACGTGCGCTTCCACGGTGACGACGCCAAGGCGGCTACCGTCTATCAGGGGGTGCAGGCCATTCGGCCGGAAGACATCGCCAATACAGTGCTCTGGGTCAGCCAGCAGCCCGCCCACGTCAACATCAACAGCATAGAGATAATGCCGGTGGCGCAGACCTTCGGCCCGCTCCATATCAGCCGTGGCTGAGCTTCCCGTTTGACGAAACAAGAAGAGGCACCCAAGGGTGCCTCTTTGCTTTGAAGAGCCGGTCAGAGGCTCATGATCTTCTTGAACTCCTCCTCCGAGTACTTCTTCTCGCTGCGCTTGGTGAGATCCGTCATCAGCTTGTAGCGCAACTCTTTGGCCATCTGGTAGGTCTGCTCCAGCTGGCCGTAGGAGTAGTCGGCGGCCAGCCCGAGCGCGGTGGCCTTGTCATTGGCGTAGGTCTGCTTGAGGGTCTTGTCTAGCACCGCCACTTCCTTGTAGAGCTTGGCGCTCTCCTTGCTCCAGACGCCCCGCAGCAGCGGCAGATATTTGTCCGGATTGGTGTTGGCCAGCGCTGTCAGGCTGCGGAACTGCCAGTAGGCGGAATCATCGGAGTAGCTGTCGCTGCCGATGCGATAGGGCAGAGGGTAGGATTCCAGCGGGCTGTAGAGCGGCACCATCACCGACTCGGCCAGCACGCCGTAGCTCTGCCAGATGAGCCCCTGCAGCTCCTTGGGCATCTCCTTGCGCAGCTGGATCACGTGGGATTCGAGCTGACGATCGATGCGGATCGGTCGCTCCGCCTTGCCAGCGAGCGGCGTGCCCTCATAGGTGGCGCTCAGCACCCTGGCCACGTCCGGCACGGCGATAGGGGCATCCGGCTTCATGAACAGCGGATATTGCGCCTGCCGGGTGGCTTGCTGGTGGGAGGCGGTCAGCATTTTTTGGCCGAGCCACTCCCGATCCACGTTGTAGGGGTCGGCAATGACCCCGAATGCCTTGGCGAAGTTGAAGTCCTTGGGGTCGGCGTTATCCAGCAGCTTGTGCTCGCGCACGAACTCCAGCAGCCTGGGGGAGTGCAGCACATCGGCGCTGTCTAGATTGACGCCGTGGATGCGCAGGCCGTTGGCCACCATGGCGTAGCTGTCGTCCGGCACCCGTACCGCGATCCAGTGGTGGCCGGAGCCTATCTCCATCAGCCAGGCCTCGTTCACATCCGCCAGATAGAGGCTGTTGCCCTCACCGGCGCCATATTGCTCCACATAGCGGCCAAGCAGCGCGACGCCTTCTTTGGCGCTCCTGGCCTGTGGCAGGATCAGGGTGGGTATGATGGCTTCTATGATCCCTTTTTCGATCAGCGGATCCGCCTTCTGGGCCCTGTCGTTGACCTCAGCACTGGTGGTGGCCGAGAGGGCGACGTTGAACTCGTTGATGCCGCGCTCTTCATAATATTTACCTGCCGGGTCGCTGGTGGCGGCGTCCCAGTCACGAATGGCGGAGTAGGCGAGGAAGGCCTTGGGCATGGGCACTTCCAGCCCGTTGCCCAGTTTCCAGCTCTTGCCCTCGTTTTGCTGGGCGGGCCGGAAGGCCAGGTACTTGTTCCAGTTGTTGACGCCAAAATCCTCGTTTCTGGCGATCATCACGCTGCCATCCGCGCTGGCGCCCTTGCCGACGATGAGGCCGGTGCAGGCGTCGGCACTGGTGCCAAGCAGGGTGAGCAGGGTGGCGGAGAGGAGACTCAAGGTGTGTTTTTTCATGGCATTGCCCGAAGCGTAACTGTGAGTGAAAGTCAGGCGGTGGGATGGGATGCGCGCTGCCGCAGGCCGATGGCGGCATGGAAGTATGCCGGTGGATTGGTCTGCCGATCATTGATGTCGCAAACATTTCATCCATAACACTGCTTGCTGGTTCTATCGTGCGCCAAAATTGTAGGCTTATGTAGTTGTTTGTTTTGTGATCTGCGCGCTAATCCTTGGCTTTCTCTGGCAGAGGCGCTCGAGTGTAGAGAGATGTGCCGCAATATCATGACGGGGCGGCGCAGGAGTCATGATTCTGACGCCTGGCTTGCTGCGAGCAATGGGCGTGGCGCCAGCCTGAGTGCGGGATTTGGCCCCATCTGGAAAGTTGGCCTGTAACTTGCTCGTTTAATTGACAATGGTGGGGCCTGGCGCCCCATGTTATCGAATCAGCCAAAGCGTCATGCCGGATCGGCATACAGATTGGAGTCCCCATGGATATCAAACCTTACAGCCAGCAACTTGCCCAGAGTGCGTCCAACTCCCGCGCCCTCGCCACCCTCAGCGGTGCCGACAGTGGTCAGGGTGGCGGTTGGGAGGAGTTGGTCAACCTCTCCTCCCAGCGACTGACCAGCAAGGCGCAGCAGGCGCTCACCTATGAGCATCTGGCCAAGAACAGCAAGCTGCCGCCCGCGCTGGACATGAACTCGGACAAGGGTGGCATGATGCAGCAGCTGGTGGACAAGGCGCTTGGGTTTGATCGCAAGAAGTTCAACGAGATAGAGGAGAAGCTCAAGGCGATCGCCGACAACAGGCAGCTGACCCCCGAAGAGCGCGAGCAGCAGAGCAAGGCCTTGAACGAGCAGAAGGATACCATGCTGCAAGATGCCATGGATCGCCTCACCGGCAAGAAGAGCGAGCCAAAGGAAGAGACCAAGACTACCTGAGTGATTGCCTGCACGACTCGAACGGCAATCTGTGGTCATCGGGGGCAAGGTGTTGCCTCGGGTAATGACGCCGCCTTTCCCATGTGGAAGGGATGATGACATCACAATGAGAAAGGGAGGGGTGATGTCCCTCCCTTTTTGACGGGCTCTTGGGGCTGCTGCCTCCCGGCCCCGTTTCTGCTCCGGCGCTATTTCTTCTCGGGTACTATTTTTTCTCGGGCACTATTTTTTCTCGGGCACAATGCCGATACCCACCACCTGGGTCTGGACGGCCTTGATCTGATCCCCTTTGGCGATCAGGGCAAACTGCGCCGGGTTGTGCACCTTGACCACCAGGGTGTGATCCACCCCTTTGACCGTGACCGTCTGCTGCGCCTTGTCGACGTCGATGACGTCCCCATACAGTGTGACTTTGACCCCCACCCCGGCCCCCGGCTTCTGGCCAGCGGCGGCCTTGTCCGCATCCATCTCGACAACGCGCTGTCTGACGCCTGCCGTGCCCTTGAGCAGTTCCAGATCCAGCATCTGCAGGTATCTCAGTGCCACCGTATCGCCAACCTTGAGGTTTTGCAGGTTGGTGACCTGTTCACCGGCGACTATGTCGAACGCTTCACCGGCGTCATTTTTCAGGCTGACCTTGCGGCTCGCCATGTCGATGGCAGTCACCGTCGCCTGGGCAGTCACGGCTTCAACCAGACTGGCCTTGCCCGGGGCGGTTGCGACTTCGGTGACCACCTCGGCGGCTTGCACCAGGCAGGTCGAGAGGGAGAGCAGACCGGCAATCCATGCATGCTTCAATTTCATGTTTCAGACCTTATGACGGGAAATGAGGATGAAAGGAGGTGGGCATGCAGGCCCGGATGGCACATGGCACCGCCTTCCTGACAGACCATAGCAGAGCCGCGCCTGACCAACCCGCTGGACTCGAACGCAATGCGTGTTTTGATAGCCGGCTCCCGTTTTTTGACCTGCCGGAGCCACGGGCGCACAATCCCCTTGCATGCATTCAACCGAGGGCTTTGCCGTGTACAACTTCCAATATGCCAATCCTACCCGGGTCTATTTTGGTGACGGCCAGATAGCCAGCCTGCCCGACCTGATCCCGGCAGGCAGTCGCCTGCTGGTGCTCTACGGCGGTGGCAGCATCAAGAAAAACGGCGTCTATGACCAGCTGACCCAGGCGTTGGCGGGGAGGGATTGGCAGGAGTTTTCAGGCATAGGGGCCAACCCCCAGTACGATCAGCTGATGGAGGCGGTGGCGCTGGTGAAGCGCGAGCGCATCGACTTCCTGCTGGCGGTCGGCGGCGGATCCGTGGTGGATGGCACCAAGTTCGTGGCCGCGGCGGCCTGCTTCGAGGGCGGGGATCCCTGGGAGATATTGCTGCACAAGGCGCCCGTCAAGGCGGCCTTGCCTCTGGGCTGCGTGCTGACCCTGCCCGCCACCGGCTCGGAGAGCAATCCCGCCGCTGTGGTGAGCCGGGGGGAGGCCAAGCTCTCCTTCATGAATCCGCTGGTGCAACCTGTGTTTGCCGTGCTCGATCCCACCACCACCTACAGCCTGCCCACCCGCCAGATCGGCAATGGGGTGGTGGATGCCTTCGTCCACATCATTGAGCAGTACCTCACCTTCCCTGTGGGGGGCGAGGTGCAGGACCGGCTGGCGGAAGGCTTGCTGCAGGTGCTGGTGGATAACGGCCCCAAAGCCCTGGTGGATCCCACCCATTATCAGGTGCGCGCCAACCTGATGTGGGCCGCCAGCCTGGCGCTCAATGGTCTCATCGGCCGCGGCGTGCCGCAGGACTGGTCCACTCACGCCATCGGCCACCAGCTCACCGCGCTGCACGGGCTGGATCATGCCCAGAGCCTGGCGGTGGTGCTGCCCTCCCTGCTGCGTGAGCAGGCGGCCCAGAAGCAGGAGAAGCTGGCCCAGTTCGCCGAGCGGGTCTGGCATTCGAGCCGGGAGGACAAGGCGCTGCGCACCGAGGAGGCGATCATCCGCACCGAGCAGTTCTTCCAGCAGATGGGGGTGGGCACCCGTCTCGCCGACTACGGCCTGAGTGAGAGCTGTATCCCCGGCATCTGCTCCAACCTCAAGCGTTTCGGCCTGACGGCGCTCGGTGAGCAGCAGGACATAGATCCGGACAAGGTCGCCAGGATCCTGTCACACGCTCTTTAAGTCTGGGGTTCCAGCTTCGGGTGAAGGATAGATCCGGGCAATATAGTCGCCAGGATCCTTTCACATGCCCTTTAAGTCTGGGGTTCCAGCTCCGGGTGAAGGATAGATCCGGGCAATATAGTCGCCAGGATCCTGTCACATGCCCTTTAAGTCTGGGGTGCCAGCTTCGGGCGAAGGAGAGAGCCGGGCAATATAGTCGCCAGGATCCTGTCACACGCTCTTTAAGTCTGGGGTTCCAGCTCCGGGCGAAGGAGAGAGCCGGGCAATATAGTAGCGAGGGTCCTTTCCCACGGGCTCTGATCATTTGGCTGACGAGCTGAAAAGAAAACGCCCCGATTGTCGGGGCGTTTTGCATTCCGGGGTGAGGCGCTGAGGGCAGAGGATCAGGCGCCCAGATCCAGCTCACGCTCCAGTGTCGCGGCCTTCTGGCGGGCCGGATGGGTATTGAGACGTTCCCAGTAGGTTTGCAGGTGCGGGAAGTGTGCCAGCTGGCCGCCCTGGGCCAGCAGATCCACCAGGAAGGAGTTCATGATGTCGGCGCCGGAGAGACGGTCCCCCACCAGATAGTGGCGAGTGCTCAAGACCGCATTTAGATAGCCCAGCACCTTGGCGCACTCCGCTTTGGCGTAGTCCGGCAGGAAGCGCATCGGGCTGCCATCCTTGCGCACGAACATGTCGAGCAGCAGCGGCAGTATGCCGGAGCTTTCGGCAAAGTGGATCCACTGCAGGTATTCGGGGTAGTCGCGGCTATCCTGAGCTGGCGCCAGCCGCTCGGGGGCGTGGCGGGCAATCAGATACTCTGTGATGGCGCCTGATTCGGCCATCACTCGTCCTTCCAGCTCGATGACAGGCGACTTGCCGAGGGGGTGGATGGCTTTCAGCTCGGGCGGCGCCAGAAAGGTGGTGGCGTCGCGCTGGTAGGCCTTGATCTGGTAGGGCAAGCCCAGCTCTTCGAGCAGCCAGATGATGCGTTGGGAGCGGGATTTGTTCAGGTGGTGCAGGATTATCATTGGAACCTCGATTCGGTGGCAGGAGTCGGTATACGCGTCGGCGAGGTGACTGGTTCACCGGCATGGAGAAATCAAGAGAGCGGGCAGTGCCCGCTCTCTCGTTGGCTGACTCAGGCCTCCAGCGCCTGATCCAGATCCACCAATATGTCCTCGATCGCTTCTATCCCCACCGACAAGCGGATCATCTCCGGCTTGACCCCGGCCCTGACCTGTTCCTCCTCGCTCAGCTGGCGATGGGTGGTAGAGGCGGGGTGGCAGGCCAGCGACTTGGCGTCGCCGATATTGACCAGCCGCTTGAAGATCTTGAGGGCATCGTAGAAGCGAACCCCGGCCTCATAGCCCTCCTTCAAACCGAACGAGAGGATGGCCGACGGCCGGCCCCCCATGTACTTCTCCGCCAGCAGATAGTGGGGATGTCCCGGCAGACCGGCGTAGCTGACCCAGGCTACCTTGGGATGATGCTTGAGGTGGTGGGCGACCTGAAGGGCGTTGTCCACGTGGCGCTCCATGCGCAGGCTCAGGGTCTCCAGTCCTTGCAGCAGCAGGAAGGCGTTCATGGGGGCCAGCGCCGCGCCGGTATTGCGCAGCGGCACTGTCCGTACCCGGCCGATAAAGGCGGCGGGGCCAAAGGCTTGTGTATAGACCACCCCGTGGTAGGAGGGCTCGGGTTTGGTCAGTTGGGGGAAGCGTTCGGCGTTATCCGCCCAGGGGAACTTGCCCGAGTCGACGATGACGCCGCCCAGCGAGTTGCCATGACCGCCGACATATTTGGTCAGGCTGTGCACCACTATGTCGGCGCCGTGCTCGATGGGCTTGCAGAGCACCGGGGTGGCGACCGTGTTGTCGACGATGAGCGGCACGCCACGGGCGTGGGCCACCTTGGCGAAGGCGGCCAGATCGACGATGTTGCCCGCCGGGTTGCCTATGCTCTCGCAGTAGACCGCCTTGGTCTTGTCGTCGATGAGGGCGGCGATGGCCTCGGCGCTGTCATCTTTGGCGAAGCGTACCTCGACCCCGAAGCTCGGCAGCATGTGGGCGAACAGTGTATAGGTGCCGCCATAGAGCTGGGGTGTGGATACTATGTTGTCACCGGCGGCGGTCAGCGCCTGGATGGCGTAGGTGATGGCGGCGGAACCCGCCGAGACCACCAGCCCGGCGATGCCCCCTTCCAGCGCGGCCATCCGCTGTTCCAGCACATCGTTGGTGGGATTCATGATGCGGGTATAGATGTTGCCCGGCACCGCCAGATTGAACAGGTCCGCCCCGTGCTGGGCGCTGTCGAACTCGTAGGCCACCGTCTGGTAGATGGGCACGGCGACCGCCTTGGTAGTGGGATCGCTGGAAAAGCCGTGGTGCAGGGCCAGGGTCGCATCTTTCATCACACACTCCTTGTTGGATGTTGCTTGTCGCAGTTATAGCTGGGCAGTTATAGATGGATAGACGTCCAATCTATCAGGCTCAGCGGCGATGTAAACCACCCAATCCGGTAAAGCAATGGCATCCGTTGACGATGGGCCTCGCCCTTGAGCAACTGACGCTGCACTCAGAGGCGGCGACGATACTCCTTGTCATCGATCTGGTGCATGTCCCACTGCATCAGGCGGTTGAGCTGGCTCATGGGATCCTCAATCAGGGTCAGCGGGCGAGGCAGGATCCGCTTGAAGTAACGACGCAGGGTTTGCTGGTTCCGGTTCGGTTTGGGGGCGCTTTGCTGGTTCATGATGATGCTCCTGTGCTGTGGCTCTCATGTTCATCAGCAGTATTGAGCTAAAATGCGGAAGTAAAAACTGATGACTTATAGCAAAAGGATTTCCTCTTTTATGCCGACCAGTCGCCTCTATCAGCAGTTTCAACGACTCGCCCAGCAGCTTGGCTGCGATGAGCGGGAGGCAAGTCTCGCCGAAGTGGCGGACCTGCTCTGCTGCACCCCGCGCAACGCCCGCCTGCTGCTGCGGCGGATGCAGGATCAGGGCTGGCTCAGCTGGTCAGCCGAGGCGGGCAGGGGACGGCGCTCCCGGCTCACCCTGCTCGACAGCCAGGAGAGTCTGACCCGGCGCCGCCTGCGGGATCTGTTGAGTCAGGGCCAGCTTGCCCAGGCGGTGCGGCTGGCGGAAGGTCGGCTGGATCTGCTCACCCCGCTGCTGATCGAGCAGCTCGGCCAGGCCACCCGGGAGGGGCGCCAGATCCTGCGGGTGCCCTACTATCGGCCGCTGCCCCAGCTGCTGCCCACGGATCCGCTGCGTCGCTCCGAAATTCACCTGAGCCGACAGATCTTCAACGGTCTCACCCGACGAAATGAGGAAAATGGGGAAATCGAAGGGGATCTGGCACACCACTGGGAGTGTCTGGGGCCCTGTCACTGGCGCTTCTATCTGAGGCCGGTGGTGCGCTTTCACCACGGCCGTGAGCTGGTGGTAGAAGATGTGATGGAGAGTCTGCTGGCACTGCGGGATCGTCCCCTGTTCGCCCATCTGGCACGGCTGGAGAGCCCCTGGCCACGCACTCTGGATCTGTATCTCGACAGCCCGGATCCTCTGCTGCCCCACCTGCTGGCCGAACCGGTGGCAACCATATTGCCGCGGGAGCTCAAGGGGGAGGCGGGCTTTGCCCTGCAGCCGGTGGGCACGGGCCCCTACAAGGTGACCGCCAACGATCCCCTCCACCTTTGTCTGGAGGCGTTTGACGACTACTTCGGCCTGCGTGCCCTGCTCGACGAGATCGACATCTGGATGCTGCCGGAGCTGGCGGAGCGGTTGGAGACCCACCTGCAGCTGGGACGTGACAGCCCTGAACTCGGCACCATGCGCGGTGAGTCCGAGCTTGAATCCGGCTGCTACTTCCTGCTGCAGGACGACAGATCCGTCTCCTTGCAGGATCCCGCCCTGCGTCACTGGCTGGCCCAGCTGCTCAACCCCATCGCCCTGATGGCACGGGTCGCCCCCGAGTTGCAGCGGGGCTGGACCAGTGCGCTGGGTCTGTTGCCCCACTGGCGCGAGGCCCTGCCTGCATCATTGCCAACGCCGGAGCAACTGCCGACGCGGCTGGTGCTGGCCTGTTTCAATCAGCACCTGGAGTTCAACGAGTGTGCCGGCGCCATGGCCAGCCTGCTGGCAGAACAGGGGATCCGGCTGGAGGTTCGCACCCTGGATTACGGCCGTTGGGTGAGCGGGGTGGATGAGGATGTGGATCTCTGGCTCGGCACCCTCAATCTGGAGCACGAGCATGCCTTCGCCCCCTACGCCTGGCTGCTGGGCACGCCGCTGCTGCACAAGGTGTGGGCCAGTCAGCATGCTTTATGGCAGGGCCTGACCCGGTGGCGTGCCAGCGGTGAGGAGCCGGGCCCGCGCGCTCTGCTGGCCCGGGTGCAGCAACAGGGCTGGTTCGTGCCCCTGTTCCACCACTGGCTGGAGCTGGAGAGCCGGGTCGGCGTGCACGGGGTGCGCATGACGGCGCTCGGTTGGTTTGATTTTCGCAGTGCCTGGCTTCGCCCCGAGTAAGGACGATGTTTATGTGGCGGGTTGAAGCTATCTCGCCTCACCTTGTACCTGCAAGGTGCTCTTCCGGCAGATCGTCATCCTGTTTTAATTGCCGTTTTTACTATGGGTCGGCGGGTTGCAGTTCATTGGACATTCAATTCCAAAGTGCCATGCTGGTTCAGGTTATGGAAAGCAGAGCAAATGAGGAAAAAGATGAGCAACAATTCAGAACGTTCCCAAGGAAAATGCCCGGTCATGCACGGTGGTACCACCTCCGGTGAGCAAGCCAACATGGCGTGGTGGCCGAAGAGCCTCAACCTCGACATTCTCCATCAGCACGACACCAAGACCAATCCGCTGGGGCCCGGTTTCAATTACCGGGAAGAGCTCAAGAAGCTCGACATGGCCGCCCTCAAGCAGGATGTGACCGCCCTGATGACCGACAGCCAGGATTGGTGGCCGGCAGACTGGGGCCACTACGGCGGCCTGATGATCCGCATGGCCTGGCACTCTGCCGGTACCTACCGTATCGCCGATGGCCGTGGTGGTGGCAGTACCGGCAATCAGCGTTTTGCTCCGCTCAACTCCTGGCCTGACAACGCCAACCTGGACAAGGCACGGCGTCTGCTGTGGCCCATCAAGAAAAAGTATGGCAACAAGATCAGCTGGGCCGATCTGATTATTCTGGCCGGCACCGTGGCTTATGAGTCCATGGGGCTCAAGACGTTCGGCTTCGCCTTCGGCCGCGAGGATATCTGGCACCCCGAGAAAGACATCTATTGGGGAGCGGAGAAGGAGTGGCTGGCACCGAGCAGCAAGCCCGGCGGTCGTTACTCTGGCGAGCGGGATCTGGACAACCCGCTGGCGGCAGTGATGATGGGGCTCATCTACGTCAACCCGGAAGGGGTCGACGGCAATCCTGATCCTCTGAAAACCGCCAAGGACATGCGGGTCACCTTTGCCCGCATGGCGATGGATGACGAAGAGACGGTCGCCCTGACGGCCGGGGGGCACACGGTAGGCAAATGTCACGGCAATGGGGATGCCCGGCTGCTCGGGCCTGAGCCGGAAGGTGCCGACGTCGAGGATCAGGGGCTGGGCTGGCTCAACAAGACCCAGCGCGGCATTGGTCGCAATGCGGTGACCAGCGGCATTGAAGGGGCCTGGACCACCCACCCCACCCGTTGGGACAACGGCTACTTCTACCTGCTGTTCAACTACGAGTGGGAACTGAAAAAGAGCCCGGCCGGTGCCTGGCAGTGGGAGCCCGTCAATATACGGGAAGAGGACAAGCCGGTGGATGTGGAAGATCCTGCCATTCGCCGCAACCCCATCATGACAGACGCCGACATGGCGCTGAAGTTCGACCCCGAGTACCGCAAGATCGCCGAGCGTTTCCGCGCTGATCCGGCGGCCTTCTCCGATGCCTTCGTCCGCGCCTGGTTCAAGCTGACCCACAGGGATCTGGGGCCTAAAACCCGCTACGTTGGGCCTTATGTGCCGTCTGAAGATCTGATCTGGCAAGATCCGGTTCCCGCCGGGCGTACCGATTATGACGTGGCTGCGATGAAGGCCAGCATTGCCGCCAGCGGCCTCTCCATCAGCGATATGGTCAGTACCGCCTGGGACAGCGCCCGTACTTTCCGGGGCTCGGATCTGCGTGGCGGTGCCAACGGTGCCCGTATCCGGCTGGCCCCGCAGAAGGAGTGGGAAGGCAATGAACCGGCCAGACTGGCACGGGTGCTCAAGGTGCTCGAGCCCATCGCCGCCGCCAGCCAGATCAGCGTGGCGGATGTGATAGTGCTGGCGGGTAACCTGGGTGTTGAGCTGGCGGCCAGGGCCGCCGGGGTCGAGGTGACAGTTCCCTTCAGTCCGGGTCGTGGTGATGCCAGTCAGGCCCAGACCGATGTGGCGTCGTTCGACGTGCTTGAGCCGCTGGCCGACGGTTACCGCAACTGGTTGAAGAAGGACTATGCGGTCACGGCGGAGGAGCTGATGCTGGATCGCACCCAGCTGATGGGGCTGACGGCCCATGAGATGACGGTTCTGGTGGGCGGCATGCGAGTGCTCGGTACCAACCATGGCGGCACCCGGCACGGTGTCTTTACCGAGAGGGAAGGGGCCTTGACCAACGACTACTTCGTCAACCTCACCGACATGGCCAACACCTGGCACCCGGCGGGAGATCGTCTGTATGAAGTGCGCGATCGCAAGAGCGGCAAGGTGAAATGGACGGCGACCCGGATCGATCTGGTGTTCGGCTCCAACTCGGTACTGCGTGCTTACGCCGAGGTCTATGCCCAGGATGACAACAAGGAGAAGTTCGTCTGCGATTTCATCAGTGCCTGGAACAAGGTGATGAATGCGGACCGCTTTGATCTGATGAGTTAAGGCTGACCCGACGGCCCCGCACACCCGGGTGTGCGGGGTATTTTTTTGTCCTGAGCCAAGGCTTGCCTGGGGTTGCGACAGAGATTGGCCAGTGCCGGGGAGCAGTGCCGCCCCTGTCTTTTTGGACTGGATATCAGGTAACATCTTGATTCATTGATGATGGCTAGCTACCAAGCCCCTGCTGACAAGGAGTCACCCATGCTGGAAATGCAGATCCAACCCCGTTTTCAAGAGACAGATGCCCTCGGCCACATCAACAATACGGTGCCGGCGGTCTGGTTCGAGGCGGCGCGGGATCCCCTGTTTCGCATCTTCTCTCCCGAGCTGGATGTGCATAACTGGCACCTGATCATCGCGGGCTATACGGTACAGTTCAAACGCGAGCTGTTTTATGGTCAGCAGGTATCGATCAACACAGGGGTGCGCCGCATCGGCTCCAGCTCCTTCACGCTCTGGCAGGAAGCCTGGCAGGGCGGTGAGCTGGCCGTCACCGGCGAAACGACCCTGATCCATTTTGACTATCAGACCCGCCAATCCCTGCCCTTGAGTGACAAGCACAGGGAAGCGCTGCGGGCCTGGCTGATAGAGAGTTAACCTTGGCCTGTTGGCCTACCACAGGAAAACCATGCACAGGAACATAATGCGCAACACAGTGACTGCTCTGACACTGGGACTCTGTTCCCTGCCTTCTTTGGCCGCTTCTCTTGCGGAGCAGTTCACCCTGATCGACCGGGGGGCCGAGAGCGCCCTCGACACCCGTCTGTTCAGTCATGACGGTGTGGAGATCAAGGCCTGGATCGATGGCGTCCCCGTCATCATAGCCGTGCCCATCATGAACGAGCAGGGCAAGCTGCAAGGGGAGAGCCGTTACTACTTCAAGGGGGGCAAGCTGTTCGGGGTCAGAGAACCTGCCGCCCAGTTTGCCTTCGATGAGCAAGGCAAGCTGACCCACTGGCTTGACAACAAGGGACAGCCTGCCGAGTTCGTCAGCAAAATAAGCATGCAACAGCGTGAAGCCTGGCTCACCAAGCGATCTGCTGACCTGGCCAGGCTGTTTGCCATCAGCCCTGCGGAGCAGAAAGCCAGCAGTGGCAGCGTCAAGCTGAAAGGTGCCGAACTCACCCACTGGCTCTGCAACGGCAAGCTGATGGATCTGGCCAGGGGCGACAAGGTGACCTTCGAGCAGAAGACGCTCAAGGTGAGTGAATCGGGCATCGAAGGAGAGGTCTCCCTGCGCCAGGACAAGGGCTGGCAGGATCTGAACCTCAAGTGCGATGTGCAAGGCACCCAGGTGACCCGTCTCACCTGGCAGCCACTGCCCGGTGCCAACAAGCCGCAATAAGTACGGTTGCAGCATGAAACAAGGGGGCCGTCAGGGCCCCCTTGTCGTTGTGGTCTATTCCCCTGAACCTGGCAGCCGCTGCCGAGGGCCAACAAGCGACAATGAGTGCGGTTGCAGCATGAAACAAGGTGCCGTCAGGATCCCCTTGTCGTTGTGGTCTATTCCCCTGGACCTGGCAGCCACTGCCGAGGGCCAACAAGCGACAATGAGTGCGGTTGCAGCATGAAGCAAGGGGGCCATCGCGGTCCCCTTGTTTTTTATGGCTGTTCTTCGAGCCGCAGCCGGGTCAGTGCCTCGACCCGTCGCCACTGCTCGGCGGGAAACCAGCGCGCCAGTATCTCCTGTTGCTGCTCGGCCCGATCACGGGCGGACAAAGGGGTGAGCTCGGCCAGATAGCCTGCCAGCTGCTGCTCGAACCCTTGCTGACTCTGTTCCAGCTGATGCAGTCGATCCACGGCCTCTGGTCCCAGCTGCTCCAGCAGCACGGCTTCCCGCTCGGCGGGGGGTAATTGCGCCAGCGTCTGCAACTCGCCGAGCAGGCGGCTGTTGACCTCTGCTTCTCTGAACCATTGGGGCTGCTCCGTCAGCCAGAGTTCGAGTTCACCGGCCAGCATCTTCTTGTCGGCATCGCTCGCCTGGGCCAGCGCCTTGCGGCGCAGGGTCCACTGCTCCATCAGTCTGTCTTCGGCAAACAGCTGATCCTGCTCGGCCGGGGTGAAGCTCTGCTGGCGCAGTTGTTCACGCTGGTCAAACAGCTGCTGCAGGCTGGCGAGGTCCGGATCCGTCGGCACCGTCAGGCGGCCCTCCGCCGCCAGAAAAACCTGGTGGCGGGCCAGCAGTGGGTTCTCTGCGTCAGCCTCGCCCTGTTCCAGGCGTTGGGCCAGCTGATGACGCAGGGCTCCCTGTTCGGGGGCGGCATTCAGACTCGGCGGCGGGTCGGGCCATAACAGGGCGGCCCCCAGCAAGAAGGCTCCGCACAGAGGCAGGGCGAGAAGGAGGGATCGCTTCATAGCCCCAGACCCTGCAAGCGGTTGGCGTGCTGGCGGTAGAGGGTGACAGGATCGGTATCAAACAGGTGATGGATGCCAAACGACTGATTGACCTCGTCCAGATGGTTCATCCGGTAGCCGGTGCCGATCACCTTGCCGAGGTGGCTGCTGCATACCCCGACCAGGCCGTCATTGGGCTCGCTGAAAAAGGTGCTGGTGAGGGCCAGCGCAGGATCCACCGGATCCAGGACATTGGTCATGCTGCCGCGCCCGCTCCAGGAGAAGTAATAAACGCCGTTGGCGGCGCGCAGCGGCCCTTCGCCACAATACTGGCTGGGCAGCCCCTCGGGGTAGCGCTGGTTGAAGCGCTGGGCTCCCACGCTGGTGAGCGCATCGAGGGAGGCGAGAGGATCCTGTGGCAGCTGGCTGCCGCCGGAGAGCAGCGAGATGACACCAGAGAGTGCCGAGGCGGCCGCGACTGCCAGTTTCTCGGCTATCGAGCCAGGGGCTACGTTGGCACGCACCAGGTCCGCTATCTCGGAGCCATAGTTGACGCCCCCCACGCTGGTGGCGGAGGCGACCAGTTCCGGGGCGACAGAAGCGACATAACGTATGGTGGGGCTGCCGTGGGAGTGACCTATGAGGTTGACCTTGTCAGCACCCGTGATGGCGAGCACCTGCTGCACCTGCTTGAGCAACTGTTCACCGCGCAGTTCCGAGCTGTGGGTAGCCGAGACCTGCGCGACAAAGACGCGGGCACCGTCCCGGGTCAGGGCCTGGGGGATACCGTAGAAGTAATCGACCCCGAGCAGCTTGTCGAAGCCGAACAATCCATGCACCAGCACCATGGGGTAACGGGTCTGGGTATAACCTGCCGCCTGACCCAGCATGGGCAGGGTGCACAGCAGCACCAATAGCCATCTTTTCATCGTCATCATCCTTGTGAAATAGGCTGTCCATCCGACAGCCACCGGCTTCATGCCAGTACCCGCCAGCATGGCCAACCCGGCCAGTTGCATCTGTGCAAGTGATCACTAAACAGACAGATTCAAAAAAGCCCTACCCATATGGGCAGGAGAGGAGAAGGCGTCAGGCTGGCGAAGATCAAGTATCCCTTGTATTCGGTCACCACATAAGTTAAATAATAATTATTATCATTTGAGTGGCTGGGATCATGACAGGAACCTGGGTGAAGGGATGGGTCGGGACAACCGACTCGGACAGCAGCATGGTGCATTGGAAGCAGCAGACTCTGAGTGGCAATCGCTACTTCGATGCCGGCGAGTACGCCAAGGCACTCTCCTACTATCAGCAGGCGCTGTGGCTGGCTCGCCAGCAGTTCTCTTTCTGGCACGATGCAGACGAGGCAGTGGCTGCCCTGGTGGTGGCTCACCACAATCTGGCGGATCTGTTGATCGCCATGACGCTGCCGGACCGCGCAGCCGATCTGCTGTGCCATATCCACGATTGCCTGCTTGCTACCAGCCAGTCCCCCGCCTGTCCGAGCCCACTGCGGGCCGCGGCTCTGCGCCATACCCGCAGCACCCATACCGAGCTGATCGCCTTCGTGCGCAAGCACGGTACTCAGGATGCCATTCAGCGTTGCCTCGGTCAGTGCCTGTGCCACGCCGAGCCCGCCCATCAACTGCATTAATCACAATAAAAAGAGGTGATCATGAGCCATACCCTGCCAGTCCTTTCTTACGCCTACGATGCGCTGGAACCCCACATAGACGCGCTGACCATGGAGATCCACCACAGTCGTCACCACCAGACCTACATCACCAACCTCAACGTCGCGCTGGAAGCTTTTCCTGAGCTGGCCGCCTTGCCGGTGGATGAGCTGCTCGCCCGCTTCGACAGCCTGCCGGTCAAGGTGCAGGGGGCGGTGCGCAATCATGGGGGGGGCCATGCCAACCACAGCCTGTTCTGGCAGGTGATGAGCCCGCAAGGCGGCGGTGAGCCGACTGGCGAGCTGGCGGAGGCGATCCGGCGGGATCTGGGAGGGCTGGATGCTTTCAAGCAGGCCTTTACCCAGGCGGCGTTGAGCCGCTTTGGCAGCGGTTGGGCCTGGCTGGTGGTCGACAAGGAGGGTAAATTGCAGGTGGAGAGCAGTGCCAATCAGGACAGTCCCCTGATGCAGGGCCATGCGCCCATATTGGGGCTGGACGTGTGGGAGCACGCCTATTACCTCAAGTACCAGAACAAGCGTCCCGACTATATAGCCGCGTTTTACAACGTGATCGACTGGGACGAGGTGGAGCGTCGTTACCGGCAGGCGCTGGCCTGATCTGCTAGCGTCTTGTTCCATTCACAAAAAGAGACCCGCTATCCGGCGGGTCTCTTTTTGTCTGGTCAGGGCGTTGGATTGGCGCCTGCTGAACTGGTTGCCGCCGATGCACTGGTTGCAGGCGACGAACTGGCCGATGTGGTTGCAGCCGACGAACTGGTCGCTGTGGCAGCACTGGTTGCAGGCGATATACCTGTCGTCGCTGCTGCGCTCGTGGTCGATGCGGCACTGGTCGCCGCGGCCGAGCTGGCGGCATTGACGGCGGGAGCGGTCTTGTCGCGCGGCTGCTTGTCCTGCGTCACAGGGGGAATAGGCAGGCAGGGCTGGCTCATACCCAGGGTACTCAATGTTAGACAGGGAACCGGGCCGCCGATGACGATGGGCTCACCGAGGAATTTGGGGCCCTTGTCCAGTACATAGAGGTCGAGCAGCCCCATCAGCCGGGCAAACACCTCGCGCACCCGGGTCTTGATACCCTGATAGGCGCTGGGATCCTTGGCGTTGAAGCCGACGGCCTCGATGCCGAAGTGGCGGGCGATAAAGATGGCTCGCTCGTTGTGAAAGGCCTGCGACACCACTGTGAAGTGGGCCTGACCAAACACCTCCTTGGCGCGCACTATGGAGTCCAGGGTACGAAAGCCGGCGTAGTCGCTGTAGATCACCTTGGCCGGAATGCCGGCCTGGATCAGGGCGCGTCGCATCTGGCGTGGCTCGTTGTACTGGACGGTCGCGTTGTCACCGGAGACCAGTATGTAGTCCACCTTGCCATTGTTGTAGAGCTCGGCGGCGGCCTTGATCCTGTATTTGAAGTAGTGATTCGAACTGCCGCCAATCAGGTACTTGGAGGTGCCGAGCACCAGTGCGACCCTGTTGTAGGGCACCGCATCGACATCGTCATAGGTGTAGTGGCGGGTGTCCGAGACGGTCCACTCGCTGTAACCCAGCAGCATGGCGGCAGCTACCAGCAACAGGCAAAAGCAGGCGAGGAGGATCTTGGCAAACTTCTTCATGCGCGGTGCAGTTCGGGTCTGAAGTAGGAGGAGACAGAGGGTCATTCTATTACAAGTTGCCGCTGCGCGTCAGGCTTGATAACTGCCTATGGTGTCACTCGGGCAGAGGCTGTCGCATCTGGCTGTCTTCTAACCGCTTGATCCCTCACCCATATAAAGTACTCATATAAAAACAGAGGGCAGCCGTGGCTGCCCTCTGTCGCTAACGCCTCACCCTCAGTGGGAGGAGTCGTTGGCCTTGCACTCGTCAGACTCCTTGTTGGCCTCCCACCAGGGCAGCAGATCGCGGCTCAGCCAACTCTGGTAGGCCTCGCTGTCGCTCGCGATCAACTGATCCAGCTCGGCTTCGAAGGCGCTCATCGCCTGCTGCTGATCCGGGTTGCGCAGGGCCTGGGCCATGGCAAGCCAGCTGGCACCGCGGCCGGTCTCGTTCAGGAAGCGATGCACCGTATAGGACCAGGAGTAGACCATCTCGCCCCCCTTGTCGTAATCCAGGTGCAGTATGTCGGCCAGGCTCGGTCGTTCGGCCGCCGGGCGACCAGCCACATTATCCATGCCACGGGCGAAGCACTGACCGTGGGCGATGAACTCCGCCAGCCCTTCCGACCACCAGGTGGTGCGATTGAGCGGGTAGTGACCGAAGCTGCCGTACTGGTTGAAGCGGCCATCCAGATAGTGCACATACTCGTGGCGCAGGTTCCACACCTGGAAGGCGGGGCGCTTCCACTCAGCCTCATAGGCGAAGAAGCGGGCCTGGTTGCCGGGGCGAGCCGGATCTCCTTCGATGTAGATGCCGCCGTTGTCGGTAGAGACACCGCCAAACAGGGCGCCGCCGTAGCGTTTCCAGTCGGCGGAGGAGTTGAAGATCACCAGCTCCAGTGCCTCGTTGTTGTCATCCGCCACCGGCTGCCAGCCTGTTTCCATCTGCTGATGGAACTGCTGCTCCTCGGCGCCCAGCTCGCGGCAGATGCCGTCGGCCTGATCCTGGCTCAGTTCCTGGGCCCGCAGGCGCAGGGTCGGCGAGCAGGTGTGCTCGAACGGCAGCACATCCTCCAGCCGTATCGGGGTGCAGAGACCGGCAAACTCGCCGCTGATGCAGGCTTCGCTGGTGCGGTCCGTGTAGGTCAGATAGTAGGTGGAGAGGGTCAGTGACATGTCTTCCAGCAGATCCTGGCTCTGCTGGCCACCCGGGATCAGGCTGTGATGACGGATGAGGTCGATGACTGAACCATCCAGCAGCTTGCGATAGTTTTCGCTCTCGTCGGGACGGGTATAACGGGTGACCCGGTAGAGGCGGGTATAGGCATCCAACACATTGTTGAGCAGGAACAGATCCTTGCCATCCCGTCCTTGCCACAGCGACAGCTCGCTCATGCCGAGGGCGTGCAGCTGTTTGCGCAGCTCACCATCCTGCTGGCGGAAATCGGCGGCGAAGGCATCGCTGTAGTCACTGGCGAAGTCGAGGAAGTTGAGCAGATCGAACAGACCCGTTGCCCAGGCATGCTGACCATTGATCTCGCTGGCGTGGCGGGTGCTGTAAGCCAGCATCTGGTTGAACTGGCCGAGCAGGGTACCGAACCGGCTCTGCACCGCCGGGCTCTTGAACTGGCCATGCAGGGCGATACTCCAGGCACCCATGACGGCTCCCACCTCATCGCTGGCCTGCTCCGAATAGAGCAGCGGATGGGCACCGAGCGCAGTCAGGGCTTCAGCCAGCGCCTCGGCGGCGGCCGGGCCATCTTCCTTGTGCTTGCCGTAGTTGTGATAGTTGTGGGCGCGCACATATTCGAGCAGCAGCTTCATGGCCGGATGGGCGGGCTGATTGGCCGCCAGCAGACTCTGCATGCCCCGTGACACGGCCAGCAGCTTGGTGTCATCGTGGCCATAGTTTTCCTGCCAGACGGGAGCGGGCTGGCCGCTGGCGTCCTGCACTATCCTGGCGGCATCGGCATCCAGCAGATCCGTGCCCGGTTGCTCCGGCTCGGAGCAGGCGCGGCCATCGGCGCGACGGCAGTCGAGCTGCTCCTCCTTGCTGGCCAGCACTATGGGGCGATTGAGCACCCGGCTCTCTTGCCACTCGTCGGTTTCCGGCAGTGTCTGCCATTCGCTGCCACCGACCGGGTATTGATAGCCGGTGTCTTTCAGTACTACCTGCACCTCGCTGCCGGCGGGCAGGGTCTGGCGGCAAACCCGATAGCTGATGGTCTTGTCCCCTTCCTGGCGGGTCTGGGGTTCATCGCACTCCTGCTGGGCCCTGGTTTCGTCCAGCTGCCAGCTGTACTTGCGCCATACGTGGATCTCGCTCACCTGGCTGGCGGCCTGACTGCCTGGCACGGGTTGCAGGCGGAAGAAGATCTGCTCGAGGCGGCCATCCCGCTCGTTGGGGGTCTCTTCCAGCACGCTGAGTTGCTGCCAGTTTTGCGGCTGATATTGCCAAACCTGCTCGGCGCAGCGGCCCTGGGCGTTGAGCTCGCAACGATCCAGCTCCTGCTCGCTGTGACCCAGTATGATGCGCTCGGCCAGCGGCATACGATCCTGGCGCGGTGCGGTCGGGGTGCCGGTCAATGGCTCCCAGCGGCCCTGCTCCAGGCCGTAACCATAGTCATAGCTGCTGGCCGGGATGGCTTTGCCTGCCGGCACCACCTGCTCGCAGCTGAGGTAACGGATCTGCCAGCCCTGCTCAATCCTGAGCTGCGGCTCGCCGCAGACTTGCTCCGCCAGAGCACTGAGGTCGCTATCGTTCCAGTCGAAGCGGCGATAGACGCGCAGTTGCTGATAGGGGGCATCGTCATTGCGGGCGCTGAGCTCGTAGGTGACTTCGGTGACGCGATCGCTCAGCTGGCGGCTCGATTCACCGTTCAGCCGGTATGCTTGCCAGTCGGTGGGGGAGTAATTGGCCAGCGCCGAGGTGGCGAGCAGGCCCGGTGCTGCCAGAAGCAGCAACCTTGTACCCAGATTGTTCATTTTTATCCCTTTGGATGAGAGTCTGCGTGGTTATCGCGGGCAATGTACTCAGTTCCAAAAGGGTATCAACTCACCAATCAGGCCATATAAATCATTTATTTAGCATCTACCAAAACACATTGAGTCTCATTGGGGGCTGCAGTGATAGCAAGGACTCATCTGCCATCTGGGGGGGATCTAAGCCTCCACGCTGTGAATGTGATCCAGCTCTCGTTTGAGGTTTGCTGTGCCGTGGGCAGGTGGGCCTCATGTCCGAATGGTATGGAGGCTCTGTACTGGCGGTCGCCAGGCGTTTATGTGGCCATGACGCTGTGACCCAAGAAAGGGTGAAAGGGAGTGGAAACAGATCGAGAGGATTCGGAGCAGAGGGGCAACCGAGACTGACAAGAGGGACGCGACACAAAGGCAACAGAGGTTGCTTTGCCAGTGGCCAAGGCAGGCTGCCGACAAACCAATCGGTATGCCGGCCCTGATCCTCAAGTAATCCTGAGCCAGGCTCAGGAGGAAACTAGAGGTAACTGACGGTCACTATGGCCATGCTATTGCTGCCTTCTGACAGCTTGTAATTCAGGGTGCCATTGATGGCGTTGAGGCTGCCAGTTTGTCTCAGGCTGGCCAAATCCAGGGTTTGGCGCTGTGCGCCGGAATAGCAGGTCACGCTGTTGTCAGAAAAGTCACAGGGTGATTCATAAATGGTGCCAGTCAGGGTCACTGTGCCATCGTAAGCCGACGCGGTAGCGGGCAACAGTGCAGCACCAAGCAGCAAGGCGGTGGCGGCTGAGGAAGCGCAACGGATAATGCTTTTGCGGACAGAACCGGTGGAGGGGATGCAAGTGTTCATTTTATGTCCTTTTCGTCACATGTCGTTGTACGAAAAGGGCAACGCAATCAAAGAGAATGGCATTCAGATCATGACATCACTCTTCTCAGTTGGCAGCTCCGCTGTCTTAGGTATCTACACCCTTAGACCGGTGGCTTTGCGTCCCGACCTTTCGATCGGTTTGCCCTTTACTCTATGTCCGGATGATAACACCCCACTTTGAGAAATCAATCGCTATAAAAAAAGATGGGATATAAGTCACACCTCACAAGTGCCGATTAGTATTGGTGGGAAAATATGCCTGTTCCATATTGATGATTTTTTATTTCCTTCCAATTAAATTAATAGTTATGAATTCCTGTAAAGAGTGAGCCAACAACTGCGGATGTTTTAAAGCCAATGTTATTTGACATGGAAACGTTGAATGTTATCCCTGCCGTGAGAGCAAGGTGTGACCTCTTGTGCATCACAGGCAGCTTCAGATAATCCTGATTGCCTGATTGCCTGATTGCCTGATTGCCTGATTGCCTGATTGCCTGATTGCCTGATTGCCTGATTGCCTGATTGCCTGATTGCCTGATTGCCTGAACGTGATCAGAAACATGGCCAGGAGAGTATATTTACCGTGCTCAATGTTGGTTTTTTGTTAATTTGGTTTGTGGTGTGATTAGGTTATTGGTTAATTTAATATCACCAATGTTCAATACAGTGCTGACAATGGTCTTTTGTTATTTTAATGTGTTACAGGCTGGCTGTAAGTGCATGATTTTAAAGTATTTAAAAAAAGATTTATAAAAATCAAAATGTATTTGATGTGCATCAAATACGTCGTTAATTTGTTTCCCAAGCAAAGGTTGAAAGCAGTATTTCTACACGGCTTACATGGATATGTATTCGTGCAGATATAAAAGGTAGCGGGAACTGCCTTTGATACGGTCTTCTACCTTGGCTTGATTAAATTGGACATACACAGAGCAACTGATTGTCTGGCTCATATCTTCATCGGCTTAATGAAGTAAAAGTCATGCAAGAGTAGCTGTGTGGCATATCGCCTCATTATTTAACACTGTGACTCCAGCATGGTTTAGGTGATGAGATAAAACACACGTTAATGTAGGTATAAAGAATGAACGCTAATAAAATTTTGGTTGCTATGGGTGTTGGTTCCATGCTGCTGTGCGGCTCTGCTGTTGCTGCCGGCGGTGCTGGTTCAGGTAAAGTCACCTTTAACGGTGAAATTATCAATGCCCCTTGCTCTGTTGCTCCTGAGTCTGTTGACCAGGTTGTTGAAATGGGCCAGATCAGCACCAAAGAGCTGGTCAAAGGTGGCGAGTCCAACTCACGTCCGTTCAGCATCAAGCTGCTGAACTGTGAAATCACCTCTGATGAAGATGCTGTTAAAGTGACCTTCAGCGGCGCCAAAGATCCTGTCGATTCCAGCCTGCTGGTGATCGGTGGCGGCCAGGCAGCTGGTGCTGGTATCAAGATGACTGCACCGGGTACTGGCGCGGCTATCGTTCTGGGTGAACCTACCGCCGCTTTCGGTTTGGTGAACGGTGATAACGAGCTGCCCTTCAGCGCCGTGCTGAAAGGCTATGCCGACCAGACTGCCAACCCGCTGACTGCCGGTGCCTTCACTGCAGTGACCAACTTTACTCTCTCCTACGAGTAATAGTCTGCCTTAACGTGTGATACGGGTTGTGGTGGTGCAAACCACCACAACTTCACACATGGTTTCCCCCACATCGTGCCTTGACCATGAAAACTCCAATGATTGTGCCAGTCGTATTGCAGGTTGTGATGATGGCAATGCCTGTGTATGCAAATGAAGTAACGGATGGGTTGGCCGAGTCAGGCTGCACTTTGGATGAACAAAGAAAAACTCCCCAGCAACAAGCCAACCACAGAGTACTGAAAGTCAGTGGTTGTCAGATAGAAGGGCGAGTGGATACCTCACTGCCTTTTATATCCATGTCTGTTCATGGAGTCGTGAATGATGAACTGGGTATTGTCAGTGATGGGAAATATCACAAGGTATCTGGGGAATATTTTATTGTCTCCGATATTGTCAATCGTGATATGGAACTTGATTTGAGGGTGAATAATGGAGTGTTGTTCTATCCGAGCAATACAGCCCTATTTGAACTCAATTATATGTAAGCAACCCGATTGCTTAGTGTAGATACCTCATTATGTGAGACCGTTATGTTACCCCTAGAGTGAATATATGAGCGTTTCAACATCAAACTCTGTTAGAACACATTATCTAAAAATGGCTTTTATGCTATGCGTGCCTTGCCTGTTGGCTGTGGCAGATAACGCGTTGGCAGAAACGGAGTTTAATATTGATGCGCTTGATCTGGACGAGCGAACCAAGATAGACCTTTCCCAGTTTGCAGATGAAGGTTATATCCTGCCGGGTGATTACTATCTTGAGATTGAGGTCAACAAGAACAAGCTGCCACTCCAGAAAATCCCTTTTTATGAAGTGGAAGACGGCAAGGGAAAGGGCGGCGTTGCCTGCTTGCCTCAGGATCTTGTCCCCAGGATGGCGCTGACGGATGAAGCCATCGCCAAGATTGACAGCTGGCATCAGGGTCAGTGTGCCAACCTCCTGGCGCTGGATGGGGTCATCATCTCCAATGATATTGGTAACGGCTTGCTGAGGATTGCCGTCCCCCAGGCCTGGCTGAAATACAGTGACCCCAACTGGATTCCGCCCGAGCAGTGGGACGTCGGCGTCACTGGTCTGATGCTGGATTACAACCTCAATGCCCAGGTCAATGAAGGGCGCGACTACTCCAACAGCAACCTCAGCAGTTACGGTACCCTGGGGGCGAACTACGGTCCCTGGCGCCTGCGTGGCGATTACCAGGCCAGCGCTTATTGGGGGGATGACGAGCGGTCGTCAGCCGAGCTTAACCGTCTCTACGCATACCGGCCTCTGTCGACCATGGCCGCCAAGCTGACCGTGGGCGAACAACAGCTCAACTCCCAATTGATCGATGGTTTTCGTTATACAGGTGTCAATCTGGCCAATGATGAGCGCATGTTGCCGCCCAGCTTGCAAGGCTATGCCCCCGAGGTGAGCGGCATCGCCAAGACCAACGCCAAAGTCACCATCTCCCAGTCTGGCCGCATCATTTATGAGACCAACGTGCCTGCCGGCCCATTTCGTATTCAGGGATTGGACAGTTCTGTGCGTGGTCGCCTCGATGTGCGGGTGGAAGAGCAGGATGGCAGCGTCAGCTCTTTTCAGGTGGATACGGCAACCGTGCCTTATTTGACCCGGCCAGGGTATGTTCGCTACAACATCTCGGTCGGCGCCCCATCAGAACTGGGTGACTCTGCTCACGATATCCATGGTCCTGGTTTTGTGACGGGGGACTTCTCATGGGGGGTGGCGAACTCCTGGTCTCTTTATGGTGGTAGTCTGGTTGCTGGCGAATATAACTCCATGGGCCTGGGGATTGGTCGCGACCTGTATGCATTCGGTGCTATTTCTGCTGACTTGACCCAATCCATTGCGAAATTACCGGGTTTATCTACCAAGATTGGCCAGTCATTTCGGTTGAACTATGCCAAGCAGTTCGATGAATACAACAGCGCCATCACCTTTGCGGGTTATCGTTTCTCGCAACATAACTTCATGACAATGTCGCAGTTCCTGAGTAACAAGGATCGACTGGAAAATAATAACGTTGCATCGAGTGATGATTACAATACCTGGGGTGATAAAGAGCTATATACCATTACTGCCAACAAGACATTCTGGGCTGATGATGCCGCCAAGGCATTGACCATGTATATGGATTACACCCATAGAACCTATTGGAATCACGATGCGGAAGACCGTTACGGCCTGTCCATCAACAAGAATGTGAATATTGGCAGTTTCAAGGATGTCTCTCTCTATTTGTCTGCTTACAAGACCAAGACAGAGAATTATGAGGATGACAAGAGTGTCATGCTGACGGTCAGCATGCCGATCGGGGACAGGAAGAGTGCGGGATACAGCGTGCAGTCTTCCAACGGCAAGGTCACCCACCTGGCAACCTATCAGGATTACAGCCGGCCGGATGATACCTATCAGCTGGGAGCCGGGGTGCAGAGCAATGGTCATGCGGTCGCGCGAGGTTATTACAACCACAACAGTGACATCGGCGCCGTCAGCCTCAATGCCTACAGCGTACAGAGCGAATACACCTCGGTCGGTGCCAGCATGCGGGGCGGTTTGACGGCGACCGAACATGGCGCCGCCTTGCATCAGGCGACCCGACGTGGAGGAACCCGCATGATGGTAGATACCGGCAAGGTCGCCGATGTCTCTTTCAATAATGGACGTGCGGTGACGAACCGGTTTGGAGTGGCCGTGATCAGCGATATGACCGATTATCGCAAGAGCGATACCCGTATCGACGTGGACCAGCTGAGCGATGACATAGATGCCATGAATGCCATCAAGCAGGGAACCCTGACGGAAGGTGCGATTGGGTATAATGCCTTTGAAATTGCCCAAGGCTTCAAGTTGCTGGCCAGCGTCAGGCTGCCCAATGGTTCCTATCCGCCCTTCGGTGCGACCGTCGTCAATGACGCCGGACGGGTACTCTCCGTCGTGGATGAGGATGGCCTTGTCTATCTGGCGGGAGTAAAACCGGATGAATCGTTTGAACTTTCCTGGGGTGGTGCCCGTCAGTGCAAGATAGCGGCACCGCACGAAGTAACCGATCTGTCGATGAAGACGCTCACTTGTAAGTAATGGGAACCCGATGAAAAAGCTGCTCTCTTTTACCTGTCTGGCCGTACTGGGTATGACGTCACTAAACGTCAGTGCCGCGATTGTGCTGGATCGTACTCGCGCCGTTTATCCTGGTGGCGCCAAATCCATCAGTCTCAACATCAAAAACGAAAATCAGAAGCTGCCTTATCTGGCGCAGGCCTGGATTGAAGATGCCCAGGGGCAGAAGATCGCTTCGCCTTTCGTGGTGCTGCCGCCAGTGCAGCGGGTGGATGCCAATCAGAAGTCGATTGTCAGGATCGCCTCCGTGCCTGCGATCGAGACGTTGCCAAAAGATCGCGAATCTATCTACTACTTCAACCTGCGCGAGATCCCGCCCAAGAGCGAGAAGAGCAACGTCATGCAGATTGCCGTGCAATCCAAGATAAAGCTCTTCTACCGCCCCGAGGCCATCCTCCCGGAGCGTGGTGCCGTCTGGCAGGATCAAGTGACGATCACCAAACAGGGCACAACCCTGAAGGTCAATAACCCGACCCCTTACTACGTCACCTATGTCGGTCTGGCTCATCCCAAGGGCAAAGAGAAAACATCCATTAAAGGCTTCTCTGCCTTTATGGTGGCCCCCAAATCCGAGCTGGATGCCAAGATCCCCGAGACGTTGGGCAGTGAATTCATAATCAGCTATGTAAACGATTACGGCGGATATATGGATATCAAATACCAGTGTGTCGGCAATGCCTGTAAAGCCATGAAGAGCGAGTAAGGTTATGTTACGTTCCGTTTTTTGCTCCGGTTTTTTGCTGTTTGCTGGCACAGCGCTGGCAAATGGTTATGTGATACCCAGTCCGACCCACGACTACAATATTCCACTTGATAAGACGGATATTGAAAATAGGCCAAACTTTGAAACGAAGGCGTTTGAGTGGAATTTAGGTTCATTATATTCTGGTATTGTCACGTGTCCTGATCAGAGCATTCCTAAATCACCAGTTTTTTACAAGGCAACCATGACTGGTGGTTTACCACCAGCTGGTGGTGGCTATGTGAAACTTAATGAATTCCTTGATATGAAAGTTGAAATTTGGATTGCTGGTGAGAAGAATAAATTTATAACAGCACCATTCCCAAATGAAAGTAATAATAATTACCAACATTCCTGTACCAAAGGAAAAGAGACTCGAATAAATAACTTTGGAAGTGGGGGACAGGGACGCGTTACGTTTCGTGTCAGAAAGCAAATTATCAATGGTGTTCAAATTTCAGATAGGCAAGTAGTAGAAATGTTTGGCAGGTTGGGTTCCACTACAAGCGATTTTAACGGCATGCCAATGTCCAGAATTACTATTACCTCAGCTATTTTGTATGTACCAGAAGAGTGTGTGATTAATGGTGGCCAAACAATCGAAGTTGAATTTGGCGACTTGCCAGGTAGTGGGCTGGATGGAAATAACTTTGAGAAAGTTATGCCTTTGACTTTTCAATGTAAAGGGGGGGCCTTCGAAGGTAATGCTTTGAAGATAAATCTTGGTATTTCTGGAAAGCCAACATCTTTTAGTCAGGATTATTTACGGACCACCAAGGATGGCTATCAAGGTGGGCAGGTCATTAATGACTTGGGGATCAAGTTCAAGCAACTGGATGGCTCCGCATTAAGGCTTAATGAATTTTACCCCGTCACCATGCAAGGTAATATTGGCGATTGGGGATTCATTGCTGCCCCTATATCACCAGTTGGTGCAGATATAGCCGCGGGTGATTTTTACGCCACAGCAACTATCGTTGCCGAATTCCAGTGAGGGAAAGTCACATGTTCAGGAAATTCTGGATAGGGTTGTTGCTTTGCCCATCACTGGCAGTGATGGCTGCACCACGAGCGGGTGAAGACTTGGAGTTATTGGGTAATACACTTCATCTTCATGGCCGGATTATTGACCAGCCATGCTTGGTATCACCGGAGTCAGCCGATCAGTCGGTCGATATGGGGGTGGTTGACGTCAGGGAACTCTATTCAGCCGGTGCCGGGGCCCAGGTGCCTTTTGTTATCCGCCTGACCAACTGCAAGCCAGGTATTTTCCGCATGGCCAAGGTGACCTTCAGCGGTTCGGCAGATCAGCAGATGAGCGGTGCTCTGGCTTTTTCCGCAGGTTCTGCCAAGGGGGCGGGTATCCGGTTGTATGACGCCACTCAATCCCCGCTGGATTTGGGTACCCCTTCCCGTGGCTATGTGCTGGGCAATTCAACAGAGAATGAGCTGAATTTTTTCGCTCGGGTTGAAGGCCACCCGGATGCCATCGCCGCAAGGAATATCAAACCTGGCGATTATACCGCTGTGGCCAATTTCATTGTCGCCTATGAATAACTCAAGGGTCATTGCGCTGGATGACCTTCAAGTTTTCTCTGCTGGGCCAGGAGAGAACGCCCCCCATATAGCTGGATAAATATATTCCACCCGGCAGTTGGATAAACAGCGCCTTCTGTTTCGGTGGTGTCAAGGCTGCGACCAGAGTGGCGACCATACTATTATTGATGAGTGCTTTCTGGTCAATGAAGTTGACAATGGTATTCTTTATTTCGACCGCAATATCATCATCATCACGCTCTACATCCCCGACGGAATCCAGGTTGAACAGTGTCTGTCCCTTATGATCGGTTGCAATCACGGTCGCTACCACAATCTCTCTGTTCATGGTGACAATCATCTTGCTTTTTCTGGTTATTTCTACCCAGTTCTCTGGTGCCAGGCAGCTGCTATGGTATCTGACAACGGTATGCGGATTGTTATAATAATTGTGAGAAACATTCTCTCCCTGCAACGCCATCGTTGCCACGACACATTGCAACTCCTCCATGACAGGGTGGCCCGCTCTCAACAGAAAAATATTTTCTGACAGAAGTCTGTTTTTATTGTCAATGGAAAAGTAGCTGATAGCTTCCTTTCCGATGAGAATGGAAACATGTTCATCTTCATAATGAGGGATGCGCTGAGCAAGCGGAGTCAGAGTCGCAATGTTCAATTTCAACGCATGCTCTGTCTCACTGGTCATATAGAGAGAAACATGGCTGAGATTGATCGTTCTCAGGGTATTGGCATTGGCATAATGGTAAATGAATATCACCAATGAGGTAATAGATACCATGATCAATGCAAACAGCATGATGCGTTTTGGACTGAAATAGCGGTCATATCGTCTACGGCTATATTGTCGTCTTGGTTGTGGCATGCTTGCAGGTGTTGGCATTATGTTATCAGTAGCTACCGTTTCCTCTTCTTCTCCGCTGATCTCAACCGGTGCACAGAAGATATAACCGACTCTCGGTATAGTATCGATTGCATCCAGTAAACCAATGGATTCCAGTTTTCTGCGCAGAGAGAGGATCTGACGGTTAAGGTTGGTATCGGTATTGTCCTGATTTGGCCACAAGGTCTCCTGCAGTTTGCCTCTGGCAATGACACTGCCTGCCTCATCACACAGCATTTCGAGTAGCTCTGCTTCCTTGTTGCTGAGCTTGATGTCTCTTTCTCCCTTTGAGAGCTTGAATATTGCAGCGGAGAAAATAATATCCTCTGCAATTTTATAATTTTTGTTACTCATGTGTGACTCGTCTTACCGCCAAGGAGTGCATTTTACCATCATGTGGCAGTTGTTCAAATAATGAAAAAACCACAATATCTTTAATTATCAATTATTTAGGTTTCCATTGAGGTGCCTGGCAGCGGGTATGGTACTACAGGTTATTAATTTGGTTCAAAAAACACTCAAAAAGATGGCCGTTTATGTAATCGTTCTCACTTAGCTTGCAGTCTGGGTATGTTTTTGGCCTCGTTCGCGAGTTTTGTTGAATACGGTGCGGATCGGATGGATCTGTTGTGCCAGATCTTGTCGCATGGCGGTTTATTGCTTGAAGATTGACTGCTGATACAGCTTTCGCTGTGGTTTGAGAGCCCCGCCCATGTCCGGCCAGGGTTGCCAGAGGTCCGGCACCATAAAGCCGGGTAATGTCTGCCTGAGCCAGGCGGCCAGCTCCGGATAGGGCACAGGTTCGCCATGCCAGTCGATGAAGGCGGCGGGTCTTTGCCCCCACTCATCACTCGGTATGGGCACCACCAGTGCCTGGGCCACGGCAGGGTGATCCACCAGCCGCTGCTCTATGGTTTCGGGCTGGATATTCTCGCCCCCCGAGATAAACAGATTGTCGATCCGCCCCTCCACCACCAACTCGCCGTCGGCGGTGACATGCCCCTTGTCGCGGGTGTGAAACCAGCCTGCCTCGTCGAGCGGTCGCTCCAGTACGCCCTCCTTGAAATAACCGGCAAACAAGGTGTCACCGCGTACGCAAATTTCCCCTTGTTGAATGCAGACTTCCCGCCCTGGCAGCGGCCTGCCGACCAGGCCCGCAGTGGTCGGCAGGCCGGTACAGACCTGGCTTCCCATTTCCGACAAGCCATAGCTCGACTTGGGGGTGAAGCCCATGGCCGCGAGGCGATCGACCAGCGGCTGCGGGATGGCGGCGCCGCCGAGCAACAGCTCGCGCAAGCGGGTGCGAGCGGGGTCAAAACCCTCAGCCATCAGCCGCCAGAGCTGGGTCGGTACCAGCGACAGGTGAGTGATGGGCTGGCATTCGAGGCGCGCCTTGAGGGGCTGGCTGCGCTCGTCCAGCACCAGGCTGGCCCCTGTCAGAAAGACCCGGAACAGGATGGCGTAGCCGCCGACGTGAAACAGCGGCAGGGAGAGCAGCCAGCCGCACTCCTCATCCAGCGGGATCAGGGAGGCTGAGCCTCGCGCCGAGGCCAGGTGGTTGGCGAGACGATGCACCACGGCTTTCGGTGTACCGCTGGAGCCGGAGGTGAGGATCATGTTGTTCAACTGGGCAGGCGCGAGTGGCCAGGGCTGCTCGGTAGCCGCCACGTCTGTGCTGAAGTCCAGCCGCAGTGGGCACCAACTTCCCACCGGAATTTCGTCGGCCGACCAAAAGGCGGCCACGTCCAGCTGCTGTGCCAGTGCGGCCTGTCTGGTCAGTGGAAAGGCCGGGTTGAGCGGGCAGAAAATGATACCGCTGCGCACGCAGGCCCAGGCCAGCAAGACGTCTGGCAGGGCGCCGCGCACCACTGCTGCCAGCCGGTCGCCGCTTTTCAAGCCAGCCCCTTCCAGTTGCAGGCACAGGCTGTTGAGCCTTGCATCCAGCTGCTGATAGTTGAGGGGGCTGTCTGTGTGGATGGCGATCCGGTGGGGCGCGGCTTGTGCCCAGTGGCGCACCGGGCATGGTTCTAAATGGGAGTGATGGTCAGATGTCGGCAGCATGCAGGCCCCTTCAGTCACGGTGAAACAGGGGCTCCAGCAGACTCAGGTCAGGGGTGCCCTGGGTATCCAGCAGGTCGCTTGCCAGCCAGCGTTTGGTGTCCAGGCCCGGTGCCTGATCCGGCGCCCATTCACCCGCGAGACGGGCGAGCTGGCCGAGGCCGACACCGGACTCGAAACAGGAGGAGACGATCACTTTCAGGCGCAGCTCGCGGGCGCGGGCCACCAAGGCTTCACTGTTGGCCAGAGAGCCGAGCAACATGGGTTTGAGCACCAGGGCTCTCAGCTGCGGGATGGGTTCCCAGGGTTTGCCTTGTGCCAACAGTTCGTCGATGGCCACCGGCATGCCGGTGCGGTTCGCCACGAAGGCGATGTCGTCAAAGTTGGCGCAAGGGTCTTCCAGATATTCGATCCGGTTCGGATCCAGGTGACCGCAGAAGGCCCAGGCTTCCTCACGGGTCCAGCCCTGGTTGGCGTCCAGCACCAGCTTGAGAGTGGGGATGCGATCGCACAGCAGGCGGATCAGCGCCAGCTCGTCGCGCATGGGGTAACGGGCCACTTTCAGCTTGGCCTTGCTGGGGGTCTGGTGCAGCCAGTCCTTCCAGTGTTTGAGCAGCTCCTGGGGGGAGCCTTGAATAAGGGGATAGGGTGCGGGCAGGGTGGCGGCCTGTTCAGGCCAGATCCGGCGCGCGCAATCGAACCCAAATTGCACCGAAGGCAGCAGGGGCGAGATGGGCTGTCCCTGAGCCAGTTGCTCCAGACAAGCGAGCGCTTCGGCTTGCGCTTCGGCCAGGGTCTCTTTGGAGAAACCGGGCAGGGGGGCTATCTCCCCCCAGCCCTTGTCAACGCGAACCAGCAGGCCCTCTCGCGCCACCTCCACCTTGCCGTGAAAGGTCAGGGGCTGGGTAAAAGGCAGTTGGTAGCGATAGAGAGCGAGTTTCATCAGGGATTCCGCTTGTATTTGGAGAAGTCGGGACGACGTTTCTCGTTGAACGCGTTACGCCCTTCCTGACCCTCTTCGGTCATGTAGAACAGCATGGTGGCATTCCCCGCCAGCTCCTGCAAGCCGGCCTGGCCATCGCAGTCGGCGTTGAGGGCCGCTTTCAGGCAGCGCAGCGCCATAGGGCTGTTTTGCAGCATCTCGCGGCACCAGCGCACGGTTTCGCGCTCCAGCTCGGCCAAAGGCACGACTGTGTTGACCAGCCCCATGTCGAGCGCTTGCTGGGCATCGTACATGCGACACAGGAACCAGATCTCGCGGGCCTTCTTCTGGCCGACGATGCGGGCCATGTAGGAGGCGCCCCAGCCGCCGTCGAAGGAGCCGACTTTCGGACCTGTCTGGCCGAACTGGGCGTTGTCGGCGGCAATGGTGAGATCGCACATCATGTGCAGCACGTGGCCGCCACCGACCGCGTAACCGGCCACCATGGCGACCACGGGTTTCGGGCAGGTGCGGATGTCACGCTGGAAGTCGAGCACATTGAGGTGGTGAGTGCCTTCGTCGTCCTGGTATCCACCGTAGTCGCCACGGATCTTCTGATCGCCACCGGCGCAGAACGCCTTCTCGCCGAAGCCGGTGAGTATGATGGTGCCGATATGATCGTCATAACGGGCATCGGCCAGCGCCTGCAGCATCTCTTTGACGGTGCGGGGACGGAAGGCGTTGCGGACCTGGGGACGATTGATGGTGATCTTGGCAATGCCATCGCCGGACTTGTGATAGAGGATGTCCTCGTAACCGGCGGAGCAATCGCGCCACTCGACAGGTGCGTACAGTTCCGCTTCCGTCATTGCCTCAATCATGTTTTTTTCCTTCTGATCTGGTAGAGCAGAGTTGAACAATAGAGTTGAGCAATATCGTCATGCTGGACGAGGGTATACAGTCCAGCTTCCGTCATTGCGTCAATCATGTGCACGCTCTTTTTCTTGTTGGTAATAAGCCCGCAACGCCGGCTCGGGTAAAGGGTGTCATGCCGTTTTATGGCGTACTCGCAACCCACTCCCGCAGGAGTTGGGCAAAAGTCCCGGGCTGGCTGGCGTGCAGATTGTGGCCGCCATCCAGGGTCAAGTGATTGATATTGCAGCCCTGCTTCACCAACTGGCAAGCCAGCTGATGGAATTTGTGATCCCGGCTGCCGGAGAACCAGGTCACTGGCAACCGGGTACCGACCAGCGGTTCTGCTCTTAGCCAGGCAGCGAGATCCGGCTGCTGGCCCAGCGAGGTGGCGCGCAGCATGGTCGCGATGGCAGAGCCCTGGTTGCCAAGGCGACGAGCTGCCTGGCGGGCACGAGCCGCCTCATCGAGATCGGCGAAGACCCCCTGCTGATACCAGTCGGCCAGCACCTCTGTCAGCGGTTCGCGCTCGAAGCGCCGGGCCCAGCCCTCATCGTGTTCGATGCGAGCTGCCCGCTCGGCCAGCGGCAGGCCGGGATGACAATTTTCCAGCAGCAGGGCCTGCAATCCGGCAGGGGATTGGCTGGCGTGATAGAGGGCGAGCCGCCCGCCCAGCGAATAGCCGGCCAGTCGGTACTGCTCGATGCCGAGTGCCTTTAGCGCATCACAGAGCCACTGATGAGCCTGCTCGAAGCCAGTCACTCTCACCCCTTGATTGCTGCCGTGGCCAGGAAGATCCAGCGCGTGGCAAGCTATTCCAGGCAAGGCTTCGATCACTGGCTGCCAGTCGCGGCCATCGCCGAGCAGACCGTGCAGCAGTACCAGAGGCAGTTCGCGGCTGTTCGGGTTAGAGGCCACGAATAGCCGCTCCCAGCGCCTTGAGATCCTCGGCGACTTCACTGCTCGGTACCTTGATTTCAATCAGGGTTACTTTCTTTTCCAGCGCCGGTTTTTTCAGGGCTGCGGTGTAGGACTGCTCGAATTCAGCCAGCGTGGTTGGCGCCCGATAATGGAGGCCGAACATGGCTGCGGCATGCTCGAAGTGCAGACCGTGGGGCAGGCAGTAGTAGGTCTCCAGCAACCGATCGCCGGTGGGCACCGGCAACATGCGAAAGATGCTGCCGCCATCGTTGTTGAGCAGGATCACCACCAGCGGCCGGTTCGATTTGCCGAGCAGGGCCAGACTGTTGAGATCGTGCAGGGCACTGAGATCGCCAATCAACAGGGTCGTTGGCTGCTCGCTCGACTGGGCAAAACCATAGGCGGTGGCGATGAGGCCATCGATGCCGGAGGCGCCGCGGTTGGTCATCACCCGGCTCGGACCCTTGCCCGCTTCGCCGAGCATGTCCATCAGTCGGGCCGGCATGCTGTTGCCGACAAACAACTGGCCTTGAATCAGGTTGCCCAGCCGATGACAGACGCCGAGCTCTGAGAAGCGATCGCAAGCGCTGCGGATCTGGCGGGTGGCGCTCTGCTGGCGCTCCGCCAGCCGGTGCCAGGGCAGGTGGCGAGTGCTCACTTTGTGGGTCGCGGCGAAGACGGCGGGCTCGCACACCAGACGGCGGCGCAGCCGGTAATCGGGATCGAGTCGCGCCGGCTGCGGGTCCACCAGCCAGTAATCCTGCCAGGGGTGCTGCTTGATGAACTGGCCGAGCCGCTTGGAGATGAGGCGGGCACCGAATTGCAGCAACACTTCGGCGCGGGCCAGCTCGGCTACGAAGCAGCTGTTTTGCAGGGCGAGATCCATGTGGATGAGGTTGCGGGCATCGAAGCGGATCTGGCTCTGCAGATCCGCCAGCAGCGGCCAGCCGAGGCGCTCGGCCAGCTCGGCCACCACCTGCGCCTGGGCGGGATCCTGAATGCGTCCCGCGACTATGATGCCGCGTTTGCCCTGCAAGGCCGCCCAATCGGGCTGGCGGGGACAGATCTGTTCATTCTGCTGCCAGGGGCTCCAGGGCTCGCTTGAATGGAGCCAGTCGCCGAGGGGGGCCAGATAGCCGGAAAAATCCAGGTACTCATCGCCGGGATAGAGGGGCTCGGGGTACATGCAGTTGAAATGGACTGGTCCGGGAGTCAGAGCCTGCTGGGCCAGCGCCTGATCCACCGAGCTCAGCACGAAGGCCGCGGGTATGGTCGGGGTGGGGCTCGGCAGGTTCTGCTGATAGACGGGGTAGCGACCGAAGATCCCCTGCTGATCGATCGCCTGGTTGGCACCGTTGTCGATAAGCTCGGGTGGCCGATCGGCCGAGAGGATAATCAGCGGAACGCCTGTGAGTTGCGCCTCTGCCATGGCGGGCCAAAGGTTGGCGACCGCCGTGCCCGAGGTCATGATCACCGCCACCGGTCGGCCACTGCCCTTGGCCAGCCCCAGCGCCAGAAACCCCAATCCCCGCTCGTCAAAATGGAGATGGCGGCGAAAGCCGGCATGGGCGGCCGCGGCCATGGTGAGCGGTGCCGAACGTGAGCCCGAGGCCAGCGCTATGTCTCGCACGCCGAGGCGATAGAGTTCTTCCAGCAAGAGGGAAGACCAGACGTGATTGAAGGTGGCATGTTGACTGGCAAACATGAGGCTCTCGCTGAATGAGGGGTCGATGAGAAAACGCTATCCCAGCAGGGAGAGCACATTGGCGATCTTGTTGTCGAGTTCGGCCCACTCGGCGGCGGGTTCTGATCCCGCCACTATGCCAGCCCCGGCATAGAGTGTGATTGTCTGCGCCGTGACGCGGGCGCTGCGGATGGCGACGGAGAACTCCGAGGTCTCCCGGCTCAACATGCCGCAGGCACCGGCATACCAGCCACGATCATGGGGCTCGAACTCGCGGATGAAGGCCAGAGCGGCTTCGCGCGGGGCGCCGCCCACGGCGGGGGTGGGGTGCAGGGCGTCCAGCAGTTGCCAGTCACACACACCAGGCTTGAGTTCGGCCTCTATATCGCACTTGAGGTGCTGCAACAGCCGTAGTTTCAGAATGCGCGGCTCGGTCAGGCTGGCGCCCGTGGTGAGCGGTGCCAGTCGGCTGAGGATATCGGCGTGCACCAGCCGGTTCTCCAGCCGGTTCTTGCTGTCGGCCAGCAGCTCCGCGGCCAGGGCTGCATCAGTCGCCTCATCGCCGGAGCGGCGTATGGTGCCTGCAAGTGCCTCGGTGAAGAGATGATCCTGTTCCCGGCGGTAGAGCCGCTCGGGGGAGCAGGCGATAAAGCTCTGCTCGGGGGAAAATTGAAAGCCGAAGTGGAAGCAGTCCTGAGCGTGCTGTGCCCACTGTGCCAGCAGGGCCCAGGGGGAGACGGCATTGCTGGCATCATGTGTGGCATCGGCCCTTGCGTCATCCAGGGTAAGACGGCTTTCCCGTGACAGCACTACCTTGGGGGTGTGCGCCTGAAAATCGGGGGCTGTGACCTGTTCCACCAGTTGCTGCCAGTGCGGCTGGGCAGGGCAATCCTGGCGTTGCCAGTCGCGCCGCAGCAAGGGGGAAAGCGGCGCTTCCGGCAGCAGGGCATCAAGCGCAGCTTCGGCGGCCAGCATTTCGGCATCGAACTCGGCCACCCCTTGCTGCTCCGGTAGCCAGAGATTGAGGCAAAGACTGACACACTCGCCCCGGCGCACCAGCTCGATGCGGGGCAGCACGAAACGGCAGGGGCCGAATCCCTGCCAGCCGGGCTGGGCGGGATCGAACGCCAGTCCACCGTAGTAGCGCGGGCTGTCATCATGAGGCTGGTTGGCGTGCTCACAGACTCGCTGTATGTCTTGTGGACGGGTCAGTTCCCGGATACAGCCCAGTGCCACATACTCGGGCTTGTCGTGCCCTCTGGCATGCCAATAGATGCGGGGATAGAGAGTCTGCGCCGCGAGCCAGCCCAGAAAGGAGCCGACCTCGATCGCCACGCGCAGCCGGACGAAGCCGCTGGCGTTGCTGTGACGCAGGGCGTCCAGTTGTTGCTTGATATGGGTCTGAGCCAACATGGATTTCGTCTATGAGCCGATAGTGACGGTCAATCCTGCAGAAGGATGCCGTTGGTTTATGCCAAAGGAGCGATTATTCCTATATATTATCTGCCCATTCGTCCATGTAAATCGCCCGGGGAGCTTACCTCCCGAGGCGCCAAGTATACCGAAATCCAGTTCGATAACCCTTAACACGATCAATATCTGATTGTTTGGCCATCACAATATGACAAATACCTTCTCTATCTGGTTGCTGGCGGCGCGTTTGCGAACCTTGCCGCTCGCGTGCTCCTCCATTTTGCTGGGCTCGGGGCTGGCGGCCAGTCGTGGGGCCTTCGATGGCACCATAATGGCGCTCTCCCTGCTGACCGCCATACTGCTGCAGATCCTCTCCAATCTGGCCAACGATTATGGGGATGCGGTATCCGGTGCGGACAATGGCGAGCGGATCGGCCCCCAGCGCGCCGTGGTCTCGGGTCTCATCACCCAAAAGCAGATGTGCGTGGCCATGGGGCTGACCGCCCTGGCCGCCGTGGTGAGCGGCCTCTCTCTGCTGGGTTGCGCCTTTGGCGATCAGTGGCTGCAGATCCTCACTTTCGTGGTGCTGGGTGGCGCAGCCATAGTCGCGGCCATCACCTACACGGTGGGCAAGACCCCTTACGGCTATCGTGGGTTCGGGGATATCTCGGTGTTCCTCTTCTTCGGTCTGCTGGGGGTACTCGGCTCCTACTATCTGTTTACCAAGACACTGGCGTGGGATCTGCTGCTGCCGGCCACTGCCTGCGGCCTGCTGGCGACCGCCGTGCTCAACATCAACAATGTGCGGGATATAGAGACGGATGCGGTCAGCGGCAAGATCACCCTGGCGGTGCGGCTGGGTCGCAACCGTGCCATCGCCTACCACTGGCTGTTGCTGGGGGCGGCGCTGGTCAGCACCATCGCCTTCCTGCTGACCCAGCCCGCCAGTTTCTGGCCCTGGATCTTCCTGCCTGCCATGAAGCCCCTCACCGATGCTGCGCGCACCCTGCGTGAAAGCTACGATGGCGAGGTGCTGACCGGTGCCCTCAAGAAGACCGCCATCAGCGCCTTCCTGTTCAGCCTGCTGCTCTCCATCGGGTTGGCGCTCTCCTGATGGGATGCTTGCTTGTTTTTATGTGAAAAGGGCCCCGGCGGGCTAATGCCAGTCAGTTAAGCCTGACTGGCATTGTTTTTATTGGCTTTTTTTACACTGTATTTCTGTGGCCTTGGCTTCACGCAGCGGGGGTAGCTTCGTTCCCTTCGTGCCGGCAGCACAAACT
>NZ_JAACFW010000025.1:0-75175 GCF_029237245.1 Aeromonas sp. 5HA1
TGCTGGCGTGAAGGAAGTCGAGGGCCTGTTCGATACGCATAAAAAATCCGAAACCAAATCAACAGGTTTCGGATTTTTACACATCAGCAGGATCGGTCAATGGATCCTTAACTGATCGGCATTAGCCCATTGGGCTCCTTCGTTTTTGGGGGTGGCAATTCCCCTGTCCGCTGTCTCTTGGTCCATCCCTCTCAAGTTGGCGGTTAGCTCACCGCCAAAGGTCGGGCGGTGAGCCTCGCGGAACTGCCATGGGGCTACCCTGGCCCTGTCTCCCCGAGTCTGGGATTGAGGGAGAGGATGCGGGTCTTGCTGACTCTGTGGCGATAGATCTCCCGCAGATAGAGCAGTGCCTTTTTCACCGACTCGCGGCTGAGGCGAATGTCGTTGATGGAGACGAACTTCTCTTTCTCGCGGATAAGCTCCCGGTACTTCTTCTCGTACATGGGCTTGATGGCGTACCAGTTGGTATCGAGGATCTTGGCCGGGTTTTCGAACTCGTTGAGCATGCTGTCGAGCAGCTCTTCGTTCCACTCCTCGTTGCAGATCATCTCGATCACCACCTTGTCGAGGTGATCGTCGAAGCGATAGTGATCCTTGGCAAAGCAGCGCTTGATAAAGGCCACTATCAGGGTCAGGAAGTCATCGCTCAGGCAGGGGCTCTTGACGATCAGGGTGGTGAGGGAGATGTTGGCCGACGCACCTATGACCAGGGCATAACGCTTGAGGGTGGTATTGGGAAAGAGCCCGTTGAGGTGAGACTTGAGCCGGTTGAGATCCATATAGGAGAGCTTGTACTCCTTGGGCAGGGAGATGATCGACACCACAGAGGAGCAGTTCTTGAAGAAGTGCAGCTCGTTGAGGTGGGCCGGGTCATGGCCGCTTTTCACATAGTCGTCCAGATACTCCCGATAGTTGCCCGCTTCGATGGGCAGCAGGCTGATCCCCTCTATGGCCTGGGTCATCTTGTTGAAGTGGGGCAGCTCGATGGATCGAATGAAGAGGTCGTCCACATTGAGCCCGCCCTCCTTGTCAAACATGCCGCCGGGGGGCGAGATAGACTCGGCATAAGCCACCGCCACCGGCCCCGCCAGACTCATGAAGAGGTCATTGGCATCGAGGCGAATGGTCTCGCTGATGTCGATGCCCGCCCGGCGAAAGTAGTTCTCGTCGTAGTCGGTGGTGACGGCCTGGGCGGTGAGAATGTTGAAGATCTGCTGGGAGATGTACTGGTTGGCGTACTTCTCCATGGTGTTGACGTCAACATGCTGGATCTCGCCATCGTCGCTCTCTTCGGCGTAGCGCATGATGTCGTTGGAGATCAGCATCATGGCATTCCAGGGTCTGATCCGCTTGAGCATGCTGGCATCGCACGCCTGCTCGTTGTCGAAGTGATAGGAGAAGTCCCACTCCTCGGCCAGGTATTTGCACAACAGGCGCCCGGCGTTGATGTGCAGCGCTTCTGAAATCTCGATGCCCCGATCACAGATATTGGGCAGTATGCAGATGCCGCTGGTGAAGATGGGATCGAACATGAAGTGCTCCCCGAGGGAGAGGTGTTCCTCCTCTTCTGACGGGGGCGAAAAGGTCTTGCTCATGTAGGAGTACTGCTGGGCCAGCCCGAATTCGGAGGCCATGCCGGAGCCGGTGCCGCCCCCGGCACTGAAGATGTAGAAATAGAGGCGTGACTGGTTGGCCTTGATGCCGCAGGAGTCCACCAGATAGGTATGGATCGCCTGCCACTCGGAGTTGGCGAAGTAGTGGGGGCTCTTGTTGAGAATGATCTTGGCCAGATACTGACCCAGGATGGGGGCGTTCCCCGCACCCCCGGCATGGATCTCCGACAAGTCCATCACCCGCATCTTGGCGTAGTCGCGCAAGGAGCCACCTTCGCCGCTGCGATTGGAGTGGCGGATGCGGCCATCTATGTCCTTGTCCAGGTCTCCCAGCATCACCATGGGTTCGATCAGAAAGACAGGGCGGGCGCCATTGCTGGGCAGTCGCAGGTTGCGGCGGATCCAGCTCAAGGGGCCAAACTCTTTCTCCCGCTTGCGCTGCTCCTCGCTGTTGAACTCGTTCATGTAAAAGCTGCGGGCGTTGTAAACCAGCGAGGCCACATCCTGGGCGATGTTGGAGCCGCAGCGCCCCAGCCCCACCAGGCAGACGGACGGAAAATTATGCGGCACTGTGGTGCCGGTTTCGTTATCCCCCGGGGCGGTGGGGAATACAGCACTGCGAAGCTGCTCAAGATTGTCGAGAATGCGGGCCAGGTCCCCCTCTGTGTAGTAGAGATAGCGGTTGCCGGCGCTTTGCTCATCATCCGTGCTGGTGGGCAGCAGATCAGTATGCTCTGTCATGAAACAAGATCCCTCTTTGGCGGCGAATGTATATAAATCAGCAGCTTTTGCACTGCCTGGTAACTCTAGATGATAAAAAGCGAGGGGGCGGTGAGAGGGTAGTGAGAGTTGTCACTGTGTGATCATGGGCACAGCAACTGGCCGCAAATCCGTCAGTTCATTTGCCAAGCGTGCAGCAAGGGTTGGGCTGACTGGGAGAGTGACCTGCCATCCATCGGCTGGTAACAACTGCAGATTGGGCCACAGCGCAGCCAGTGTCTGAAAATGGTGGCAACAGCGCTCAACTGCGCGCCAGTAGCGCACCAGATAGCCCCGCTCGGCGGGGTGGTCTGTCTCACCATGACGATGGCAGCATCTGTATGCTGTTTTAACTCGCTGTAAAGTCCCACGTTGACCTTGTCGTACCGAACAACCAAACGTGTACGAAGTTGTACTTTTGATGCTCTTGGTGCTGGTTGCGATAGAAAGGTGTAGAGGGGTTCACTTTTAGGGGGATTGATCATTTTGGGCGTTGTTTCCCAAATCGATGCTGCTGAGTGGAACTAATTGAAGGGATGGTGATCTGATCACCACCATCCCCTTCAAGTCTGCATCATGGGCAAGTCGCTTCACCCCATCACCCACTAGCCTCAATACACAAGCATCTGATTAACCGTGGCTCTCTCACCTTCTGGGTTGATGCAGATGCCATGGACAACTGGTTCTACCACGACCATCACGGGCGACGGGGCTGCGGCCAGCTCTAGGCTGCGTTCTTAAAGTGATGAAGATATAATCTCACATCTTCTCAACAGCTTAAGACCTATGCAGTGTCCCGTCGTTACCAGTTGACCGATGCACAATGGGGGCTTATCGAGCCCCTTTTTCCATACCACCGCATAAGCGGACGCCCTACTCGTGAGCCACGCCAAGTGCTTGATGGCATTCTCTGGATACTTCACACCGGTGCACCTTGGCGAGATCTGCCAGAACGTTTCGGCCCATGGAACTCGGTCTACAACTCCTTTCGACGTTGGCAAAGCACAGGCCGCATCGATGCCATCCTTGCGGCGCTGCAACTGCATCTCAATGAGGAAGGGCTTATCGACTTCGACCTGTGGTGCATTGACGGCTCCAATGTCAGGGCATCCAAAGATGCTGCCGGAGCGCGTAAAAAACACTCTTGTGAATCAAGCGCTTGGTCGCTCGCGTGGAGGTTTTGGCAGCAAAATTCACTTGGTCACTGATGGTAATGGTTTACCGCTGGGGTTCTGCCTTTCACCGGGGCAATCAGCGGAAATCAGATATGCGACAAGTGCGCTGGCCATGGCAAGGATACCGACCTCATCAGGCCGTTATCGCACGCGTCCAGCGCATCTTGCCGCAGATAAGGCCTATAGCAGCAGGGCTTTGCGGGCCGAACTCCGGCGCAGAAGGATAAAAGCAGTCATCCCGCAGCGCAGCGACCAGCAGCGGCACCATAAGGGACGTCCTCTGGTATTAGACAAAGCTCGTTATCGCAGGCGAAATGTGGTCGAGCGGTGCTTCGGATGGCTGAAGAAGTTTCGCCGATTCTCAACGAGATATGAAAAGCTGGCGGGAAGTTTTGCTGCTTTTATCAAGCTGGCTTTCTGCCTTCGTTACTTACGGGAGCTATTGGTGGACAGAAAACCAGCATTTTGAGAACACAGCCTAGACCATCTCTACCTTCATGATACTCAAAGGGATTCTCAGCCTCACGCTGCGAGTAACTCAGGGGCTACTTGATTCCCTGTTCGAGCTGATGAATGTGCGCGCCGGACTATAGCTGTGTCAGCAAGCGGGCCCGCACTGTGAAGGTGGCCTATCGGCAGCAACCGAAAGGGAGTATCACCGACCTGGTTATCAACTCGACGGGTCTGAAGGTGTTTGGCGAAGGAGAGTGGAAATACCCTCATTCAGCACATTAGTAATCATAGATACAGTAAATACGCTCGAATTTTCCTAAAGCTAAATCGTCTCGATGAATAATATAATTTAACTCACTATGGCGGACTTTAAGCAGTACCAGATAATATTCGGTATTGCCACCTAAAGCAGAAGCAGCATGGAATTCGGGGGCTTCATGCTGACTAAAACCATAGTCATTAATACTAGCAAACCCATCATAATAGGGCAGTGGCTGTTCGGGGATGACCAATCTCTGCCTGTTGGATAACGACTTATTGGATAATGCCGCCCATTGTGCTTGAGTGACAATCTGACCGGGGATCAACCCCAAATTACACATTTCCATTTTGTCAGGGAAGTAAAACTGATCCTGCCACTCGGGTGCCAATCCGTCATATCCCATATCCTCGATGGTTTCTATCACCATAGCTTGTTGTGGCTGTGACAGCCCTTGCAAACGAGTCTCAACTAACCGTAATAAATGCGGGTTTTGGCTGCTAATCATGTGAGGGGCAATCATCTTTATGCTTTCAACCCCTTGAAGCTGATAGCGGTCTCGTAGTTCTCACACATATGAGCATCAAACTTAAGCTTGGGCATAGTTTGTCCAGTGTTAAGTTTCTGATCTTCAGTGACATAATAGACATGACCTTTCAGCACTTCCGAAAAACGCCACTGTTCCAAAAAGAAAAGTAATCGTCCCTCTCGAGGTAAGTAGGATTGTAACTCCTTCAGTTCACTACAATTGAGCTGCGCAATAAATTGCATGGGAACATGAAAGGATTGCGCTGCCTCATCCCAATGGTAATCCTCTTCAGCCCAATCTTCCCGCCAACAGTTTAAGATATGTTCACGCTCGAATTCCTCAGCGTAAACATCAAGCATCTCCTCCCGTCCGACCAGAGTGATAGGATAATCCATTCCCACCGGTAAATCCGGCAACCCACCCAGCCGACTGTTGCCTAACTGCGCATAGTCTTCGACGACACAGGGATAGAGATCGATACTACTGCGAATAAACGCCGATAGGGCGTGGGCAAGGTTGCGGTCTTTAAACTGCGCTAGCTTTTTCTCTAATTGTTGCCGACGGATGGGGTAGCTTTCTGCTAGTAAGATATCCATCTTTATTTCATTATTCCAAATATTTATATTGTGTCTGTCAATTACGTGGTGTTGTTAAAAATAGATGGTTGCCAAGTTATCTTGTGTCATGAAGTATAGGCTTCAATGCTGAGCACTGATTATTGCAACAAAGACACCGGATTGAGGCCGGTGTCAGGTGATAGTCAGAGCTATATAGCTGGTTTCTTCCAAGACCTAAAGTGAAGGATGGTTCATTTCTGCAACATCCCACCCGAAGTAATTGCAGCGTTTCAGTTCGGTAATGCCATATAACCGCCCCATGATTCGCGATGGGCCTTGAATGGAATATTCAGTGGTGTAGAAAATATATACTGCCAATAGATAGTCGTTGATCAGCTCATCCAGCGAAGAAAACTGCTCCTGTACATGAGTACACAGGGTTTTCTTCAGTTCATCCCATTCTTGCATCGTTAAAAATCCGCAGGAAATGCCACTTCTCATCAGCATGGCCGCACGCTGTAGATTAAATGCAGCTGAGATATTAACTGATTTTTTGGAGGCAAATAACTCTATACCGCACCGCTTGGTCAGTGCTGACAGGTGGTCCAGTTGCGAGGCATAGAGCGTTGCGTCTTCACGGCCAAAGTTTCTTGGATCAAGGAGTTCAATTAATGTACTGTCAAGGTCTTTTTTGTTATCTATGTTATAGCTGACACTCAATGAGATTTTCAGAGAATCTATCATCTCTGAATTATGGATGTCGTACTCCTCGATACCATTGATATAGTTTTTACCCGTTTTTTTTCCATTACCAACATCCGAAATAGAATATAGACCGCCAAGCTTAACCAGCAAAATATCCATTTCATCTCTGCAGGGATGTGCTATTTTGTGGTTGATGCTGTCTTTAATATTATTGTCATATGCCTTGGCCGTTGAGAGCGCTCGCTGCTTTAGAAGAGTTCTCCCAAGGGCAAAGATGCCAAGAAATAAAACAAAGCCAACAAATATATTTCCAACCAGTGCCATGCTCATCACAGCATCATAAACATCTCGGCTTGTATGGGCTTTCAATAGACCAGGCAGGAAAATCCAGATAATTATTACCACAGAGATCAGCGCAAACGTGCGTAGAAGCACTTCAATATCTTTATAGAAAAACTTTATCATTATTGTATCCCATGATTTTATTCTTGTTGCCTTAAGCATCAAGTGCTGGCTTATTAATATAAGAGTCTGATAAGAATTTTTATAATGTGTCATTACTCAGCAAGGCTTCTTTTGAAGCCGCGTGGCTTATAATACTCAATCTAGGTTAATAATGTCAATGAAGCTTGTTTGATACCCTTAGTGACTTGAACACAGGGGGCGATTCCGTGGACTAGCCAATGATCTGAGTAGGTTGTCCTTTTGACTGAAGGGGTGTAGTGGTCAACTAAATCCAGACACTTGGTTAGGCCGATCCTCGGCTTTTGCTGGCGGTATCCCGTCATTGTGTTGATGTGGACGCCGCCAGTTGTAGTAATCCATCAGGTAATAACTGATATCCCGCTTCGCTTCCCGCAGGCTCATGTATCCCGTTGCCGGGAGCCACTCTGACTTCAGGCTTCTGAACAACCGCTCCATCGGGGCGTTATCCCAGCAGTTACCGCGCCGACCATGCTCTGGGTCATGCGATAGCGCCACAGTCGTTGCCGAAATGCCCTGCTGCCATATTGACTGCCCTGGTCGGAGTGAAACAGCACACCAGAGGGGCAACCCCGCTGCTGATAGGCCATCTCCAGTGCTTTGATTGCCAGCTCTGCATCAGGCTTGTCAGACATCGCCCAGCCCACGACTCGCCGGGTATGAAGGTCAAGCACCACTGCTAAGTAATGCCAACGAGCACTTGTCCAGACGTAGGTGATATCGCCACACCACACCTGATTGGGTTGCGGAACATCAAATTCGCGGGCCAGCAGATTCGGAATATCCGGTCGTTCAGAGCATGCAACTTTATAACGGTGTGCGCCCGGCTGTTTGGACGCCAGCCCAGCTTCCTTCATCAGGTTACGGACTTTGAATCGGCCAATCTGATACCCCAGCTCTCGCATCATCGACATCAAGGCGCGGCTGCCTGCGGAATCCCGGCTCTCTTTGAACAAACGGCGCAACTCGCTTCGTTGTTTCATCCGCTCACGGTTAATCGTCCGCTTGCGGGCTAAATAGTCGTAAAAACAGGACTTGGGAACATCAAAAGCGCAGCAGACCAGGGTGATGGGGGCTTGCTCCCTTAATCGGTCTATCAGCGCGTACGTGTGAACTCGTCCGCCATCAAGAGAGCAGTAGCCTTTTTTAGTATGTCCTTTTCGCGCTCGAGCCGGTTGATACGGGCTTCCAGCTCCTGGATTTTCTGCTGCTCCGGAGTCAGCGCTTTGCTGATTGGGGTAGTGCCACAGCGTTCGGATTGAAGCTGCTGAACCCAGCGGCGAAGTACGGTTTCACCGACATCCAGCGAACGGCTTGCTTCGGGAACAGAATACCCCTGGTCGAGCACCAAGGATGCGGCTTCGAGTTTGAATTCGGCAGTAAATGAGCAACGTAATCTTGTCATTGAACACCTCAGGTCATGGTGGCGACTGTACCACCTAAAATGGTGTCCGGGATGATTAGACCACTACAAAGATGCCGGGAGCGGCAGCAAGCAGGAAAGAGAAAGGGAGCCGGTCAGGCTCCCTTTGATGCGGCGATGCAACGATGGCTGCTATGCGTAAGGCGGATACGCAGCCGGATCACTCACGGCTAATGGCATGTGACCCATGCCGCCCCTTATCGATTGGTCGCCGCCTTCATCCCTTCCACAAACTCTTTCAGACGAGTGAGCATATGCTCAGGGTTCTTGTGGTGGGTCTCGATGATCTTGACCACGGCGGAGCCGGAGATGGCACCGGCGGCGCCAGCGGCGATCGCTTCACGCACCTGAGCCGGTTCGCTGATGCCAAAGCCGAGCAGGGCGGGGGGGGCCTTGAACTCGCGCAGGGTATTGATCAGGCCATCCACCGGCATACCGGCCTTGGTCTCGGCACCGGTGACGCCAGCGCGGCTCACCAGATAGGTGTAACCACTGCCCAGCTCCGCCACCTGTTTCAGGGTCTCGGCGTCGCCATTGGGCGGGGCGATAAAGATGCTGTCGATACCAAACTTGTCGGCGGCCGCCTTGTAGGGGGCGCACATCTGCACCGGCACGTCGGCGACCAGCACCGAATCCACGCCCGCCTGCTGGCACTTCTCATAAAAACCGTCGATCTGGCGCACATAGACCAGATTGGCGTAAACCAGCAGGCCAATGGGCAGTTGCGGGTACTTGGCGCGGATGCGGCCGAGCAGCTCGAAGCAGTCGTCAGGGGTGGTGTGGCTCTCGAAGGTGCGCAGGGCGGCGCCCTGAATGGTGGGGCCGTCCGCTACCGGATCGGAGAAGGGAATGCCGAGTTCGAGGGCATCAGCGCCCCCTGCGACCAGCGCATCGACGATGGCCAGGGAGAGTTCGGGGGTGGGGTCACCCAGCATCACGAACGGCACAAAGGCGCCCTGATTGACCGCATCCAGACGGGAGAAAAGTTGTGCGTAACGGTTCATGACAAGGTTCCTTCTTTCTCGAAAATGTCAGCGACGGTGAAGATATCTTTGTCGCCACGGCCGGAGAGGTTGACGATGAGCACCTGCTCTTTCTCCGGTTCACTGCGGGCCATCTTGAGGGCGTGAGCCAGGGCGTGGGAGGACTCCAGCGCCGGGATAATCCCCTCTGATTTGGCCAGCTCCTGGAAGGCGTCCAGCGCCTCCTTGTCGGTGATGGAGACATACTCGGCGCGGCCGATGGAGGCCAGATGGGCGTGCTGCGGGCCGACGGAGGGGAAGTCGAGCCCCGCCGAAACGGAGTAGGACTCCTGAATTTGGCCCTGCTTGTCCTGCATCAGGTAGGAGTGCATACCAAAGAAGACCCCCTTGCTGCCGTGACCCAGCGGCGCACCGTGCTCGCCGCTCTCGATGCCATGACCACCCGGCTCGACCCCGATCAGGCGCACCTCTTTGTTGTCGATAAAGTCGGCAAACATGCCGATGGCGTTGGAGCCGCCGCCGACGCAGGCGATCACCGCATCAGGCAGCCGCTCCTCTTTCTTGAAGCACTGGGCCTTGGCCTCTTCGCCGATCATCTTCTGGAACTCCCGCACGATAGTGGGGAAGGGGTGCGGACCGGCGGCGGTGCCCAGCAGGTAGTGGGCGGAGTCGTAGTTGGCAGCCCAGTCACGCAGCGCCTCGTTGCAGGCATCTTTGAGGGTGGATGAGCCGGAGTGCACCGGGATCACGGTGGCCCCCATCAACTTCATGCGAAATACGTTGGGCTTCTGGCGCTCGCAATCCTTGGCACCCATGTAGACCCGGCACTTGAGGCCGAGCAGGGCACAGGCCAGTGCGGTGGCGACGCCATGTTGACCGGCGCCGGTCTCGGCGATGATCTCGGTTTTGCCCATCCGCTTGGCCAGCAGCGCCTGACCCAGCACCTGATTGGTCTTGTGGGCGCCGCCGTGCAGCAGGTCTTCACGCTTGAGGTAGAGGCGGGTCTTGGTGCCCTTGGTCAAATTGCGGGTCAGGGTGAGCGGGGTCGGGCGACCGGCATACTCGGTCAGCAGCTCCTGAAATTCGGCGATAAAGGCCGGGTCTTCCTGGGCATCGACGAAGGCTTTTTCCAGCTGAAGCAGGGCGGGGATGAGGATTTGGGGCACATACATGCCGCCAAATTCACCAAAAAACGGGTTGAGCAGGGTCATGGTTTCTTCCTTATACCTTGAGTCAAAAACGGAATATCAAAAACGATACAGAGATCCAGTGGCCGCCTTAGAGCGCGCGCAGGGCGGCGAAGGCGGCGGCGAGTTTGTGGCCATCTTTCTGGCCCGGGGCACTCTCTACCCCGGAGTTGAAATCAAGGCCGAGGCAGCCGACCTCTGCCGCCTGCAGGGCGTTATCGGGGTTCAGGCCGCCCGCCAGCATCAGTTTGCTCTTGTCGAGCGTGGCCAGCATGCGCCAGTCGAACGCCTGACCTGTGCCGCCGCTCTGGCTGCCTACTTTCGTATCGAGCAGCAGCCGATCCGCCGGATAGTCGAGGGCGGGCAGCGGCTCGCCACTTGTGATGCCGACTGCCTTCCAGACTTGGCAGGTCGCCGGCAACAGCGGACGCAGGTTGTCGATATAGGCGGCATCTTCATCCCCATGCAGTTGCACCGCGGCCAGTCCCAGCGCCTCCACCGTTTTGGCGATGGTCTCTTGCTGGGCATTGCGAAACACCCCCACATAGGAGAGCGGCGCACCCGCCATCACGGTACGGGCGGTGGGAATGTCCACGTAGCGCGGGCTTTTGGAAACAAAGATCAGGCCGCCAAACACGGCGCCTGCCTGATGGGCAGCGGCGGCATCGTCGGCGCGGGTTAGGCCGCATACCTTGTTCTGGCCCAGTACCAGCTTGCGTACCGCGGCCTCCAGATCGGCTTCCTCCATCAGGGAGGAGCCCACCAGGAAGCCCTTGGCATGGTGGCGAAGGTCGGCGACCTGGGGGCGATCCTTGATGCCCGATTCGCTGATCACTACCCGATCGGCGGGAATGTCTCTGGCAAGCTGCTTGGTGCGGTTGAGATCCACGCTGAGGTCGCGCAGATCCCGGTTGTTGATGCCGATCACTGGCGCGCCAAGAGCGATGGCGCGGGCCAGCTCCTCTTCATTGCTCACCTCGGTCAGTACCCCGAGGCCCAACTCCTTGGCCACCGCAAACAGGGCGCGATAGCCCTCGTCGGTGAGTACCGAGAGCATCAACAGGATGGCATCCGCCTGATAGTGGCGGGCCAGATAGAGCTGATAGGGGTCAATCATGAAATCCTTGCAGAGCACCGGCTGCTGAACGCGGCTGCGCACGCGCGGCAAAAAGGCGAAATCCCCCTGAAAGAATTTCTCGTCGGTCAGCACAGAGATGGCGGTGGCGTATTTGCCATAGATATCGGCGATGGCCTCCGGGCTGAAATCGTCGCGGATCAGTCCCTTGGAGGGGGAGGCCTTCTTGCACTCCAGAATAAAGCGGGTGGAACCGGCCTTGAGCGCACCGACAAAATCCCGATCGCTTGCTACCAGTTCACTCTGGAAGCTCTCCAGCGGCTGAGCCAGCTTGCGGGCGGCGACCCATTCCTGCTTGGCCGCCACTATCTTGCCGAGAATGGTCTGGTTGATGGAGGCCATGTTCAGGAAGGCATGGGGGGCAATAAGGTCTGACATCTCGTTATCCTTGCGAAACTGGGTACTGCCCTGCGGGCGATCTGAGCTAGTGCCTGAGTGAGTGCCGTGCTGGTTAGTGGCTGACATCATGCCTCCTGATGGCTCAGGGTAGCGAGGCGAGCGGCGAGCTCGGCTGCCTTGCCGCTCGCCAGCACCGCCAGCACCTGGGCCGCCGCGCTCTTGAGATCGGCGGCTTTGCCCGCCATCAGCAGCAGGGGGGCCACATTGGCTGCGATGGCAGCGTTGTGCGCTGGAGTGCCTTGTCCTGCCAGAATGGCGGCGGTGATGGCGCGGTTCTCTTCGGGCTCGCCCCCCTGAATGGAGCTCACCGGATAGGTCTCGAGGCCAAAGTCAGCCGGGGTGATCATGAATTCGCGGATCTCGCCGTCACGGATCTGGGCCACCTGGGTCGGGCCGTGGATGGCAATCTCGTCGAGCCCGGCGCCGTGAACCACCATACCGGTTTTCAGCCCCAGTGCCAGCAGGGTTTCTGCGATGGGGCGCACCAGCTCGGGGGCATAGACCCCCATCAGCTGATAGGTTGGGCGAGCGGGGTTGATGAGCGGCCCCAGCACGTTGAACAGGGTGCGGGTCTTGAGGGCCTGACGCACCGGCATGGCGTGGCGCACGCCAGCGTGGTACTGGGGGGCGAACAGGAAGCAGATGCCAAGCTCGTCCAGGCAATGGCGTGCTTGCGCCGGGCTCATGTCGAGCTTGATGCCCATCTTGTCGAGCAGATCGCTTGAACCCGACTTGCTCGATACCGAACGGTTGCCGTGCTTGGCCACTTTCAGGCCGCAGGCGGCGGCGACCAGCGCCGAGGTGGTGGAGACGTTGATGGTGTTGAGGCCATCGCCACCGGTACCGACTATGTCGCAGAACTCATAATCCGGACGCGGGAAGTCGCGCGCCTCCGCCAGCAGGGCTTCGGCGGCGCCAGCGATCTCCTCCGGTGTCTCCCCCTTGATCTTGAGGGCGGTCAATAAACTGGCGAGCACTATGGGATCCACTTCGCCACGAACCACTTGCCCGAAGGCGTCACGGGTGCTTTCACGGCTCAGAGACTGACCCTGATAGAGGGTGTTGAGATGATGATGCATAGGGTCTTCCTTACCGCACACTGCTAACTGGACGGGTGATATGGGCGAGCGCCTGGGTCAGCAGACGGGCCCCTTCCGAGGTCATGATGGATTCCGGGTGGAACTGGAAGCCCAGCACCCTGTCGTCCTGCTGCTCTATGGCCATGGGCATGCCCTGATAGTGGGCAATCACAGTCAGCTCTTCCGGCACATAGGTGGCGACCAGCGAGTGGTAGCGGGCCACCGGCAGCGGGCTCGGCAGACCGGCAAAGGCGCCGAGGCCGTTGTGCTCGATGAGCGAGCGCTTGCCGTGGACGATTTCACCCGCCGCCCCGACGGTGCCGCCGTAGGCTTCGCACAGGGCCTGATGGCCGAGGCAGATGCCGAGGATGGGCACCTGACCGCGGGCCAGCTTGATCAGATCAATCAGGCAACCCGCCTCGTGGGGGGCACCCGGCCCTGGGGAGAGCACCAGCACCGCATCCCCTTCGCAGGCGGCAATTTCGCTCATGATGCGGCTCGCCGGCAGGCTGTTGCGGTAGATCCGCACCGGATAGCCGAGGGAGCGGAACTGATCCACGAGGTTGTAGGTAAAGGAATCGAAGTTATCGAGCAAGAAGATGTTAGTCATGATGCTGCTCCTTCGAAGTGCGGAACTGATCGGCCGGGGCGCTGTAGGTAAAAGAGTCGAAGTTATCGAGCAGGAAAATGTTAGTCATGGCTCACGTCCTTATGTTGCTCCTGCTGGGCGCTCAGGGCTTGCAATGAGGTGCCATGGCTGGCGGCGATGGCGGCCAGCACGGCGGCCGCCTTGGCGCGGGTTTCATCCGCTTCGGCCTGGGGTTTGGAGTCGTAGACCACACCGGCACCGGCCTGCACATGAGCCACGCCATCTTTGACAAAGGCCGAGCGAATGACGATGCAGGTATCCATCTCCCCCGCGCCATTGATGTAGCCGACGGCGCCGCCGTAGCTGCCGCGGCGCTTGCCCTCCACCATGCGAATGAGCTCGCTGGCGCGGATCTTGGGGGCGCCGGTGAGGGTGCCCATGTTCATGCAGGCCTGATAGGCGTGCAGGGCATCAAGGTCGGAGCGCAATGTGCCTACCACCTTGGAGACCAGGTGCATCACGTGGCTGTAGCGATCCACCTTGAGCAGCTCCTTGACGTAGCGGGTGCCGGGCTCCGAGATGCGGGCTATGTCGTTGCGGCCCAGATCCACCAGCATCAGGTGTTCGGCCACCTCTTTTTCATCCTGGCGCAGCTCCAGCTCGATGCGGCCATCCAGATCCCGGTTGATGCTGCCATCCGGGTTGAAGCCGCGGCGGCGGGTACCGGCGATGGGGTACATCTCGACGTCGCGGCTGGCGGCGCAGAACTTGACCGCGCTCTCCGGCGAGGCGCCAAACAGGGTGAAGTTCTTATCCTGCACGTAGAACATGTAGGGGCTGGGGTTGGTCTGCTTGAGGCGGCGATAGGCGGCCAGCGGGCTCGGGCAGGGCAGCGAGAAGCAGCGGGACGGCACCACCTGGAAGATGTCGCCACGGCGGATAAAGCCCTTGAGCTTCTCCACCTCGGCGCAGAACTGTTTGTCGCTCTTGTCCACACTCATGCCGCCGGTCAGGGCCGCAGTGGTTTGCGCCGGGATCCGGGCTTGCTGGCAGGCCAGTTTGAAGTCGGTGAGTCGCTCGGTGAGACGGGCATATCTGTCGTCCACATGGCTCTCGTCACTGTCGCCGCCAAAGATGCAGGCCAGCAGCTGGGTAGAGCGCTCGATATGGTCGATGGTGATCAGGGTCTCGGCCACATAGAAGCAGTAGTCGGGGCAGTTGTTGCTCCCCTCCGGCACCTCTGGCAGATCCTCGAAAGAGGCGATCAGGTCGTAGGCGAAGCTGCCCGCCATAAACAGTGCTTCTTTACCCAGCTGGCACTGCAGCTCCTGTTGCAGGGTGCGCAGCACGTCCAGCACGCTAGTCCCCTTGAGGCGGCTGTCTTCATCCAGTGCCCGATCGGAGGCGGGGAAGTCGAGCTGCAACTCGCCATCCACCAGCGTCTGGCTGATGACGGCGGGCAGACGCTCGGCCAGCAGGCTCTGCAACTGGGTGCCGTTGTCGTTCAGGGTGCGAACCCGCACGGTACGGCCACGGCATTCGATGCGCAGGCAGGCATCGACCAGCAGCAGGCTCTGCTTGCCGGCCTTGGAGTCGATCTCGACCGATTCCAGCAGCAGGTTGTTGGGGCGCCCCTGGCAGAGCTGGGTATAGAGCGCCAGCGGGTCAGCCACATAGGGGGCATTGAGCTTGAGGGTATCGAATTCACCCAGGGGCAAGCGAGTCGTATTGACGGTCATAGTGCGTTCCCTTGCGTGTGATGCGTTTTACCGATGTTCATGACATTGAATTCCTTGAAAATTAAATTGGTTTAGGCGGTTTCAGTAGGGTTGCCATCGCCATGTCAGTGTTCTTGTCTGAATTCTCGGTTTCATCACAGGTCCATTTGCCGGATAATAAAAAAGCCCGCTGGGGTCAGCGGGCTTTTTCTTTGGGTTCTTAATTTGCTGTCAGATTACAGATACAGCAACGACCACACGCCCGCATGTCAGGGAGTGTGCCACCACCAGATGGTCAGGATGGAAGTCGTTTGCATGATAAAGTCCTGTAAAAAGATGTTTGCAATGAAGTGCCTACAGAAAACGATAAAGCCGCGGCCAAGTCAAGTCGCTTTTTTGCCTATCTATCCCGATGGGGACCTGACCATGAGAGCGGAATAACCTGATGAGATTCGATCTTCACTGCCATACCACTGCCTCCGACGGTGTGCTGAGCCCCGCCGATCTGGTGCGTCGTGCCGCCGAAAAACAGGTCGAGGTGTTAGCAGTTACTGACCACGATACCCTTGACGGGCTTGATGAAGTGCGTCGTACCATCGAAGCCGAGCAACTGCCGCTGCGACTGGTGAGCGGGGTCGAGATCTCCACCGGCTGGGAGCACCACGAGATCCATGTGGTGGCGCTGGGGGTGGATGAAAAAAATCCGCAGCTGGTGGCGTTTTTGGCGGGTCAACGGGCTCGCCGCGAGACGCGCGCACTGGAAATAGGGCGCCGTCTGGAGAAGTGCCTCATCCCCGGCACCTATGAAGAGGCCAAGGCACTGGCCGGTGATGCTGCCGTGACCCGGGCCCATTTTGCCCGTGTGCTGGTGGCGCGCGGTGTGGCAGACAACATGCAGAAGGTATTCAAAAAGTACCTGAGCCGTGGCAATAAAGGGTATGCCCCGGCCGAATGGCCCGAGATGAGCGAGGCCATCACCGCCATTCACGCTGCCGGTGGGTTGGCGGTACTGGCTCACCCCAGCCGTTACGATCTCACCGCCAAGTGGATCAAGCGGCTGCTGGTGGCCTTCAAGGCGGCCGGTGGCGATGCCATGGAGGTGTCACTTCCCCAGCAGAGTCCGCAGGAGCGGGCCAACCTGGGCCAGTGGGCCAAGGATCACGACCTCTATATTTCGGTGGGGTCTGATTTTCATTTTCCGTCCAGCTGGACCGAGCTGGGCCGCCACCTCTGGCTGCCAAAAGAAGGCATGCCGCTCTGGCTGGCCTATCCGGACCACTTTGGTCTCACCACCGATCAGCACGCCGCCCTGCTAGCCAGTCGCTAGCACGGGGGCTGCCGGCTGGCCCTCTCTTGCATGGGAGGGTAAACCGGCGTCAAACAGGTTAAGGTCGCGTCATGGGTCTGGAACCCGTGACCATACGAGCGGGCAGGCATTGCCGCCCCCATTGCGAGAACGAGCTATGAGTCAGCATTTTTACGTACACCCGGAAAACCCCCAGGCCCGCCTGATCGGTCAGGCGGTGCAGATCATCCAGAACGGCGGCGTCATTGCCTATCCGACTGATTCCGGCTATGCGCTCGGTTGCCAGATGGGTGACAAGGGCGCGCTGGAGCGCATCTGCCGCATCCGTCGCATTGACCCCACCCACGATTTCACCCTGGTGTGCCGGGATCTCTCCGAGATCTCTACCTATGCTAAGGTGGACAACACGGCGTTTCGTCTGGTCAAGGGCAACACCCCTGGGCCCTACACCTTCATTTTCAAGGCGACCAAGGAAGTGCCGCGCCGCCTGATGAACGAGAAGAAGAAGACCATCGGCATCCGGGTGCCGGCCAACAACATAGCGCTGGCCCTGCTGGAAGTGCTCGGTGAGCCGCTGCTCTCCACCACCCTGATACTGCCGGGTTCAGAGATGGCGGAGTTTGATCCGGAAGAGATCTTCGACAAGCTGGGCAAACAGCTGGATCTGGTGGTCAACGGTGGCTATCTGGGCGAGCAGCCCACAACCGTGGTGGACTTCTCCGACGACGAGACAGTGCTGCGTCGTCGCGGTGCCGGGGATCCCACGCCGTTTGAGTGATACTGCCGACCCGGCACCTGTGATGGCCACGCCAGCACAGGTCACCATGGGGGAGGGGCTTGCCCCATCCCCCATCGCGAAAGTGCTGGGGCAGCCCTACCATGAGCTGCCCCAGGATTTGTTTATTCCGCCCGATGCGCTGGAAGTGTTTCTCGATACCTTCGAAGGGCCCCTCGATCTGCTGCTCTATCTCATTCGGCGCCAGCAGCTGGATATCCTGAACCTGCCCATCCTGCAGATCACCGCCCAGTACATGGACTACGTGGAGCTGATGCAGGGGCTCAATCTGGAGCTGGCGGCTGAATATCTGCTGATGGCGGCCTGGCTCGCGGAGATCAAATCCCGTCTTTTGCTGCCCAAGGCCCCCGAGCTTGAGGACGAAGAGGAGGGAGAAGATCCCCGCGTCACCCTTATTCGTCGACTGCAAGAATATGAGCGCTTCAAGGTGGGGGGCGAGCGCCTCAATGCCTTGCCACGAGTGGAGCGGGAGATTTATATCGCCGCCGCCCTGCCGCCGGATTTCGGCTCTCTCAAGCCACTGACTCCCGATGTTTCACTGGTTGAGCTCGCCCTTTACATGCAAAGTGTGGTAAAACGCGCGACTCATTTCGAACATCACCAGATCCGCCGTGAGCAGATCCCGACCCGGGTGCGCATGGCGGAGATCTTGGCCATGCTCTCTCTGGGCCAGACATTGCGGCTGGAACAGGTACTCAAAATGGAAGAGGGACGCATGGGGGTGCTGGTGACGTTTCTGGCGCTGCTGGAGCTGTGCAAGGAGTCCCTGATCTGGATCCTGCAGGCTGAACCCCTGGGTCCTATCCATTTTGCCCTGGCGAGCCAAGAGGAGACCGGGGAGCGTGAACATGCGCACTGAGTTGTTTTCTTTGTCATTTCCTCGCAGCCAACTTGCCGGGGGTTGCGTGCATTTCCCGTTGCCCAGCCAGCCCGACGTCGTGAGCAAGGAGGGCAACCGTGGCGCTGCCTGCTGAACGACTCAAGACGCTGGTCGAAGCTGCGATTTTTATTGCCGGGCGCCCCTTGACCGTGAGCGAGCTGAAAAGCGGTGTGCTGGCGGATTACCCCGTCACCGGCCGCTATATTCAGCTGCTGCTGGCCGAATTGCGACAGGATTACAGCGAGCGGGGAGTGGAGCTTAAAGAAGTTGCCTCCGGCTGGCGCTTTCAGGCGCGCCAGGAGTATGCCGAGGAGCTCTCAAGGCTCTGGAGCGAACGGGCTCCCCGTTATTCGCGCGCCGTGATGGAGACGCTGACGCTGATTGCGTATCGGCAGCCCATCACCCGGGCCGAGATCGAAGCCATCCGCGGAGTGGCGGTGTCGAGCCAGATAGTGAATACCCTGAAAGACCGTGGCTGGGTGCGCAGTGTCGGTCACAAGGAGGTGGTGGGTCGCCCCGAGCTGCTCGCCACCACCCGGGAGTTTCTGGATTATTTCAATCTGCAGAGCCTGGATCAGCTCCCCGAGCTGGATCCTGAACTGCAAACCCCCCTGGCCGTTATGCCGGCTGAGGGCCGTGAAACCTGATCCATGTCGTTGGCATTTGCCAAGGCGCGGGCCAGGTCTCTTAATGATTAAAGTGGTGCCGGATTGCCCTGACGGGATCTGGCACAGTAGTCAACGTTGCCCGTTATGCTGGCGGGCAGCGATCAACAATCAGGTAACCCCGATGAGTGAAAAACTGCAAAAAGTGTTGGCCCGCGCGGGTCACGGCTCCCGTCGTGAGATGGAGGCCCTGATCACCGCAGGTCGGGTCAGTGTGGATGGCAAGGTCGCCACACTGGGAGATCGCGTCGAAGTGAACGCCGTGATCCGTGTCGATGGCCATACGGTCAAGACCCGTGCCGAGGAAGAGATGATCTGCCGCGTGCTGGCGTATCACAAGCCCGAAGGGGAGATGTGTACCCGTCACGATCCGGAAGGTCGTCCGACCGTGTTCGATCGTCTGCCCAAGCTGGACAGTGCCCGCTGGATCGCGGTAGGCCGTCTAGACGTCAATACCTCAGGCCTGTTGCTGTTCACCACAGACGGTGAACTGGCCAATCGCCTGATGCACCCGAGCCACGAAGTGGAGCGCGAATACGCGGTGCGCGTGTTTGGCGAGATCACCGAAGCCATGTTGCAGCGCCTGCGCAAAGGCGTGCAGCTGGAAGATGGCATGGCCAAGTTCAACAAGATCAAACCGGCCGGCGGTGAAGGTCTGAACCAGTGGTTCAACGTCACCCTGACCGAAGGTCGCAACCGTGAAGTGCGCCGCCTGTGGGAATCCCAGGAAGTGCAGGTGAGCCGCCTGATGCGGGTGCGCTACGGCGACGTCACCCTGGATCGTGGCATCCCCCGCGGTGGCTGGCAGGAGCTGAAACTGCCGGAAGTGAACTACCTGCGCGGCCTGGTCAACATGCCGCCGGAGACCGAATCCAAGGTCGACCTGCAGCAGGATGGCAAGAGCACCCGCCACAAGCAGGCTGCCCAGATCCGTCGTGCCGTCAAGCGTCACAAGGACATGCAGGGCATGGAGCCGCGCGCCCGCAGCACCACGGCCCGTCGCAAGCCGACTTCCTCTACCCGCAACTCGGGTACCGGCAGTAAGTAAGCATTGCGCTGAGCCTCATGGGTTCATGCAAGGAAAGGCCCGCCTCTCAGGCGGGCCTTTTTGTTGCTGCTGTTTGCCGCTTATTATTCCAATCCCCTCCTTGCTGAATTAAACCACCCGGCGGACCCGCTGGGGGAGAGGGGCAAGGTTGCTCTGCCAGAGCGGGCTTGTTAGCCTTTGCGGCACTGATACAGGAGATAATAATGAGCAAGGTATTGGATGAGCTGCTGGCCCTGCTGGCGCTCGAGAAAATCGAGGAGGGCCTGTTTCGGGGCCAGAGCCAGGATCTCGGTCTGCGGGCCGTGTTTGGCGGACAGGTAATGGGGCAGGCCTTGTCAGCCGCCAAACAGACGGTGGCCGCCGATCGTCAGGTGCACAGTTTTCACTCCTACTTCTTGCGCCCCGGTGATGCCAATCGTCCCATCATCTACGACGTGGAGAATATCCGCGACGGTCAGACCGTCTCTACCCGCCGGGTCAAGGCGATCCAGGGTGGCAAGCCCATCTTCTATCTCAACGCCTCGTTCCAGGTCGAGGCCGAAGGGTTCGAGCATCAGATCAGCATGCCGGCGGGGATCACCCCACCCGAGCAGCTCAAGAGCGAACTGGAGCTGGTGCGTCCCTACGAGCATCAGATCCCGCCCGCTCTGCGTGACAAGATCATGTGCGAGAAACCCATCGAGATCCGCCCTGTGACCCTGGTCGACCCGATCCGTCCGGATGTGCACGAGCCGCTGCGCCATGTCTGGTTCAAGGCCAATGGCCAGATGCCGGATGATCAGCGGGTCCACAAGTACCTGCTGGCCTATGCCTCCGATTTCCACTTCCTGTTTACCGCCCTGCAGCCCCATGGCGTCTCTTACTGGGAGCCGGACATGCAGGTGGCCACCATAGATCACTCCATGTGGTTCCACCGGGACTTCAGGCTGGATGACTGGCTGCTCTACGTGGTGGACAGCCCCAGTGCCAGCGCAGGTCGTGGTCTGGTACGCGGCCAGTTCTTTACCCGCGATGGGGTGCTGGTGGCGAGCACGGCGCAGGAAGGGGTGATCCGCCGACGCGGTTGACCTCAGATGCCAGCCATAAAAAACGGGAGCCAGTGGCTCCCGTTTTGTTTTCCGAACCGGCAATCAGGCCGTTTCACGCTCGGGGGCGAGCTGCGCTTCCCCACCCTGGGCGAAACGGTCGGCCCACAGGGCGATGACGCCGTCACCTGTGACATTGCAGGCGGTGCCGAAGCTGTCCTGCGCCAGGTAGAGGGCGATCATCAGGGCGATGGAGGCTTCCCCGAAACCCAGCATGGAGGTGAGCAGACCCAGGGCCGACATGACGCCGCCACCCGGTGCGCCCGGTGCGGCTATCATGATCACCCCCAGCATCATGATGAAGGGCAGCATGGTGCCATAGCCGGGAATGGCCAGGTGCTCGGAGAGGAACATGACGGCGGTGGTGCAGGTCACCAGGGTGATGGTGGAGCCACACAGGTGGATGGTGGCGCACAGCGGCACTGTGAAGTTGGCGATGCCATGGCTCACGCCGTTGTTCTTGCTGGCCTGCAGCGCAACCGGAATGGTGGCGGCACTGGACATGGTGCCGAGAGCGGTGAAGTAGGCGGGCAGCATGTTCTTGATAAGCATGAGGGGTGAGCGACCGAGCGCCAGACCCGTGCCGACGAACAGCACGCTGAGCCAGAACCAGTGCATGACGATGGCCATCACCAGCACCACGCCGAAGGTCTTGAGGGTGGCGAAGACGGTGCCCTCCACCGTCATCTCGACGAAGACACCGGCGATGTAGAGTGGCAGCAGCGGAATGATCACGCGGGCCAGCAGGCGGTCTATGATGTCACGGCCCTGATCGGCGACGCGGCGCAGGTCGGTGGCCTGGGTGGCGCTGATGCCGATGCCGAACACGAAGGCGGCGGCCAGGGCAGACATGACCCCGAACAGCGGCGGTATCTCCAGACTGATGTAGGAGCTGAGCTTGACGGCGGTTTCCGTGGTGGGCTCGGCGGCTGTGGTCAGCAGCGGGATCAGATGGCTTGCCACTGTGAAGGCGAACAGACCTGCCAGTATGGTGGAGCAATATGAGAGAGCCACCGTCTTGCCCAGCAGCTTGCCGGAGTTCTTCGGCAGGCTGGCGATACCGCTCATGATGAAGAACAGAATGATGAGCGGAATGGTGAAGGTGATCAGCTGACCTATGACTGTCTTGGCCGTAAACAGCAGGCGTGCAACCCATTCCGGGGCGTAGAGACCGAGCAAGAGACCGGCAAGAATACCGGCAACCAGTTTGAGGACAAGTTTCATAAGGAAATCCAGGTGTTAGTGTCTGATTTGTTATTTAATTCTAATTTTAATGCCGCTTTTTAACACAAGTGCCGCATCTTGTCTCCCAACACCTGGTTAACTCAGAGTTAAATATTGTTAACTGGATGATGAATTGCGGGGGATGGGCCCCTTGAAGCGACGGCGGCGATATTGATTCGTGGTGGGGGCGAGATCGGGTAGGCGGATCAGCAGGGCATGCAGCCAGCGGCCGTGCTTGGCATCCTCGCTGCACCAGCTCTGATGCAGCTCAAACGGCAGGGGGGCGATCAGTTGTTGCAGGCGGGCTTCATCGAGCCGGGTCTGCAGCGGGTATTCGTCCTGTGAGGAGGCCACTGGGTTGCCGGATTTTCCCTCGTCATAAGGGAAGGAGCAGTAGAGCGGCGCCCGGGGTTTGAGCAGGCTGGCGAGATGCATCAGGGCGGGGGCAAGCTCCTCCTCGACCAGGCAGGGCAGGGAGCCGCTGGCCCAGATGCCGTCAAAGGGCAGGACGTTGTGCATCTGATCGAAGCAGCAGACACGCACCGGCTGGCCGCAGCGGCGCGAGGCCAGCTTCGCTTGGGCCAGGCTGGCATCAAAGGCGGTGACCATGAACCCCTGCTGCCGGAAAAAGAGCAGATCCTCGCCCGCTCCGCAGCCCGCTTCCAGCAGATGGGCGCCTGCCGCCAGCTGTTTCAGAAAACGCTGACGGGCTGACAGTGTGCTTGAATCCACCACAGATGGCAGACTGGGGGAGGCATCATGACTGGGCAGTGGCGATATGGACATGGCAGGCACCTTCTTTCGGGGGCGCTACTCTAGCAAATTTGGCGGCGCGCTACCAAAGGCTCAGGTAAGCAAAATAATACCGTCTGGGTGGACACTGATCCGTGACGCTGTGACTCCCTCCTGGCTGAGCAAGAAGCTGGGCAAGATCCCGTTGCGCCTTGCCAGCAAGGAATGCGGGCCAGCTCGGGGCTGACCCATGCAGATCAGGTACGGCGGGTGGCCGGGCCGTTTGGCAGGGCTATCAGGGTAAACAGGCTGTCGAGCAGGAAATCGGCCTCGCGGGTCAGGTTGATACGCTCAGGGAAGTGCAGCCAGTTGATGATGTAGCCATCCAGGGTGCAGTGCAGCAGGGTGGCGGCGCGCTGGGTATCCAGCGTCTTGGGGAGTTGACCCTGGCGGATGGCATTGGTCAGGGTGATCTCAAGATCCCGGAAAAAGTTGGCGGCCTGGCCGCGCATATGTTCGCGCAGGGAGATGGCTTCCCCTTCCAATGATTCCAGATTGAACATGATGGTGAACATCTGCTGATGGGCAGGATTGGTACTGATCTTTACCAGCACCTCCTTGAGGAAGCTGCGCAGTTTGCCGAGGGGGTTGGGCTCCTGCTCGGCAACGCAGGCATCGAGCTGGTGGGAGAGCGGCTGGCACAGCTCCTCCCACAAGGAGACGAACAGCTCTTCTTTATTTTTGAAGTGCCAGTAGATGGCGCCACGGGTCAGGTCGGCGGCCCTGGCAATATCGGTCAGGCTGGTCTTGGCCAAGCCATGTGAACAGAACAGATTAAGGGCCGTACTCATGATGTGGCAGCGGGTCTGCTGCGCCTCTTCTTTGGTTCTTCTGGCCATCGATATCTGCGCCTTGTAAAAGTAAAAAAGTCACTTACATACATTTATGAATGTATGTATATTGCCTCATCTTTCCGATTTTACCAACAGGGACCTGTAAACCCTGTGGTTATTCATTGACTGACAAAGGTTAAGGTTCTCCATGCATAAACATATTCTCGCACGTTCGGTTGGCCTTGCCCTGCTGGCAGGTGGTCTGCTGGCAGCTTGTGGCGAACAGGGCGGTGCCCAGCAAGGGCCGGGTGACATGCCACCTGCCGCCGTGGATGTGGTGACCCTGCACACGGCACCACTGCAACTCACGTCTGAGCTGACCGGTCGCAGCGCGCCGCTGCGGGTCGCCGAGGTGCGTCCCCAGGTGAGTGGCATCATTCTCAAGCGTCTGTTTACCGAAGGCAGCGACGTCAAGGCCGGGCAACTGCTCTATCAGATCGACCCTGCGGTTTATCAGGCCAACGTGGCCAGTGCCAAGGCCAATCTGGCCAAGGCGCAGGCCAACGAGCAGAGCGCTCGCCTCAAGGCCAAGCGTTATGCCGAACTGGTGAAGGTGAAAGCCATCAGCAGCCAGGAGTATGACGACGCCGATGCCGCCTGGAAGCAGCAGCTGGCCGAGATAGGCGCAGCCAAGGCGGCCTTGCAGAGTGCCAACATCAATCTGGCCTATACCCGCATCACGGCCCCCATCAGCGGTCGCATCGGCAAGTCCGCGGTGACCGAGGGTGCTCTGGTGACAGCCCAGCAGGCTGACAGCCTTACCTCCATCCAGCAGCTCGATCCCATGTATGTGGATGTGCGTCAGTCCACCGCCGACCTGCTGCGCCTCAAGCGCCAGATCGCCGATGGCAAGCTCGTTCAGGACGAGAACAAGGGCGCCAAGGTGCGCTTCCAGCTGGAAGATGGCAGCAGCTACAGCGAAGAGGGCTCATTGCAGTTCTCCGACGTGACAGTGGATGAGACCACCGGCATGGTGACCCTGCGGGTGATAGTGCCGAACCCGCATCAACTGTTGCTGCCCGGCATGTTCATGCGCGCCACTCTGCAAGAGGGCGAGCGTGCAAAAGGGCTGCTGGTACCGCAAACCGCCGTGACCCGCACCCCCAAGGGAGGCGCTACCGTCATGGTGGTGACGGCGGACAACAAGGTCGAGCTGCGCGAGGTGCAGGTGAGCCGCATCGTTGGCAGTGACTGGGTGGTGGAGTCCGGTCTCAAGACGGGTGAGCGGGTGATCGTCGCCGGTCTGCAAAAAGTACAACCCGGGGCTGTCGTCGCGCCCACTGAACAGGCGGCCACCGCGCCGTCTGAACAGACCCCGGCCAACAAGTAGGATGGAGTAGTCGCCTCATGGCACGATTTTTCATAGACAGACCCATTTTCGCCTGGGTAATTGCCCTGGTGATCATGCTGGCAGGGAGCCTGGCCATCATAGGCCTGCCGATCGCCCAGTATCCCAGCATTGCACCGCCCGCCGTGGGCATCTCTGCAAGCTATCCGGGAGCTTCTGCCAAGACGGTAGAAGACTCTGTGACCCAGATCATCGAGCAGAACATGACGGGGCTGGATCACCTGCTTTACATGTCTTCTCAATCTGATTCCTCCGGCAATGTGTCGGTGACCCTCACCTTCCAGGCGGGGACAGATCCCGATATCGCCCAGGTGCAGGTGCAGAACAAGCTGCAGCAGGCGATGTCTCTGTTGCCGCAAGAGGTTCAGCAGCAGGGGATCCGGGTTCAGAAGACCTCCAGCAGCTTCCTGATGGTGGCGGCCTTCATCTCCGGTGACGGCAGCATGAACAACGATGACTTGGCCGACTATGTGGTGGCCAACATCAAGGAGCCGCTGAGCCGTCTGGACGGGGTAGGGGACATCACACTGTTCGGCAGCCAGTACTCCATGCGTGTCTGGCTCGATCCGAACAAGCTCACCCGGGTACAGATGACCCCGATTGATGTGCAGAACGCCATCAAGGCACAGAATGCCCAGGTGGCGTTTGGCAAGGTGGGGGGCACGCCCTCGGTCGAAAGTCAGCAGTTTACTGCCACCATCATGGGGCAGACCCGTCTCTCTAGCGTGGAGGAGTTCAACAACATCCTGCTGCGGGTGAATCAGGACGGCTCCAAGGTACGCTTGCAGGATGTGGCCCGGGTTGAGCTGGGGGGCGAAAACTACGACGCCGATGCGCTCTACAACGGCCAGTCTACCGCGGCGGTTGCCATCAAGCTGGCGACCGGTGCCAACGCCCTCGATACCGCAGAGAAGATACGCGGCAAGCTGGACGAGCTCTCCGCCTACTTCCCGGCCAACATGAAGGTGGTCTATCCGTACGACACTACCCCCTTCGTGCAGATCTCCATCGAGGAGGTGGTACAGACCCTGATCGAGGCGATCTTCCTGGTGTTCTGCGTCATGTATCTGTTCTTGCAGAACTTCCGTGCCACCCTGATCCCGACCATAGCCGTGCCGGTTGTGTTGCTTGGGACCTTTGGCGTCATGTCGGCGTTCGGCTTCTCCATCAACACCCTGACCATGTTCGGTCTGGTGCTGGCCATCGGCCTGCTGGTGGATGATGCCATTGTGGTGGTGGAGAACGTGGAACGGCTGATGAGCGAGGAGGATCTCTCCCCGCTGGAAGCGACCCGCAAGTCCATGACCCAGATCACCGGTGCCCTGGTGGGGATCGCCCTGGTGCTCTCTGCGGTCTTTGTGCCCATGGCCTTCTTTGGTGGTTCGACCGGTGCCATCTATCGCCAGTTCTCTCTCACCATCGTCTCGGCCATGGTGTTGTCTGTGCTGGTGGCCCTGATCCTGACGCCGGCACTGTGTGCCACCCTGCTCAAGCCCATCAAGCATGGGGAGTTCGGTGCCCAGCGTGGCTTCTTCGGCTGGTTCAACCGGGCCTTTGATTCTGGTGCCAACCGCTACCAGAGCGGTGTGCGCAAGGTGATCAAGCAGGGCGCCCGTTACAGCATCATCTATGTCGCCATGTTGGCGGTGCTGGCCGTGCTGTTTATGCGCATGCCCACCTCCTTCCTGCCGGAAGAGGATCAGGGGGTCATCATGTCCATGGTGCAACTGCCGGTCGGTGCTACCAAGCAGCGCACTGAAGTGGTACTGGCGGACATGCGCGATTACTTCCTGAAAAACGAGAAGGACAACGTCGACTCTGTGCTGACGGTGGCGGGCTTCAGCTTCGCCGGTAGCGGTCAGAACAGCGGCATGGCGTTTATCAAGCTGAAAGACTGGAAAGAGCGCAGCAGCCCGGATCGCAGCGCCAATGCCATCATAGGCCGCGCCATGGGTTATCTGTTCAGCATCAAGGAAGCCCAGGTGTTCGCCTTCAACCTGCCTCCCATTCCTGAACTGGGCACGGCCACCGGCTTTGACTTCTACCTGCAAGATCGCGCAGGACTGGGTCATGACAAGCTGATGGCGGCGCGCAACCAGTTGCTTGGCATGGCGGCGCAGGATCCCAACCTGGTGCGGGTGCGCCCGAACGGGATGGAAGACACGCCCCAGCTCGACGTCAAGATTGACTACGAGAAGGCGCTGGCCCAGGGGCTCTCCATCAGCGACATCAACAGCACCCTCTCTACGGCCTGGGGCTCTTCTTACGTGAACGACTTCGTCGACCGGGGTCGGGTCAAGAAGGTCTACCTGCAGGCGGATGCCCCCTTCCGGATGAACCCGGAAGATCTCAAGCTGTGGTATGTGCGCAACAGCACAGGCCAGATGGTGCCCTTCTCCGCCTTTGCCAGCACTGAGTGGAGCTTCGGTTCGCCCCGTCTGGAACGCTATAACGGCGTCTCGGCGATGGAGATAGTGGGTGAAGCCGCGCCAGGCAAGAGTACCGGTGACGCCATGGCAGCCATCGAGCAGATAGTGAAGCAGTTGCCGGAAGGGATAGGTATCGAGTGGACCGGCCTCTCCTTGCAGGAGCGGCAAGCGGGTTCCCAGGCGCCGGCCTTGTACGCCATCTCCCTGCTGGTGGTGTTCCTCTGTCTGGCGGCGCTGTACGAGAGCTGGAGCATTCCCTTCTCCGTCATGCTGGTGGTACCGCTCGGAGTCTTGGGGGCCATATTGGCAGCGACCATGCGGGGCTTGGAGAACGACGTCTACTTCCAGGTGGGCTTGCTCACCACCATAGGGTTGTCGGCCAAGAACGCGATACTTATCGTCGAGTTTGCCAAGGAGCTGTACGACAAGGGAATGGGCTTGGGTGAAGCCGTGGTTGAGGCTGCGCGTCTGCGTCTGCGTCCCATCCTGATGACCTCCCTCGCCTTTATCCTGGGTGTGTTGCCGCTGGTCATCAGCTCGGGTGCCGGTGCCAGCAGCCGTAACGCCATCGGGACCGGCGTGATGGGGGGGATGATCAGTGCGACCGTGCTGGCCATCTTCTTCGTGCCGCTGTTCTTCGTGCTGGTGACTCGCCACTTCACCAAGCACAATTCACAGGAAGAGCAGGCTGCGCTTGCCAAGGAGACCCATCATGACTAAGACGCTGGTCGCCTTGAGCGTGACACTGCTGCTGGGGGCCTGTTCCATGGCCCCTGACTATCAAAGACCCGAATTGCCCCAAGGCGCCTCCTGGCAGAGCAATCAGACAGCAGGGGAGGCGGCCGTCTCCCCCTGGCAGCAACAGTTTCTCGACCCGACGCTGCAAAGGCTCATCGACACCGCACTGGAGAATAACCGGGATCTGCGGATCGCGGCTCTCAACGTCGAGGCGTATGAAGCCAGGTACCGTATTCAGCGGGCGGCGCAACTGCCGACCCTGGCAGCGAACGGCTCGGGCACCCGCCAGCAGGGATCCGACGATCTCAGCAGCACGGGGCAGGGGACTATCAGCAGCCAGTACGATGCCAATCTCGGCATCACCGCCTATGAGCTGGACCTGTTTGGCCGGATCCAGAGCCTCAAAGATCAGGCTCTGGAGACCTACCTTGCCGAGATTGAGACCCGGCGCAGCACCCAGATTGCACTGATAGCGTCGGTGGCCAATGCCTATCTCACCTTGCTGGCGGATCAGGAGTTGCTGGCGCTGAGCGAGGCGACTCTGTCGACCGAGCAGGAGAGTTATGGCCTGACCGAGCACAAGTATCGCCTGGGCGCCGCCTCAGAGATGGAGCTTGCCCAGGGGCGTACCGCACTGGAAAGCGCCCGGGTCAGCCTGGCCCAGTACCAACGCCAGGTGAAGCAGGATCGCAATGGCCTGGCACTGCTCCTTGGCACCCAAGTTCCTGTGCTGGACAGCCAGCCGGTGACCCTGGCCGAGGTAAAACTGGCGGCGATCCCGGTGGGTGCGCCTTCGAGCTTGCTGCAACAGCGCCCGGATATTCTGGCCGCCGAGCACAGTCTGAAGGCGGCCAATGCCAATATAGGCGCGGCGCGCGCCGCCTTCTTCCCCTCCATCTCGCTCACCGCGACGGCGGGGACGGCCAGCAACCAGCTGAGCGGCCTGTTTGACGGAGGAACCGGCACCTGGTCGTTTATCCCCCAGATCAACCTGCCCATCTTCGACGGTGGGAAACGTATCGCCGATCTTGATGTGGCTGAAGTGAGCACCCGGCAGGCGGTGGCGAGCTACGAGAAGAGCATCCAGACCGCCTTCAAGGAGGTTGCGGATACCCTCGGTGCCCAGGCGGACTATCAGCAGCAGTTGCAGGCACAACAGGCTCTGGTCGAAGCCAACCAGACCTATTTCAAGCTGGCGGAGTTCCGTTATGAGCAAGGTGTGGACAGTTACCTGACCCGGCTCGATGCCCAGCGTTCGTTGTTCAGTGCCAAGCAGGGCCTGATCAGCACCCGTCTGGCCCAGCTGACCAACCAGGTGGCGCTCTACAAGGCCATTGGTGGTGGTTGGCAAGCCCCCGGCACGACGACGGAGCAGCAGTAGCGATTACCTCCCACTTTGGGTTATCGTATAGCCACAGGGCGAACCATCCGGTTCGTCCTGTTTTTTTGAGCAAGATCATATGCATATGGCACCTTGATGACATAATGCGTCGTGCTTTATCGAGTTGGGACCCCGGTTTCCGATGTCCAGCTCATTGAGTAGTATGTGAATGGGCTGCAACACCGCAAAATGGTACTTGAACAGTGTTCGGAAGATAGATAAGACCCTTTCAGGACCATACATATTAGTGCTTGTCGCAAGACCTGGTGAGTAAAAAATTCATTTTTGCGTTTAAGATCAAAGAAATAGTAACTAAACAAACCGCAATAGTCATTGCCTTGTCTACGCAATGCGTTGAGTGGCCATAAAGCGACCATTAATGATGTCGCGACGAGGTTTGGTCACGATCTGACGGTGCAACAGGCTGCGAAAGACGTTAGAATCCCGAGCTGTTATCTAAGCGGCTTGGCTCGATAAATAAGTTTGAGAGTCAGCCCTTCATTGAATAGTCATAAGCAAGTAGTTGGCATGTATAGCAGCCGCTACCTCACAAGCTGGAGGACATGATGGCCAACAGCGCACACAATCTGGTTAAAAGCAGCGAACTGGGGGCTGTAACTCAGGGGCGGTAGCCAATGCGTTTTTCTGGATTAGTGTGAGATATCTGCCTGTAAGGCATACTTGACATCAGTTCTAATTTTGCTATTTGAGAACTTTAAATATAATTTTTTTATTATTTTTCAAGAGTATACCTATGAAAATCCTTGTCACTGGTGGCGCTGGCTTTATCGGGTCGGCGGTTGTTCGTCATATTATTCGAAACACGCAGGATGCCGTGGTCAATCTCGACAAACTCACCTATGCGGGGAATCTGGAGTCCCTGGCCGATGTGGCTGCCAGTGAGCGTTATGTTTTCGAGCAGGTGGATATTTGCAACCGTGGTGAATTGGAGCGGGTGTTTGCTCTGCATCAACCGGATGCGGTGATGCATTTGGCGGCCGAGAGCCATGTCGATCGCTCCATCACGGGGCCTGCCGATTTCATCGAAACCAATATTATTGGCACCTATATGTTGCTGGAAGCGGCGCGCGCTTACTGGAACGAATTGAACGATACACGCAAAGCGGCTTTCCGCTTCCACCACATCTCCACCGACGAGGTGTATGGCGATCTGCCCCATCCGGATGAGGTGAGTGCCGGTCATCCCTTGTGGAATAAGCCACTGCCGCTCTTTACCGAAACCACTCCTTACGCCCCCAGCAGCCCCTATTCGGCCTCCAAGGCCTCCAGCGACCATCTGGTCCGCGCCTGGCGCCGAACTTACGGCTTACCGACCCTGGTCACCAATTGCTCCAACAACTATGGCCCCTACCACTTCCCCGAGAAGCTGATCCCGTTGGTGATCCTCAACGCCCTGGATGGTAAGCCGCTGCCGGTCTATGGCAAGGGCGACCAGATCCGCGACTGGCTCTATGTGGAAGATCACGCTCGCGCGCTCTACAACGTGGTGACCACTGGCTTGGTGGGGGAAACCTACAACATCGGCGGTCACAACGAGAAGCAGAACCTGGAGGTGGTCCACACCATCTGCGATCTGCTTGACGAGATGGTGCCGAAGGCGGGCTCCTATCGTGAGCAAATCACCTATGTGGCGGATCGCCCCGGCCACGATCGCCGCTATGCCATCGATGCCAGCAAGATGAGCGCCGACCTCGATTGGCAGCCACAAGAGACCTTTGAATCCGGTATTCGCAAAACCGTGCGGTGGTATCTGGATAACCAGCAGTGGGTTAATAACGTCAAGAGCGGTGCCTACCAATCCTGGATTGAACAGAATTACGGGGAGCGTGCCTGATGCATATTTTGCTGTTTGGCAAAAACGGCCAGGTAGGCTGGGAGCTGCAGCGTGCACTGGCGCCGTTGGGGCGCATCACTGCCGTTGATTTTGGCTCGACTGACTATTGTGGCGATTTCAGCAATCCGGCCGGCGTGGCCGAAACGGTACGTCTGGTCAAACCGGATGTGATTGTCAACGCAGCTGCCCATACCGCGGTCGACAAGGCAGAAAGCGAACGGGAGTTTGCCGAGTTGCTCAACGCGACCAGCGTGGCTGCGATCGCCAACGAGGCTGAACTGCTTGGCGCCTGGTTGGTGCATTACTCCACCGACTATGTGTTCGATGGCTCTGGTGAGCGCTCCTGGGTGGAAACCGATGTGACCGCACCGCTCAATGTCTACGGTGAAACCAAGCTGGCTGGTGAACAAGGCGCCGCTCTTTGCTCTCGTCACCTGATCTTCCGCACCAGCTGGGTCTATGCCGCCCGTGGCGCCAACTTTGCCAAAACCATGCTGCGTTTTGGCAAAGAGCGTAGCGAGATGTCAGTCATCAATGACCAGTTCGGCGCTCCGACCGGTGCAGAGTTGCTGGCCGATTGCACCGCTCATGCGATCCGCGTGGCGCAGCAGAAACCCGAGGTCGCCGGGCTTTACCACCTGATCGCCTCCGGTACTACCACCTGGTTTGACTACGCCCGGCTGGTGTTTGCCAAAGCCAGAGAGGCCGGGATTGAACTGACGGTGACGCAACTCAATGCGGTGCCGACCAGCGCCTTCCCGACCCCGGCCAAACGCCCTCATAACTCCCGCCTTGATACCAGCAAATTCCAGCGCACCTTTAATCTGGTGCTGCCGGACTGGACGGTCGGTGTGGAGCGGATGTTGACCGAGATCCTGGGCAAGTAAATCCCTGGTCAGGGATGTACTGAACGCACCCCTGGCTGGCAGGGATAAAACAGAAAGGTGTGGCCTCAAGCCACCCTTTTCTTTTGTAATTTAAAAATAAGAAACAAGTATCATGACCAAACGTAAAGGCATTATTCTGGCCGGTGGCTCTGGCACCCGTCTCTATCCGGTCACCATGGCGGTGAGCAAGCAGTTACTGCCTATCTACGACAAACCGATGATCTACTACCCGCTCAGCACCCTGATGCTGGCTGGAATCCGCGATATCTTGATCATCAGTACACCACAAGATACCCCCCGCTTTGAACAATTGCTGGGTGACGGCAGTCAATGGGGCTTGAATCTGCAATACAAGGTACAACCAAGCCCGGATGGGCTTGCCCAAGCCTTTATCCTGGGTGAAGAGTTCATCGGTTCAGACCCCTGTACTCTTGTGCTGGGCGACAACATCTTTTACGGCCATGACCTGCAGAAACAGCTGGAGGCGGCTGCGGCCAAAGAGAGCGGCGCCACCGTATTTGCCTATCACGTGCATGACCCTGAGCGTTATGGGGTGGTGGAATTTGATAAGCAGGGCACCGCTATTTCACTGGAAGAGAAGCCGTTGGAGCCCAAGAGTAACTATGCGGTGACTGGACTCTATTTCTACGACAACAGCGTAGTGGAGATCGCCAAGAGCCTGAAGCCGTCACTGCGTGGTGAGCTTGAGATCACTGATGTGAATCGTATCTATCTGGAGCAAGGTAATCTGTCAGTAGCCATCATGGGCCGTGGTTATGCCTGGCTTGATACCGGTACCCATGAAAGTTTGATTGAAGCGAGTAACTTTATTCAGACCATCGAGACGCGTCAGGGATTGAAGGTCGCTTGCCCCGAAGAGATCGCATATCGCAAAAAATTTATTAACGCTGATCAGGTTCGAGTTCTTGCTACACCGTTAGCGAAGAATGCATATGGCCAGTATCTGCTTAAAATGGTCGCTAAAGCCTAACTTGTTTTAGAGGGAATGAAACATGCCCTCAAATATATGTGTCGTCGGATTTAGGATATAGATATGAATGTAATTAATACCTCGATACCTGAAGTTCTTATTTTTGAGCCCCAAGTGTTTGGTGACGAACGTGGCTTTTTCTTTGAAAGTTTTAACTATCAGAAATTTGAAGAAGCTGTTGGTCATCAAGTGAAATTTATACAAGATAATCATTCTAGATCTAGCCAAGGGGTACTCCGTGGTCTTCATTACCAGCTACCTCCACATGCTCAAGGTAAATTAGTCCGTTGTATCGTAGGTGAGGTTTTTGATGTGGCCGTCGATATTCGTGAAGAATCACCTACTTTTGGTCAGTGGGTTGGCGTTACTCTATCAGCAGAAAATAAACGTCAGCTATGGATCCCTGAAGGATTTGCTCATGGCTTTTTGACACTAAGCACTGCTGCTGAAATTTTATATAAAACTACTAACTACTATCAGCCAAGCCATGAGCGTTCCATAATATGGAGCGATAATGTTTTAGCCATAAAATGGCCTTTTGAAAAAAATATTATACTATCTAAAAAAGATAGTATGGCACCCCATTTTATTGATTTTTTAAAAAAGGGGGAATGATGTTACTTGAAAGGAAATATATTAATATATTAAAGTCTGTTGTATCGAGAGAAATCAGTGCTAAATATAAAGGTACTGTTTTTGGTGCAGTATGGAATATAATTAATCCATTGTTTATGTTACTTATATACTCAACAGTTTTTCTGCATGTATTTAAAGCTAGGTGGGAAATTGGTAATAATGAGTATGCCGATTACGCGTTGATGCTCTTTATAGGGATTATTACACACATTTTCATGTCCGAGGTATTGAGTGGTGCTACAGCTGTAATCAGGAACAATAGTCACATTGTAAAGAAAATTGTTTTTCCATTGGAAATACTTCCTGTCACGGTAGTTTTGGTAGCTGCGTTAAATTTTATGATAGGTATAGTGTTAACGCTCATATACTCAATCTCGATGGGGTATATAAATGCACCATTGAATCTATTGTTTATTCCTATAATAATTGGTGTTTATGTGACAACGCTCTTAGCATTATCGTACTTTTTTTCATCAATATCTGTTTATGTGAGAGATGTTCAACAAGTTATTCCTGTCGTTAGTCTTGTGTTGTTATTTACTAGTACTGTTTTCTTTTCTATTAGAACAGCTCCTGATTCATTAGGAGCTATATTATACATTAATCCAATAAGTATAATTGCAGATGCGTTAAGAGAATCTATATATACAGAGTCGGTGTCTTGGCATCGTTTATTATCTCTCTTTTTAATATCATCGGTAATGCTAGTTTTTTTCTACAAGATTTACAACAAGCTCAAACTTGGTTTCACAGATGTTTTGTAATTTGGAGAGTTAGATGAGAATTGGTGAGATCCTCGTTAGTCGCGGGTGTATCAAACACAATGATATAGAGGAGATTGTTGCCTTACAGATTAGTAATGAGTCGTCAAAACATAAGTTTGGCGAAGTGTGTGTCGCGCACGGTTACTGCTCTGAAGCGGAAGTTATCTCTGCACTTTCAGAACAGCTTGGGCTTTATCAGTTAGATAGCTTTGTCGAGAAAAAAATAGGACAGTTAGATAATCTTCAAACCGAACTTATCGATGACTTTTTTAATAGCGAGTGGTGGAGACAACGACAGGCATATCCACTACTGGTTGAAAATGGTTCCATATATATTGCACAACTCGATATATGGGATTCATTTATTTCAGATTCTATAAGACAGCTATACGATATAAAAACAATCCCTGTTCTTATCTCTAATTATGAGCTTAGGACACTATTTTCGGGGGTCCAAGAGACCACAACGAATTTCAAAGCCAGTGATAACGGGATGCATGATACATCTTCTGCGCCTGTTGTCAGGTTTGTGAATGAATGTATTCAGAATGCAATAAGAAAAAAAGCGTCAGATATCCATTTTGAAATAAATAAAGATAGTTTTTTAGTTCGCTTTAGGATTGATGGTGTTTTAACAATAGTCGATAAGCCTGGGATATCGCAACATGCTGCTGTGATATCAAGAATAAAGTTAATGTCTAGTCTTGATATATCTGAACGACGATTACCTCAAGATGGACGCATGCGTGTTCGGTTGTCCGGTGCCTATGTTGATATTCGTGTAGCAACAACGCCAACTGTACATGGTGAGAATGCCGTATTACGACTGCTAAGTGGTAATGTTGATAAGTCAGCTGAGCGTCGATTAAATATGTTCAGCGATCAGCTTGATATAATTAATACTATAATAAGTCAGCGCAATGGGATTTTCTTAATAACTGGTCCTACTGGTAGTGGTAAAACGACCTCACTATATACATTACTCAGTCAAGTTAATGATGAAGACAAAAAAATAATTACTGTTGAGGATCCTGTTGAATATCAGATGCAAGGATTAACTCAAATTCAGGTAAATAGTGATATAGGTTTAGATTTTGCTACGATTCTTAGATCTGCTCTTCGTCAAGATCCAGATATTATGCTAATTGGTGAAATGCGTGATAAAGAAACAGCGCAGATTGCTATCCAATCAGCGCTAACAGGTCACTTTGTTTTTTCCACGTTACATACTAATGATGCACCCAGTAGCTTCATTCGTTTGAAGGACATTGGTATCCCAGATTACTTAATAAAGTCAACAATTGTAGGGGTAATGGGACAGCGTCTGGTTAGAAGACTCTGCTCAGAGTGTGCTGTGATTGAGCCATTAGCTCATACTAAATTAGGCGTTAATTGGCAAGGATTTAAGAAGAAATGGGGGCATCTGCTTCCAGAAATAGTTAGCTTTAAATCTGCTTGTGGTTGTGAAAAATGCAACTTTACTGGTTACAGTGGTCGACTTGCCGTATTTGAATTGATGCAATGGTCTAGCCAAACTGATGTTGAAATCTCTATTACTGCTCTCAATGCAATTGCTAATGAGCAGGGTATGAGAACACTTAAAGAAGATGCTATTCTTCGAGCTGCTCATGGTGAAACGACAATAGAGGAAGTACTGAGGGTTATTGGATGATATATTTCAAATATATTGTCAGAACTGACAGCGGTCAGTTACTTAACGGATGGCTTAGGGCTTCATCGAAAGAGAATGCACACAAGATACTGGATATGAAAGGCCATTGTGTGGTTCTGCTTGAGAAACATACCGGTATTATGAAGGTCATTGTGTCAAGAGAGGCGCTAATGACAACCCTACGAGAACTAGCCACGTTGCGAAAAAGTGGTATGCAATTGGATGAATGTATTGATTCTCTTGTCGATACAACATCAGATAAACACTTGAATCCAGCATTATCTAGAATGAAAATGGACATATCTTCGGGGGCTTCATTATCTGATACAGTTGCATCATTACCTGATATATTTCCTTATTATGTTTCACCAATGCTAAGGCTTGGGGAAGAAAATGGTAACATATACGATGCTTTGATAAATATTGCAGAGCGTATCGAGAGGGAAGAAAAAATTCTCTCTGAAGTTAAAACTGCTCTTACATACCCATGTTTTTTGTTAATTGTTTGTGTTTCAGTAATATTTTTCTTATTTATCTATGTTATCCCTAACTTCAAATCAATGATTACTGATGAAGCTGCTGCTGCTGGTGGGAGTTTGGTCACTCTAATTGCATTCTCAGACTTTATAAATAATAATTTATTATTGATTCTTGGTAGTATAACGATACTTTTTAGTTATCTTCTCTATAGTTTTAAATATGGAAAACTGGCATCTCTATTACTGGAGTTTGTTTTAAAAATCCCGTTTCTGGCTATGCTCTTCAACGCATGGACTATCGTCCAATTTAGCGGCAGTATGCAAAAACTACTGGAGTCTGGTGTCGAATTAGTTGATGCAGTGGAGCTATCATCTAATGCCATGTCTGGGGATAAAGGACGTAGAGATATCCAGCGAGTTATTGAGAGAGTGAAAGAAGGTGAGAGGTTAGCTGATGCCTTAGCAATGTATCATGTCTTCCCACTAGTAGTTATACGACTTATTAAAACTGGTGAAAAAGGGTCCTCATTACCAATTTGCTTTAAAGAAATCAATGCTCTCTATGAACGTCGGCTTTCTAAAGGGATAAAGCAAATACTTGCTATATTGGAGCCACTTGTTATTGTTATAATGGGAGCTATTGTAGGCTCAATTATGATCGTTTTAATCTCTGGTATAATTTCTGTAAATGATATTGGATGGTGATATGTTTGTAAAATCAAAAAATAAAGGGTTCACTTTAATAGAACTTTTAGTTGTGTTGGTGCTAATATCATTGCTTGCTGGTTTGGTTGGGCCTCGATTATTTCAAAAGGTCGGATCATCAAAAACAAAAGTAGCAGAAGCTCAGATTGAGCTCCTTGTTTCAGCGTTAAATACATATCGATTAGATATAGGTGATTATCCATCAACAGAAGAGGGACTCTCAGCTTTAAGTCGATCACCCGACGGTGTTTTGAACTGGGATGGCCCATACCTTTCAAAAGACTTACCAAATGATCCTTGGGGTCGCCCATATCATTATGAATTGAAATCTGATGGTGATTTCGCAATTTATAGTTTAGGAAAAGATAATCGTAAAGGTGGGGAAGGAGAAGATCAGGATATTGGTAGATTTTAATGAAGAATTATGGCTTTACTATGATTGAGCTCTTGATAGTCATTACCTTATCTGTATTGTTAACAGCTATAGTGGCCCCAAACTTATGGGGCCAACTTATATCCTACAGAGAGAAAACTAACATTGAATCTTTCTTGTCAGATGTAAAAAGTAGTATGCTGAAAAATAGAAAACATGGTGGGGGTTTTGTTCTTTCACGCCATTCGGACACTGCTACTGCCTTAGCAAAAAAACATAATATTGAGATAGTTAATGATCAGAGTGTCACATTTCGGGCTGATAAAGTATGTTCAGGTGGCGACATCCTTATTAAAACGCCCAATGAGCGCTATTGGCGTCTATCTTTTTCTCCCCTGGATTGTAAACTCGATTTGATCTATGTACCAAAAAAATAAAGGTTTCACGCTTATTGAAGTTTTGGTAGCTCTAACAATACTGATATCAGTGATTACAATTATGTTTAGAGTTGTCAATGAGAGTACATTTAGAGTATCACGAGTTGAACGAATTCAAGAGCGAGTATATTTTGAAGAGAACATCTATAATTCATTAGTAGATATTAATCCATTAAAGCTTCAGTCTGGCATTGGTGAGATCGGAGGGGCATCATATGAATGGATGGCAGAGCCAGTAAGTGCTTTGTTTCCTATCCGTGCAGATGATGCGACGCAGGCTGGATATGATCTTCAAATGTTCAAAATCACGGTAACATACAAGCTGCTATCTAACGCGACTTATTCTTTCTCATTTGAACTGATTGGCTGGAATGAAAAGTAAAAATATTGAATCAGGTTTTACACTAGTAGAATTACTAGTGACGATATTGATATTTTCATTCTCAATATCGATTATGTTGGCAGGACTAGATCAGGGACGGTTAGCATGGTCAACGTTAAATAAGAAAGTAGAGTCTGTTTCAAATCTTCAGGATAGGTATAATTGGCTTTCTATGCTTTTTTCTGATGCTACAGCTACCCAATTTAGTAATGAGTATGGTGAAGCTGTACCATTTTTTTATGGTGATAAAGACAGTGTAAAGTTATTATCCAATTCACCTATATTAAATGGCCCTGGTAACTACTCATCTATAGTTATCTGGTTTGAAAAAAGTGATAATGGCTATAGTCTTTTTTATACAGAAAAAAGCAATGCAGACCCATATTATAACAATGATGAAGTTGACAAAGACTTTAGAAAATTAGAGTTAATTAAATTAATTAACACCTATGAGATAAGATATCTTGCACCAATACACATCCCACTCGATGGTACCTCTATACCCATAGAGGATAAGATATTCTTTCGCTATAACCCTGCATGGCTGGATTTTTTTTATAGCAAAAAAGAAACTTCGATGCCAATGTTAGTAAATATAAAAATGTCATTTTTAAATAAAAGGAATATTGACTGGTACTTTCCAGTCACTGCTTATAGTACTAGTAGTCATATAGATGATGAGGTATATAAAAAGTGAGGCATAACTCGGGCATGATATTACCCATGACCCTTATGATCATGACAATACTTATTAGTATCACCATGATGATGATTGTGCGTACAGAAGGTATGGTAAGTGAACAAGTATATGAGAGAAACAAGTGGGATGCACGTTTAAGAATTAATGATGCAGAGCATAGGTTATTTCTTTCAATGTTGGTTGGTGAGCAAGAGCCAGGAGGGTTTTCGTTAGGTGATACTTATATCCCAATCGACGGACATCCGTTAAAATTAAAGAATGATGTTACAGTTCGTATTCAAGACCAAGCTGGACTACTAAGCTTGCGATACTATGATCATGATAAAATGTCAAGAGTGCTAAGTAGCTATAAGATACAAGATACAAAGCGTATTGCAGATGAGATATTTAATTGGCAAGATAAATTCAATAAATACAAGTATGGTAGAGGTGCTCCATTTCGAACATTGGATGAAGTAATGATGGTTGCTGGGATATCTCATGCGGTATTTAATAATGAGTATGGAGATGGATTAAGAGATTATATTACTCTGCTAGGGTCATCATGGACTAATTATGCAGCTATTCCAGACTCACTATTGTCACGCGGAATATATGACTTCACATCTGGTGACTTAGATAAAATAAAGAAATCAAAACGTGATAGAAAGTGGGCAAGTTTATCAGCTATTTTGAAAGAAAATAGTCTTGGGAATGAAGGGCTTGAATTGACACAAAGCTCAAGATATTATATTTATTACGAATATAATGGATTTCGTGGTCGAGGGGAATATCAGATAAGAACGTCTAGCCGATTTCCTCCCAGACGTAGCCTATGGTATTTTCCTGACTATGAAAGATTGTGGGTAGCTCATGATTAATAAGTTAAATAAAATTGCTAAAGAATTACTATCTATTCGCCTGGTATGGCCTACTGACAAAAAGTCATCTCCTGAAAAACTTGATAAGTCAACGCGTGCTAGGCGTTTTGAGCGTATTGTAGGTTTGGTCCCGCAAGAAGTTTGCTTATTTAAATTGCTTGAATATGAAATAGGGCTTGTTTCCAGGTCCCACATCGATGAGTGCGTAAAAAATGAGTTGTCATCCTTGTCTAGCTGGCCTAATACAGAGCATTATTATCTAGTATCTAAAGGAAATGATAAGTGGCGAGTCGCAGTGTGGTTTTGGAATAGAGAGGACATTAACTTTCATGTTAATGTTACTCACAAAATTCCAGCAATAGCTTATTATGGCAGTGCTTTAACAACCTCGCCAGCGCTACTTTGTTATGAAGAGAAAGGGCGTTTGTATGGCTGTCATATAGCTAAGAGGGGTGAAGTTCATGAGTTCTATCCATTAGCCCCCCCCCTTTATCAGCGCTGGTTTGAAGATCTTGTTTCAAAAGGGTACCCTTTATTGACTAATAATAGTGGTGTTCATTATGATGGACAGCTGTTGAATAAAATTAATAAAATCGCTCCTCCTCAGAATGTTTTTCAAGCTGGTAAAGTGTCAAGTTTTTTTGATTTATCATCTCCTTGGGATTTTCATAGAGAAATACTCTATATATTTTTGGCTGGCTTGATATTTATAGGTTCCGACTTCGCATTGTTACAGATTAAATCCAGTAGATTGGATGGTCAGTATTCAGAGTTAGTAGCTAACACCGCAGATCTGGTGAATCTACGTACTAACATGGCAGAAAGAAGTAAGATTCTTGAGAAAATGCTAGTTATCAAGAAAGAGCAGCGTACAGTTGTTGATCTATTAGAACTATTAATTAAGCAACTTCCCGAAGATGTGATACTAACTGAATTTTCCTATGAGGAACGTCGTGCCATCATTCAGGGGGTTGTACGTGACAGTGTCAAACTGATGGACACTCTGGGAGCACAAAAAGAAGTTGAAAGGGTTAGGTTGCTAGGGGATGTGACGCCTAGAGATGATGGTTCTCAATTATTTAAAGCTGAAATTTTACTGGTGAAATAACATGGCATTTGAATTTGACCTACAAAGTTATGATAAGGAGAAATTACGTGAAGAGTTTCGCAGCCCATTGATCCAATGGGCATCGCTTATCATTGTTGTCACTATGTTGTTCTTCTTAATTTATGAGCCGTATCTTACCTATCGTCAAGGCTATAAAGATATGATGCTTACTACTATTTCAAAGATTGAGCGATTACAAAAGCTAAAAGATAACAGAGCAGTTTTAGAAAATAATGTAAGGTTAGTAAATGAGAAGTATCTTCGACTAAATACAGGCTTGCTAGATAGTAAAAATTATAATCGAGGTGTCGCTGAACAAGTTGGAATAATCGAACAAATATTTAGAGCGAAAAAAATTTCTTTTAATAGTCGTCGCTTTCTGGAACCGCAATTCTCTCCTTGGTTAGGAGAAGCAGTCGTTAGTCAGTGGGGATTCAATGGCAACTCACAAGATGTAATGGACTTTATCTATGCTCTTGCCGTGACAAATAAAATCATAGTGCCAGAAAAGTTATCAATTACTTTAAAGAGTGGTCAGCATGCAGAAATAGCGGCCACGCTGGTGTCTTATCGAAAAATACCAGTAACTGAACTACGCTTTAAGAGTCGTAGTGGAGGTGAGCAAGAATGACTTGGTATAGAGCTAAGTACCTATTGATATTTAGTGGGTTGCTCTCGATCAATGCTGGATATAACTGGTTAATATTAACCCCTGAGCTGTCAACGGCACCTCTTGAGAAGATATCATTTGCTACTTCAGCATTAAATTCACTACCAGGGAAATCTTCAGGAAACTTATTTACTCCTGCTCGTATTCGTTTGGATGAAAAGACAAAGGACTCCACCACCACCAGTGTTGTTTCAAAGGCCCCGGTTCGTTTATTAGCCATTGTTCAAAGAGGAACGCAGCGAGAGGCGGTATTCTACAGTAATGAACGTATAGTGGTTAAAGAGGGAGATAATATACCTGACTTGGGTAAAGTGATCAGCATCTTGCAACGGCATGTTGAAGTACAGCAAAATGGCTCCACTCATACGTTTGAAATCTTTCCTATTCCTGAACATCGTTAACGTGTTTTGTCTTGACTACATATAAAAGAGGTTGTTGATAATGAGCTATATTGCTCGTCGTTTTTCCCTGACGCTTGTGTGCAGTGCTGTTTTGGCCGGATGTGTAGCTCCTCCCGCAGCCGAGCTTAAGCCTGTAGTTCCCAGCCCTCATGGCAAAGATAGCGTAACGACCATCTGGACAGAGAAGCCGGGAGCCATAGCACCACAACCAAAACCACGTGGGATAACTGAAACGGTACGTTCTGCACCATTGCTTAGAGCACAGGACAGAGATTCTGAAAGTGCAGCCAAGCTAACGCTGCCCATAGAGCCCCTGAGCTTGAGCACGGATCAAATGCCTTTGAATAATTTTATCAATTTGGCGTTGGGTGAAGTCCTGGATCTCAACTACATAGTTGACCAAGCCTTGCAAGCTAAAACTGATCCTGTGACACTTCGTGTCAGTAAACCTGTACCTGCTCGTCGTCTACTGGGTTTGATTGAAGAAGTACTGCAGGTCAATGGGGTCGCATTGGCTCTCGAAGATGGAGTTATCAAAGTTATCCCTGCAGAAAAAACCCGTAATACCGTGCCCACGCTAGTATCCGGAGCCATACAACCAGCCTTGCGTTATGGCAAGGTTGTTGAAATTATCCCAGTTTATTACCTACCACTTGGTCAGGCTATCACTATTGCTGAACGCATGGTGCGTGATAGTGATGGTACAGTACTGATGCAAAATAATCTTAATGCAATTATGGTTGTTGCAAAAAAAGAAGAGATTGACCGTCTCCATCAACTGCTTGCAGAGGTTGATGTGCCTAACCGGGTGGCGTCTCATCTGACAGTATTGCAACCCTCTTACTTATCCCTTGAAGAATTAACGGCTGACTTGGTTAAGGCTCTCGATGCTGCTGGAGTACCCGTTACGATAGGTAAAGGCATGAATGGTGTTGTATTAGTTCCTATGTCTAATAACACACTATTAGTGACTGCCAGTACACGTGCTTGGCTAGACTACACAAGAGATTGGGCAAAACGTCTTGATAAGCCAAGGCCGACAGGAGGAAGCGATGGCGTTTATGCTTATTTCTTGAAAAACACTAAAGTGGCTGATACTTGGCCTGTGGTGTCATCGATCTTCGGAAATGGTGAAACAAATACCCAACAAAAAGAGCCGGGAGTTGATTTACTAGCCGAGGCAGAAAAAGCACGTGAAGCGCAGAATAGTACTGGTACCGCGCGAGCTTCAGACCGTGAACTGAGCAGTGAACCAGGTAACAGAGGTCGGGTGATTCCGAAGAGTAATAACGTTCAAACAATGAGCGTTATGACAGATCAGTATCGCGTGGTTGTTGATGCAAAGCGCAATGCAATTATTTTTAGCGGCCGCTACGGTGATTATCAACGCTTGATTGAGTTATTACAATTTGTTGATCAGCGACCACGTCAGGTTTTATTGCAAGCAGTGATCGCAGAGGTCAAGTTGACCAATGACAGTAGCTTGGGCTTTGAGTGGAATGTGAATAAAGGGGACATAACCGGCGGTACGTCGGGATTGATTCAACAGACTGGCAACTTGAATCTAGCGGGTGTTTTTGGTGACGTGACGGCCAAATTTGCGGCAGCATTGAGTGAAGGTAATGCCAAGGTACTTTCAAGTCCTCGGCTTGTAGTACTAGATCAAGAAACCGCAAGTATCAAGATCGGTGATCAAATTGTAGTTAAAACTGGCGAAATCAGTAATGGAAGCTCAGGAAATGACCCACAGGTGACGACGAGCTATAAATACATAGATACTGGACTTTCCCTCGAGATCACGCCGTCAATCAACGACGATGGGCTCATTGAGATGATAATTTCACAAGAGATCAGCTCTGTTTCTGCTGGTGGCGGTGATACCCCGCCGATCAATCGTAGGGCTGTACAGAGTAAACTTCTGGCCGACTCAGGTAAAACAGTCTACTTGGGGGGGTTGCTGAGCCAAAGCAATACGAATAATGAGGAAAAAGTACCCCTGTTGGGAGATATTCCACTTTTGGGTAATTTGTTTAAATATCAGACAAAAAAAACCGAAAAAACGGAGTTGGTACTGTTAATCACCCCCTATGTGATCACTTCGAAAGAAGAGGCCGAATTTTATACTGATCAATTCCGTACCTTGAGTGGTTGGGATCCGATGCCCAAACGTTCTCAATCTGACGCAGGACTAGATTGATGACCATCTTCGGTCATCTGGCGTCGTGACTTGGCACAAAAATCGGCGATTAGCGGTCGATTTTTGTGCGCTTGGTTCAGGAAGACGATGAAAGGCGATCTTTGTCACAGATTAGTAATTGACATGCCTGAGTCTGATGGCTAAGAATATGCGAGCGCACTTCGGAGCGCGGTGAAACTGTTGTATCTCACAGGACATGAGCATCAGTAGTTTCCCATTTTTTGCGGGAAAATAGCGGTGTTTGTGCTCGGTGCTCACAGTGCACCGAAGGTTGATCAACGGATAGGTTCAACCCTATTTGTATATAATCAATAAACTTCCTTAAGGAAAAAAGTATGTTTAAGAAGACCTTAGTGGCAGCCGCCATCGTGGCATGTGTATCCACCCCTGCCTTTGCCAAAGTAAACTTCGATTTCACTAACGCTGCATGGAACAGCCCTACCGTTCTAGCTACAGTTACCAAGCAAACCGTTCTGGATCTGACTACTGCTGCTGTAGGTCAAGATCTGCTCATGACCATTGACAACCCAGCGGCTCCTGACAATGAGCTGCGCAGCAATGGTGCTCTGGTTATTCGTATTAACGGTGACGCCTCTTTCAACAACTCTGAAATCCGTCAGTGGCTGAGCAACGCAGCTGTAGATGGCGTGTTCAACAACTTGGAAGTTAAAGATGGCGCTGGCGCCGTGCTGAACACCAAGGCAGAAGTTATCAAGTTCTTCAAACTGACTTCTGATGGTCAGAAAGAAACTCTTGATTACACCATCGACGAAAATGGTAAGCGCCTGCGTATTGCTCTGTCTGAGACTGCTGATGCACTGGCTGCCAACTCCCAGATCAACTTGCTCATGAGCAAAGCTACCAACGCCTTCAAACTGCAAAAGGGTAGCCTGAGCACTGTTACCTTGGATGTAGGCGTGATTCAAAATGCTTCCTATACTTCTGACCCGCAAGTGACCAAGCCGCTGTTTAAAATGGACAAGCTGTTTGCCCTGGAAAGTGTAACTCAGGGTAAGGCAACCGCACTGGTCAGCGAGAAGTTCCTGAAATATGCAACTCCTGCAGGTACTGTTGTAACTGATGCTGATATCGCGGCTTCAGCTAAGCTGAAAAACCTGACCTCCAACCAGAACATCCAGAAAGCTCAAGTTAAGTTGACCTTGGAAGGTGATTTCGCTGCCTTCTCCAAGAACACTGACGGTGTTCTGTTGCAGAAAGATGGTACCCCAAGTGGTTGGAAAGTCACTGGTAACGTGGCCGAACGTCTGCTCGGCGCCAACGGTGTTGTTGCTGGCCAAGGCGAAGAAGCTATCCCGGCATTCCTGTATGCTAAGCCGACTAACGAAACAGCTATCGAAGCTCAGCGTCTGACTCTAAAAGCAGTTCAAGATGGCACCTCTGCTACTTTTGAAACTTTTGAAGATACCTTGGCTGATCTGTTCATCATCACCCGTGATGGCCTGAAGTTCGATACCATCACCACCGGTACAACTTCTGCCAACACCATCCACATCCGTGATATCTCCGATATCCTGCCGGAAGCGGGCGGTAAGATCTATGTCACCATCGTGCAGTACGGTGAGCACGGCGTGAATGGTAAAGCACCTGGCGAAGTTCTGGTCAAGCGTTCTGTACTGTCTACCACTCTGCCGAGTGGTGGTGCAGTAACCCTGAAGCCGTCTGAAGTTGCTGCTGAAGTTGGTGCTGACATGGTTGCTGGACGCCAGGCTCGCTTCGTGTTTGAAGTTGAAACTAACCGTGGTGAAGTAGCTGTTAAGAAATCCAATGCCGAAGGCGTGGATATCCAGAACGGTACCAAGGGTGTTGAAGACTTGGTAGATTTCACTCTGTAAGAGCGAATTTAGTCGATAAAGGGCGCCTCGGCGCCCTTTTTAATTAAGGTAAAATTAAGTAGTTTCATTTGTGCCCTCACTCTTCAATCTCTTCAGTTAGCACGTAGACAACCTCTGCCGTTGCTCGTGACCACAGCCCTTATTTCGGTTGTCATTTATTGTTATACTCTGTCACCTCGTTAGCTACCTTGTGATTTCTCTATGTCCGAGCCTGTACTTGCCGTTAGCGGTGTCAATAAATCATTTCCCATCTATCGTTCCCCTTGGCAAGCGCTATGGCATGCACTCAATCCAAAGGCTAATGTCAAGGTTTTTCAAGCATTAAGTGATGTTGAACTGACGGTATATCGCGGGGAGACAATCGGAATTGTGGGCCACAATGGGGCGGGCAAGTCGACCTTGCTACAGCTGATCACCGGTGTCATGCAACCTGATTGTGGCCAGATCACACGTGCAGGGCGTGTAGTGGGCCTGTTAGAACTTGGTTCTGGTTTTAACCCTGAATTTACTGGACGGGAAAATATTTTTTTTAATGGCGCTATCTTGGGAATGTCACAGCGAGAGATGAGCGATCGTTTGGAACGGATCCTTTCTTTCGCTGCCATAGGTGATTTTATTGATCAACCTGTTAAAACCTACTCTTCTGGGATGATGGTACGCCTCGCTTTTTCAGTCATCATCAATACTGATCCTGACGTATTGATCATTGATGAAGCATTGGCAGTGGGAGATGATGCATTTCAACGTAAATGCTATGCCAGGCTAAAGCAGTTGCAGTCACAAGGCGTAACGATTCTGCTGGTATCCCATGCAGCAGGCAGCGTGATTGAGCTATGTGACCGTGCAGTATTACTGGACCGAGGTGAGGTGCTGCTTCAAGGGGAGCCCAAAGCAGTGGTACACAACTATCACAAGCTGCTCCATATGGAAGGCGATGAGCGTGCCCGCTTTCGTTATCACTTGCGCCAGACTGGCCGTGGAGACAGTTATATTAGTGACGAATCTACCTCGGAGCCCAAAATTAAGTCTGCCCCCGGCATTTTATCAGCAGACCTTCAGCCTCAGTCTACAGTTTGGTATGAGAGTAAAGGTGCCGTTCTTAGCGATGTACACATTGAAAGCTTGGAGGGAGAAGCCGTTAATATTCTCAATTCTGGTCAACGCTATCGTTATTGCTTTGAAGCCTATTTTGAGCAAGAAGCTTTTGAAGTCGGCTTTGGTATGATGATTAAAACTCGTTCCGGCGTTGATCTTGGTGGAGCAACCTCAACTCGTAACCACGAACATCGCTTGGCTTATGTTGCTGCGGGCAGTTCTCTAACAGTATCGTATGATTTTGAATGTGCTCTACGAAATGGCACTTATTTCTTGAATTGTGGTTGTTCTGGTCTTATAGATGGAGAACGCACATTTTTGCATCGTGGTGTCGATGTCGCCATGTTTCAAGTCATTTGTGAAAGTGTAGATTCTACAGGTCTGATTGATTTTTCACCTTGCATTAATGTCCACCAGAAATGAGCTTGGTTATGATGGAAAAAATTAATCTTTTTATTATTGGTACCCAAAAAGGTGGGACTACTGCATTAGCTGATTTTTTGGGAAAACATCCTGATATTTACATAGTAGATGGTAAAGAAGCCCATGTTTTTGATAATCCTTTTTTACAGGATGCAGGAATAGATAATATTCAGTGTGCGTACAAACCATTTCTGAAGGCTTATCACGGGCAGTCTGTTCGGTGTGATGCTACACCAGTTTATATGTATTTTCCCGAGATACCAGCCAGACTTAGTCATTATAATGAAGATGCAAAAATCATTATCATATTACGTGATCCCGCTGAACGGGCATTGTCACAATATCATATGGAGCGTCGTCGTGGTGATGAACACCTCCCATACCCTCTTGCTCTGTGTGCAGAAAATAGTCGTTTAAAAAAAGATAATCACCCGTACCTGATTGGCTCAGCCCATAGATTATTTTCTTATCGTACTCGCGGGCATTACTGTAAGCAGTTGGCCAGAATTTTCTCGCTATTTTCGCCCTATCAGGTGTTAGTGCTAACGAACCGTGAACTTCGTCAATTTCATGATGAAACGTTGGATAAAGTGACGAATTTTCTCGGCATAGAGAAGCTCATGGTTGCACAAGAATCTGTATTTAGTGGTAATTATCAGCCTACACTTACGGAGCGCATCTCAACGTGGCTACTAAAGCTATATTTTCTGCCAGAAAAGGTTAGATTACGTTATCGCTACAATATTAAACTGTAATGATGTCATATATGAGTATATTGCAGCATGTTTTTGGACTGGTGCTCTACTATCACCATGTAATTTGATATAGGTTTAATAATAAGATGAAAAATAAAGAGCTTTGGGTCGTGCTAGGTATGCACCGCAGCGGAACGAGCGCGATGAGTAAGGCGTTAGCTGTATTAGGTGCAAGGCATGGAAACTATGTAACTGCAGCAGCAGAGGATAACCCAAAGGGTTTCTGGGAAGATGCGGAAATTGTTGCTTTTAATGATGGATTATTAGGCTCACTAGGAATGGGGTGGTTTGATTTAGCCGAAATCCCTCAGGGGTTATTTGATCTCCCTTATTGGCACCAAAAAAGAGCACAGGCTAGATTATTGATGCAAGCAAGGCTGGCTGACTGCTCATGCTTTGCATTAAAAGATCCTCGGCTTTGTCGATTGTTACCTTTTTGGCAGTCAGTCTGGTCTGATCTTGATGTTCGTGTTCGCTATGTCGTTAGTTTACGCGAGCCCGGTGGCGTTATGCAGTCGCTGTTGACTCGTAACCAGTTTTATCCTGGTTACTCAGCAGCACTTTGGCTACGTTATTTGTTCGATATCGTGAATGGACTAGGTAGCAATAATACTGCATTGGTAGTTGACTACTCCGCTTTGCTATCTGCCCCTGCCGAGCAGCTTATGCGTATGTCTACCTATCTTGAACGTTCGTGTGATGTTCATAAGCTTACAGAGTTTGTTAGTGAATTTCTGGATAGAGAGCTGAACCATGGCGCTATAGCTGGAGATAGTCCACTCTGTGATTTAGCAGAATATTGTTATCGCCAAATTTGTTCATTAGAGCAGATCAGTAACCGTACTGCTGCAATGCTTGCTCCCTGCTTACCTGCATTTTCTGCATTGACACAGGCCATGCGTGAAGATTCGCGTTACATTGATGGGCTTCATAATAGCAAGACATGGCATCAATTGGGAGAACGACACGAACAGACTCTATTCGATTTGAATAGCCAAATCGTTCGCATCGATGCAGAGATATTCGAGTATAATAAGCAGCTTAGAGGTGAAATTAATCGACTCGATGCTACTGCTTTAGTAAGAGATGAGGCTCAACGTGAGCATGAACGCTGGCTGAAGCAGTTATCAACGCATCTTGCAGAGCAACAGAAAAACTATAGTCATCTACATCTGGAGCTGCAGCAACAGTTAGCTGAGCTACAGTCTGACTATTCAGATTCAATTGCTGAGCAGAAGTCGCAACTTCAACAGTTGGCTACAGCACAAACGGCAGCGCTGCAACATCTATATGCATCAGTGTTCTGGAAGCGGCGCCTAGCAAAACGCTATATAGCGGCCCTGTATCGCCGAACAAAGCCAATAGTAAGACCATTTTTACCATTAATACCGACATTCATAGCACAGCGTATTAGGGCTTTGCTTGATAATTACTTGTTGAATAAACCTGTAATATCACCTTCTGCTATGCCTGTATATTCCGAATACATAGCATCGGATACGGCTGATTTTAAACTTAATCCACTAGTGAATGTTGCCCGTCACGCGCCTACTAATGGCCTCGATATTATCGTTTTCCCTGTTATTGATTGGGCCTTTAGAATCCAGCGACCACAGCACTTGGCAAGAGAGCTTGCCGCACTTGGTCATCGGGTCTTTTATTTAACCACTACTTTTCATCACTCAAAACAACCAGGGTTTGTTTTACAAGATAATCCAGCTCCGAATGTATTTATTTGTCAACTGAATTTAGCTGGTATACATCCAGTTATTTATCAAACATTGCCGGATAGTAGAGTACTTGAAAATCTATATCAGTCTGTGGAGATCCTGCGTCAGCAGCTCAATATTAAACGTTCAGTTGCATTAATTGATTTACCATTCTGGCATTTAGTTGCAGCTGCTATACCTGCTTGTCAATTAGTTTATGATTGCATGGATCATCATGCAGGATTTTCTACTAATAGTGAGGAAATGCATCAGCAAGAATGTAAATTATTGCACTCTGCAGATTTGGTTATTACAACAGCAGCAAGATTGTCTGAGCATATTTCACGTGAGCGTGAAAATACTGTTGTTCGTAATGCTGCCGAGGTTAGTTTTTTCTCTAAAAAAACAGAGCAATATTTGTATCACTCTGATAGACCAGTCGTTGGATATTATGGTGCTATTTCTGAGTGGTTTGATATTGATCTAGTTATAACTGCTGCAAAAAATTATCCTCAATGGGATTTTGTGTTAGTAGGTAATACCTTTGGGTGTGATACAAAAAATGCTGAGAAAATTGAGAATATTCACTTTATAGGAGAAGTCCCATATAGTGACCTGCTGGGTTATTTGAACGCATTTGATATTTGCACCATTCCTTTCAAGCTCGTTGAGCTCACAATGTGCACAAATCCTGTAAAGGTTTATGAGTATTTGGCCGCAGGTAAGCCAGTCGTTGCAACGGCAATGCCCGAGGTGCAGCTTATTGAGGAGCTGCTACATATTGCTCATTCTTCAGAGGACTTCATCACCAAACTCGATTTGGCAATGAAGGAGGTGGGTAATGAGGCCTTATCTCAAGAGCGTAGTGACTGGGCGAAGCAGCATGACTGGGCTAGCCGCGCATATCAGCTTTCACATTTAGTATCAGAAATCACACCAAAAGTTAGTGTTATTGTGTTGACCTATAATAACTTAGATATGACGAAAGCCTGTCTTGATAGTATTGAAAGATTCACTCATTATCCAAATCTGGAGTTGATTATTGTCGACAATGCTTCATCTGATAATACTCCCGAGTTTTTGAGGGAATATGCAGAAAGTAAAGGGAATGTTACTGTCTGTTTGAATGATGAAAATCTTGGCTTTTCTGCTGGTAATAATGTAGGTTTGAAGATTGCTACTGGAGATTACTTGGTCATTCTGAATAATGATACTTATGTAACCGAAGGATGGTTAGATGGGTTGATTAGGGCTCTTAAACGTAATCCTGAATTAGGCTTAGTTGGGCCCGTGACTAATAATATTGGTAATGAAGCGAAGATAAATGTCAACTATAACGATATGCTAGAGATGGCAGTCATGGCTCGTAAATATACTTATCAGCACATAGGTAAATTATATCTAGTGGATTGTGCTGCTTTCTTCTGCGTGATGTTTTCGCGTAAGGTATATGAAGACGTTGGTCTTATGGAGGAGGCGTTTGGTGTTGGATTCTTTGAGGATGATGATTATTGCAACAGAGTGAGGGCTGCAGGTTATCAGATTGCTGTTGTTGAAGATGTTTTTGTTCATCATCATCTTTCGGCAAGTTTTGATAAACTTAAAGTAGAAGTTAAGCAGGCGTTATTTGAAAAAAACAAAGTGATATATGAGAAAAAATGGGGGGATTGGGTTCCTCATAAATATCGTCCAGGTGTGCATTAATCGAGGGTTGTATGAAAAAGAAGATTATGTGTGTAATAGGTACTCGACCTGAAGCGATCAAAATGGCTCCGGTTATTAAAGCTTTTCAAAAGGCTGATGATTTTTTAGTATCAGTACTTGCGACTGCTCAGCATCGTGATCTACTTGATCAAGCCTTTACTCTTTTTGATATTCATGCTGATTATGATCTTAACGTTATGACTCCTGGGCAAACTTTGCCAGAATTGACCGCCAAATTAATGGTTAGCATTGACCAGACTCTTTCTGAAGCAAAACCAGATATGGTCATTGCTCAAGGTGATACAACAACAGTGTTCGTTACAGCACTGGCCTGTTTTTATAGAAAAGTTCCCTTTGCTCATCTTGAAGCTGGCTTACGTACACATGATTTATATTCGCCGTTTCCTGAAGAAGCTAATCGAATATTAGCAGGGAATTTAGCTGCATTACATTTCGCACCTACGCAAATTTCTCAGCAAAACTTATTGAATGAGGGGATGAATCCCAAGTCAATATTCGTTACAGGAAATACAGTAATTGATGCTTTACTTGAAACCGCTAAAAAAGATTTCTCTTTGGGTGTTCAATTACCTGATGATAAAAGAGTAGTATTGGTAACATCGCATCGTAGAGAGAACTTTGGTCAGCCAATAATTAATATATGTCAGTCAATATTGGCACTGGTAGAGAAGTATTCTGACATTGTAATTGTATTTCCTGTGCATCCTAATCCTAATATTAGGATGGTGACAGAACAGTATCTTATAAATCATGATCGGATTAAGTTGGTACCACCTTTTGATTATGGTCCATTTGTTACTGCAATGAAGAGAGCATATATTATCTTGACTGACTCGGGCGGTGTTCAAGAAGAAGCTCCTGCTCTGGGTAAGCCTGTACTTGTATTACGGCAGGATACTGAGCGACCAGAGGCGGTGACTGAAGGGGGCGTTAAATTAGTTGGAACGGAGAAAGAGGATATTTTTAGAGAGGTGTCTCAGCTGTTGGATGATCCGATTGAATATGAAAATATGGCTAAAGGTTCTTCACCTTACGGTGATGGTCATGCAAGTGAACGTATAGTGAAAATAGTCCGTGATTACTTTGGATCTTCATTAGCATGAAGATGGTTTATCTTTCACCGGTGCCCTGGCTGAGTATCAGTCAGCGGCCCCACTTCTTCGTGCAAGAAGCGTTAAAACAAAAATTTAATGAGGTGCTTTGGGTTGATCCATACCCAGGCCGTTTACCTGGACTCCAGGATTTTATTCCTGGGCGACATACGGCTGAGCCTACAGGGATTACCACACTTGCAGGCTTACAGGTTTTGAATGCCGGCGTAATTATTCCTATTGAACCATTTGGATTGCTTTTTGATGTAGTTAACTACATTTCATTGTCAAAAATACTCCAGCATATCGTTGATTTTATAGATTGTGATGACTGTATTTTGGTTTTTGGAAAACCGAGCCGGTTAGCACTCTCCCTGATCAAGAAATTACGATGGAATACTATCTGGTTTGATGCAATGGATAACTATCCAGCATTTTATAACTCTCTTTCTAAAATTAGAATGCAACAGTTAGAGAATGAAGTCGTATCGTATTCAAATAAATTAACTTGCTCTAGTTATCGATTAGCAGAAAAATTTTCAAAAAATAATTCGGTATTGGTTATACAAAATGCTACGGCTCCTTATATCGAGTCAATAGGGGAAGGTAAACCAGCTAACGATGGCTTTTTATATATTGGCACAATAGCAAGCTGGATCGATTGGACTTGGATTATAAAGTTAGCGAATGAAAATAAAAGTAAAATAATTGCTATGTATGGCCCAATTAAAACAAGAGTGCCAGCTTTACCAAGTAACGTAGTTTTGTTTGATCCTATACCCCATGGTAATGTGAAGGAACTATTAGAATCTTACTCGACTGCGATCATACCTTTTAAAGATAATGAAATTACAAAGTACGTTGATCCAGTAAAGTTTTATGAATATCAAGCTGCAGGTTTAGATATAATCTCAACAATATTTGGTGAGATGAACTGGCATTTTGAGATGTGCAAGTCCCTTGGTCAGCAATGTGATATAGATGAAGCTAATAACTGTATTTATTTTCATAATAGTGGCGATGCAATAATTCATACCTGGTCTACCCGTCTTAAGGGAGTCTTTAATGAAATTTGATTTTTCATCTGATGCCAGGGCATCATGTTTAATCTTTATTATGGGTATTTTTTTAGCCTAGGTATTATTATGAATCCAGGGTATTTCAGTCATGATGAAATATCTTGGGGCTTAAAAGCTCTTGACTCAAATAACTTTAATTTCTCGCATGTTTCATCTTATGATGATTTTCATTATCGTTCTCTTAACTTTAATCTATGGTTACTTTTATCTCATTATTTTTTGATTTTCCACAGCTCTTTCATCTTATTATATTATCTTGGGAGTTAGCTAATTCAATATTTTTTATTTAGTATTGATCCGATTGAATTTTGAGCGAAGCTCAGCATTGATCGCCGCTATAGTTAGTACTATTATGCCTAGCATAGTATTTGTTAATGGTTGGATAGGTACGATTGCTGATATAGCTTGGTTATTCTTTTGTTTAATATCATTTTTAACATATATTATTTTTAGAGGCGTGATAGGATATTTTTCTTCTTTGTTGCTATTTATTATGGCATTAATGTTCAAAGAGACGGCAGTCGTTTACCCCGGGATTGTATTTATTTATCTTGTGTATGAACGCTTTAGTAGCAAGCGTACACTTGCATACTTTTTTAGTAACAGCTGTTACTTTTATTTTATATTTATTTTGTTAGGGGTAGTGTTGTTTTCTTATATTTCTTGGCATTTTTTTGAGAAGCCGGTAATGCATTTTAGTAAAAATCTATTAAATAAGAAGAATGAAAAACTATAATAACTTGAAATTGAGTTAATTATTTGGTTTTTTGGAGGCGGGGCTTTACTCAGATCAAGTATCCTATAGTAGGGGCTCTTTATTTTTACTAAGCTTTTTTGTAGAGGTTTTTATCTAGGCACTATTTTCTGCCGTGTATCTATGTGGATACCAGCGGGGAGTATCACGAGATGCTATTATGTCGTGAAAAACTGGTAAATAAGGTTGTTGCTTGGTGGGCTCACCTCAGCTGAATAAAATACGCTTAACCATAGATTGCTATCCGCTGATGAGGACTATTGGATTGTAAGCCGGCACTCTTGCCCTACACTATTGCAGAAGTACTCCAGACTGCCCTTATGGAGAAAAAGATAATTGAGGTATAATGTTAATGTTTAAAAGCAGGTGTGTTTATATTTTTGCTGCTAATAAAGTAAATCTATAATTACATTTTCTTACCTCTGGATAGTGTTGACGATAGTAACAGTACACTTATCGCTCGCTTGCTACATCAGTCATATCTAATTTACGAAGTTTTAGGTTATTTAGTATGATTCTTGTAAAGATAGCACATGTTTAGTGAGTTAAAGATATTATGGACCTGATATGACCTTTTCTGCTTGGTATGTACTTGCAACGTTCATCATTTCATTAGTCGCATTAGCTAAGTGGCAAGGTAAAGCTGAACCTATCTTTGGTATAACTTTGCTAGCACTCTACTTACCTGGTTTTATCACTAATGAAGCATTACTTGCCAGTGCATCAAATAGTGGTTTATTGACGTTGGTATTATTGATATGTGCAGCATTTGTATTGGAGCGGACTATATTACTCCAACGGTTTGCCGCATGGATGCTCTCTGCTGATTTTAACAAGAGCTGGTGGCGAGTGATGATGTGCAGTATTCTGAGCTCTTCATTGTTAAATAATACAGCGGTTGTTTCAATGCTCATCGGTCCTTTGCGAGAAGCTAGGCGGCATCCTACACGACGTTTGATTTTACCGATGACTTATGCAGTATCTATGGGCGGAATGCTCACGCTGGTCGGGACATCGACTAACCTTATAGTCAATACTATGGTGATTGAGGTAGGTTTACCTGCACTCGATCTTCTTGACTTTTTACCCGTTGGTGCGATTGCAGCTTTGGTTGGGTTGGGGTGGCTGTGGTTAGCAAGAAACTTACTACCCTCCAGACCTTTATATGTTAAAGGAGAAGAAGAACATTATTTAGTTGAAGCTCGTCTAGCGAAATCATCTACCTTGGTTGGTAAGACTATTGCTCAAGCAGGATTACGTCACCTAAGCCAGTTATTTTTAGTTGAAATAGTACGTAAAGATAGAACTATATGCCCGGTGTCACCAGCTACTATATTGGTCGCAGGGGATAGGTTGCTATTTTCTGGTGAACCTACTGCGATTGGTATGCTTGGGCGTTTTCCCGGATTAGTTAGTTATGCTCGCCGTCAAGGGATTAGTGATAAGCAATTGACAGAGGTATTATTGTTACCAGATTCTCCTCTTTGTGGGGGGAAGTTAAGAGACTCTGATTTTCGTGCTAAATTTGATGCAGCTGTGATTGCGATCAAGCGAGATGGTCTTGCGCTTTCAGGTTCATTAGGTGAGCAAGTGCTAACTGCCGGCGATTTTATTATTTTGGCTACAGGTCCTGATTTTTCTGGCCGGAGTAACTTGTCAAAAAATTTCATTGTTATTAAGGGAGCAAAGCCATCTGTTGTATTAACACCTCTAGTCGAATGGTTAATGATTATGGGTTTTATACTATCCGTTGGATTATCGGCACTCGGAGTAATTTCTCTATTTAAAGCAATGGTTTTTTATTTCTCCGGACTGTTATTAAGTGGGGCCTTGAGTCTAAATGAAATTAGGCGACGTTTTCCACTTGGTTTATGGCTAATTGTGATGGCTGCCTTGGCCCTAGCAAAGGCAATGGAGAGTAGTGGTTTAATGGCAAGTTTTTCGAGAATAGTCAGTTATAACTTGGCTGATATTTCTCCAAGATTATCCTTATTAATATTATTAATAGTTACTTGGCTTGTGACAGAGTTAGTAACCAATAATGCTACAGCCGCGATGATGACACCTATAGCACTTGCTTTGGCAAAAGGAATGGGTGTATCTGAAATGCCGTTTGTAATGGCGGTAGCTTATGCTGCCAGTTGTAGTTTTATTAACCCATTCTCATATCAGACTAATCTTATGGCATTGCGTGCAGGGGAGTATTGCATATTAGATTATGTTAAAATGGGATTGCCGCTATCTATTTTTTATATTTCTGTTCTCTTTTTCTCTATTCCTGTGTTTTTTCCATTCTAGGAATAGGTAAACGGTAATCTTGCATGGTAAAATCACTCCATTTTTAATTTAAAGAAAAGATATAAAAATTTGTAGACTACGATTGCTGACTCAAATAAGTCAACAGTTACTAATATGGTTGAAGTGAACTTGTTATATTCTGGGGCTCATAACTTTGCTCTTGATGGTAACAAGAGCAGTTATTGTCTCAAAGGTGGTCTTAGTTTTACTGATAGAGGTCGTGTTGAATGTGACCTAAGCATTGATGAGGTGGTTGTTACAATTATTTATTCTTATTTTAAAAATAACTATAATTTATATCACTATTTATAGTCGATAGAGAGTTAGTAAGGAGGGGGATTTATTGAGTGTGTATTGACGAGTCTACGTCTGAAGGAGTGAAAGTGAAAGATAGACCCTAGAGAACTAGTTAGTGCAGCAGGAGGGGGGGGGGGCTGTTTTTCTGTTTACAGGTGTTGAAAACTCATATCAAACGCCACTTTATATTGCTATAGATAATTGCTGTACACATAGTTGTGTTAACGAAGTATTCGGTTGTCGTTATGCAACATAAGTTCATCAGATTTTTAAAATGAAAGGGTGGTTAACTATGATGACGATCAGTATGGTAATATATCATCCAGATAAAATATCACTGTCTTATTGTCTTACCAGTACTTCGAATGCTGTGGCTGAGGCTAATGTCGATATTCACCTCATTGTGATTGATAACTCCACGAGTTTATCAGAAAGTATTGACTCTATGTGGCTTAGAAAGTATTGGCCATACTCCTATTCGTTTATTCAGTCGCGCACTAACTCAGGGTTTGGCATAGCTCATAATCTGGCGTTGAATAATGGAGCTAAATATCATCTTATATTAAATCCTGATCTGGAACCCAATAGAGATGCATTAGTTAATGCGTTGTACTTTATGACACAGCACCCTGAATGTGGCTTATTAGCACCTTATGCTACTTGGCCCGGTGGTGAGCTGCAGCGGCTTTGTAAGCGTTATCCGACCGTATTTGATTTGTTTCTTCGTGGTTTTGCTCCCGAGATATTCAAAAAAAAATTCCATAGTCGACTTGCTCATTATGAGTTGGCTGATAAAATAAACTCAATAGATGTATTTTGGGACCCGCCGATCGTTAGTGGTTGCTTTATGCTATTCCGCACAGATGTTCTGCAACAGCTCGCGGGATTTGATCCTCGTTTTTTCCTCTATTTTGAAGACTTTGATATCAGTTTACGTGCAGGGAAAATTAGCAGGATTGCCTATGTACCTCAAGTTAAAGTTGTCCATCGTGGTGGCAATGCGTCCCGCAAAGGTTGGCGTCATATCTGGATGTTTGGCCGTTCCATGGTAACTTTCTTCAATATTCACGGTTGGCGTTGGTGGTAATGATAGATATCAAGAGTACTGTTTTTGTCACTGGTGCCAACGGGTTTGTTGGTAAGGCGGTCTGTGAACACCTGCTTGGCTTGGGGGCGGATGTTAAAGGTGCTGTGCGTGGTAATCCGCTAGCATCTTACCAAGTCCAAACCCCTTCTTTAACCGCTGAAGCCAATTGGACACCTCTATTGCAACAGGTGGATGTAGTTGTTCACTGTGCAGCCAGGGTACATGTGATGTCTGATACAGCGACAGATCCCCTGGCGGCTTTTCGAGCGGTGAATACTGAAGGCACCCTCAGTCTTGCTAGGCAGGCGGCTGACGCAGGGGTAAAGCGCTTTATCTTCATCAGCTCGATCAAAGTGAATGGCGAGCATACCGAGCCAGGTAAGCCATTTGATGAGGATGTGCAGAGTCCGCCAGAAGATCCCTATGGACGCTCGAAGTATGAGGCGGAGGAGGGGCTTATGGCACTAGCTAAAGAATGCGACATGGCAGTTACTATCATCCGTCCCCCTCTTATATATGGGAGAGGGGTGAAGGCTAATTTTGCCAGCATGATGATGTGGGTGCGCACAGGGGTTCCGCTACCTTTTGCCCGCTTGAACAATGCACGCAGCCTGTTGGCGTTGCCTAATCTGTGTGACTTCATTGCCAATGCGATGGAACACCCTGCCGCAATGAACCAGGCTTTTCTGGTTGCAGATCCGGTCGCGGTGTCGACATCGCAGTTGTTGACGGCGATTGCTGATGCAGAAGGTGTTGCCTGTCGGCTGTTTTATCTCCCACCAGGGGTGATAAGATTGCTTGGCCGCTGTTTGGGTATGGATGCCAAGCTGCAACGGATTTATGGCTCTCTGGAAATGGATACCGGTAAGGCTCAGAGGCGATTACAATGGTCGGCACCCTATTCGCTCTCTCAGATCCTATCTCTGATGGCATCTTCCCATAGTGAGTCGTCTTGATGTTGGTATTTGTTTTGTTGTTGATTTTTTGTCTGTTTTTCTCAATCACCATGACAGGCTTGCTTAGGCGTTACGCCGAGACCCGCTTGCTTGACCAACCCAATCATCGCAGTTCGCATCAGGTGCCTACCCCGAGAGGCGGTGGAATGGCCATTGTAACTACCTTTCTGTTGGCTGCCCCTTTGTTCGTCGCCCTGATCCCACTGCCATATGGCATATCCCAGAGCAGTTTCGCATTGATATGGGCTGCGGCTTTGGGGGTTGCACTGGTTGGTTTTATGGATGACCACATATCTCTTAAGCCTCGAACCCGTCTGATTGTGCAGAGTATTGTGGCGGCCTTGGTGGTATCTGCTGTGGATGGTTTGCCTGAACTGACCTTTTTGGGCTGGCAGCTGGATCTCGCTTGGTTCGGTTATCTACTGGCCTGGCTGGGGGTGATCTGGTTTATCAATCTGTACAACTTTATGGATGGTATCGATGGCTTGGCGGCAGTTGAGGGCGTTGTCGTCTGCCTTTTCATAGCATTATTTCATTATCTGGTTGGGGGGGAGTGGTCGTCTGCTGGCTTGACTCTGTTACTGGGGATCTCCACTGCGGGCTTCTTGTGCTGGAATTTTCCGCCTGCCAGGATTTTTATGGGGGATGGTGGCAGTGGTTTTCTTGGCTTGATGCTGGCTGCCATGATGCTGCTGGATGCCGCCTCCGCCCCCCAATTCCTGTGGGCATGGCTTGTCATGCTCGGGGTATTTGTGGTTGATGCCACCTGGACTTTACTGAACCGCTATCGTCTGAAGTGTCGTCTGAGCGAGGCTCATCGAACTCATGGCTATCAATATTTGGCGAGACGTTGGCAGAGCCATCGAAACGTGACATTGACTGTGCTTCTTATAAATAGCCTCTGGCTTGCGCCGATCGCTGTCATGATTGTATTGGGCCAGCTCGATGGTGCTATCGGTCTGGTCATTGCCTACTTGCCGTTAGCTTTTCTTGCGTATCACCTGAATGCAGGAGTACCAGAATGAGAAATGAGCTTTTACCCGGTGGTAGCTGGATACTGACCTGCCTGGGTTCCCTTTCACGTGCCAGCAAGCGTGCCGTATCTGTCGCCGTTGATATGATCCTGATCACAATGACCTATTGGGGGGCGTACTGGATCAGGCTTGAACATGGTTGGCCAATCCATAGCCCCCATCACTGGGCACTGCTCGGCGCAATTATCATCGTCAGTATCAGTTTGTTTGTGCGTCTGGGTCTTTATCGTGCAGTGTTACGATATGTCAGCTTTCGTGTGCTCTGGACAATCTCGCTGGGGGCATTTCTTTCAACCTGCTTCTTTGTTATTTCTGCGTTTTACTTCGATATCTTCCTGCCTAGAACGGTATCGGTTATCTATCTCTCCTTTCTCGTGATACTGGTCGGTGGTGTGCGGTTGTTTTTCCGGGCGCTGCTCAATACCACCCGTCTGGCGCGTACTCAGGTATTGATCTACGGTGCGGGCTCTTCTGGGCGCCAGTTGCAAATGGCCTTGTTGCAAGGCAATGAATTTTATCCAGTCGCCTTTGTAGATGATGATTCTACAAAACAGGGATGCGTGATCCAAGGATGTACTGTTTACCACAGCGCTCAGCTACCTACCCTGATTGATCATTATGGCGTGCAGAAGATCTTATTGGCCATGCCGAGCAGTACCAGAGCACGCCGTCAGGAGGTGATTAATGCGCTTGAGCCGCTTTCTTGCGAAGTGCTCTCTATCCCGGGAATGGCCGATTTGGTCAACGGCTCTGCACGCATTGATCAGCTCAATGAGGTCTCCATAGATGATCTGTTGGGCAGAGACCCAGTAGAGCCGGTGACCAAACTGATGGAAGCAAATATCACAGGCAAAGCGGTCATGGTTACTGGTGCCGGCGGCTCCATTGGTTCTGAGCTCTGTCGCCAGATCTTGCGGTGCCGACCATCAGCCCTGGTACTGTTCGAACTATCTGAGTACGCCCTCTATGTCTTGCACAAGAACCTGCGTGAACAGTGTCAGTGTGAAGGAATCGAAACGGATCTGGTGCCGTTGCTGGGTTCAGTACAGCGCCAGCATCGCCTCAAGACTGTGATGCAGAGCTTTCGGATCCAAACCGTCTACCATACCGCTGCTTACAAACATGTTCCGCTGGTTGAGTTCAACATCATTGAAGGGGTGCGTAACAACGTATTTGGCACGCTTTATGCTGCGCAAGCCGCTATTGAGACTGGTGTGGAAACATTCGTGCTCATCTCTACCGATAAAGCCGTGCGGCCAACCAACACCATGGGGGCAAGCAAGCGTCTGGCCGAGTTGATATTGCAAGCCTTGACCCGCGAGAAGCACAACACCCGTTTTTGTATGGTGCGCTTTGGCAATGTGCTCGGCTCTTCAGGCTCAGTGGTGCCGTTATTCAGACAGCAGATAGATAAAGGAGGGCCCATCACCCTGACTCACCCCGATATCATCCGTTACTTCATGACGATACCTGAGGCTGCCCAGCTGGTGATCCAGGCGGGTGCAATGGGGGAGGGGGGGGACGTCTTTGTTCTCGACATGGGGCAACCGGTACGGATCATGGAACTGGCCAAACGCATGATACGCCTGAGCGGCCTGACACTGCGTGATGAGCTGCGGCCCGATGGTGATATTGCCATCGAGGTGACAGGTTTACGGCCGGGTGAAAAGCTCTACGAAGAGTTACTGATTGGTGATGATGCCAGAGGAACCGACCATCCTCGGATTATGGTGGCACAAGAGAGCTGGCTGCCCTGGTTGCGACTGCGGCCCTTGCTGGCTTCGCTGGATGATGCCTGTCACCGTTTTGATCAACAGCAAGTACGTGACATTCTGATGCATGCGCCTGCTGCGTTTGAACCTACAGATGGAATATGTGATCTAGTGTGGCTTGCAAAACAGCAACAGACAGAAAGAAACAATGTTGTTAAGTTATCTGTACATAATGTGGATTTCTTATTGGCTAATAACTGAGCCGCCATGATGAGACAACCTGAATGTTATTAGCCCAAGTTTTGGCATTTTATAAAAACCATGCTGCAATTATTGCCAATATTGTTTTTTTGTTATTTGAAAAGGCTGTAGCTGTAGGTCTGGTTTTTTTTTGTGAAGGAGTCATAAGCCACTTGCTTGGTATCTCTCTTTACGGCAAATGGCTCTATTCTATAAATTTAACAATTTTATTTTCATCTTTTGCGTTGATTGCTGGTTCTGAAGTTGTAGTTCCGGCGTTAGTGCGTCATCCACGTTTGCATTGGAAGATATTAACTTCAGTATTTATATTGCGCTTTTCATCAGCGCTTCTTGCTTTTTTCATCGGAATTTTCTATGCATTTTTTTTTGTTGAAGATCAAGATATAAAGTTAATGCTAACGTTGTTGACATGTGCGGTCATTTTCAATGAGCCATTTTCAGTTATTGCAAACTTTTATCAGGCACAAACAAAAATTGGAGTGGTTGTTGCTATCCGTCTCTCTGTCTTATTACTAAGAGTTCTTTTGGTGTTTATAGCCCTTTCAATTTCATCCACTCTTGTCATTTACTCAACTAGAGTGATGGAAGCATTGTTTTTAGCTATTGCATTGTGCTTTTTAATCATATCTCGAGGTGGTATCTGGGATTGGGATAAAACGGTATCTCTTATAATGCTGAAGAGAGGTATCATGCTTTGGATACCATTGATCTTGATGCTTATATACATGCGACTAGACCGTCTATTTGTTGAGTATTATTTGGGGTTTGAAGAACTGGCTACGTATGGTGTTGCCAATCAAATTCTTGAACAAGCGGTGCTCATAATAAGTATAGTTGTACAGTCGATCGCACCGATAATGTTATATGGACGAAAAGTTAAAAGTATCCGCACAGTCATTTTATATATTTTACTCTTCACGTTCTTCTTGCAATTACTGGGATGGGTATGGCTGAGCGATATTATTTTACTGATATTTGGTCAACATTACCAGCCAGCAACAGCATTGGCGAAAATGATGTTGCCTGCACTGTCATTTATGGCAGTAGATAGTATATTGATGCAACGATTATATCGTGATGGGAAATATATATTAATACTTTTTAAGTGGTCATTTCTTTCTATTGTTAGTTTTTTTAATTACTGGGTGCTTTTGAGTGTTTTTCGTTCTGGTGAAATATATATAGTTTACGTGTTCAATGCTCTTTTGATGATGATTACTACTATATTATTATGTTTCACTTATACCTATTCGGGGCAGTGTGTCCGGGGGCTGGATGATTACAATAGTAACACCGACTTATAATAGAGCATATTTTCTGCCAAGGTTATATAGAAGTTTGTGTCGGCAAAATATACGTTGTTTTGAATGGTTGATAATTGATGATGGTAGTACAGACCACACATTTGATTTTATTTCAAGATGTATAGGAAGTGCTGATTTTAAAGTTAACTATCATTATCAAAAAAATGGTGGTAAGCATCGTGCTATAAATACAGCTATATCACGAGCATCAGGTGATTGGATCCTCATTGTTGATAGTGATGATTTATTAATGCATGATGCAGTTGAGAAGCTATATCGATATATCAATGATATTGACTCTGAGTTTGTCGGTATGTGTTTTAGAAAGGCTACTTTATCAGGTCATATTATTGGCGCTTTGGAAGTGTCATTCAATAAGACAATGGTGATGAATCCAACGATGGCTGGGCATATCCTTAAAGGAGATTTAGCTTACTTATTTCGTACGAAAGTAATGAAGATATGTCCTTTTCCAGAATTCAAAAATGAAAATTTTGTACCAGAGTTATATGTATGGAATAAAATTTCTGATGTAGGAAAGATAATGTTTTATGTAGATCAGATAATATATATATGCGAGTATCTTCCTGATGGTTACACCAATAACTTCAAAAGAAATTTGAAAAGCAACCCTCATGGTTTTGGGGTTTTCTATAGAGATCAAATCATCCGAGATGTTAGATGGATAGGGAAGATTAAAGCGTGTATCAGGAGTTTTCAATGTATTATTTACAGCTGCTTAAGAAAATAGTATGAAAATTGCTATTGTTATAACAGGCCTTGGCATGGGAGGGGCTGAACGACAAGTTTGTGATTTGGCAGATCAATTTATTAAAATTGGCCACAAAGTATTACTCATTGTCATGACTGGTGAGATAGTCAATCGCCCATATTCAGCCGAAGTGGATGTAGCTTTATTGAAAATGAGTAAAAATCCACTGAGTTTTGTAAATTCTTATTGGGAGGCCGTTAAATTGCTTCGGCAATATAAACCGGATGTGGTGCACAGCCACATGGTTCATGCAAATTTATTTACTCGATTAGTTAGATTGATGATATTTATTCCTAAGCTCATCTGCTCCGCTCATAGTATCAATGAAGGGGGAGATGTGTATATGCTTGCTTATCGGCTAACGGACCGACTATGTGATTTAAGTACGAATGTAAGTCAGGCGGCGGTCGATATATTCATTAAGCGAGGAGCTGTAGCTGCAGGGCGTATGCAAGTTATGTATAATGGTATTGATACTAGACGCTTTTCTTTTAATGTTGTGAGTCGGATGCAATTACGATTTCAATTAGGAGTAAAAGAGGATGCAATTTTATTGCTAGCTGTCGGGCGATTAACTGCGGCAAAGGACTATAAAAATTTACTAAAAGCATTTGCTAGGCTATCCTCTCAATATTCGTATGTTCAGTTGTTTATTATTGGAGAAGGAGAGGATAAGGCTTATTTGATGTCAATGGTTGCAGCACAAGGTCTAATGGCGAGAGTGCATTTCTTGGGGCTGCGCCATGATATAGAAAAATGGATGAGTGCGGCAGATATATTTGTATTGTCATCTGCTTGGGAGGGATTTTCTTTAGTCGTAGCAGAGGCGATGGCTACTGAGCTGCTAGTGGTAGCTACCGATTGCGGTGGTGTGAAAGAGGTGGTTGGAACTGCCGGTTTGCTTGTTCCGCCACAAGATAGCATACGGTTATCCGCTGCAATAGAACATGCTCTTTTACTTTCACCTCTTGAGAAGGAGGCGATAACCCAGGAGGCTCGCTCACGGGTAATTAACCATTACTCGATTAAGGTAATTAGTCAGCACTGGTTAACTTTATACCAGGATTGCTTATGAGTATACACCTTTGTATGGTGGCCAATACTGCTTGGTCAATGTGGAACTTTCGGGGGGGGCTATTATCTGCTCTTTTACAGCGTGGATATCGCATCACCATTGTTGCACCACCTGATGGTACAGTCTTTTTGCTTTGTGATTTAGGGTGTTCATTTATTCCCTTGACGCTGTCTGCCAAAGGCGTAAATCCATTTGCAGATCTTAAGTTGACATGGGACTTGGTGAAATTGTACCGCAGGATTGATGTCGACTTAATTATCCATTATACAGTAAAGCCGAATATATATGGTTCATTTGCTGCGTGGCTCTGTCATCTACCAACAATATCCATAACAACAGGCTTAGGCTATGCGTTCTTAAATAATGGTTTGATACCAAAAGTTGTTAGGTTGCTTTATAAGTATGCTCTTAAATATCCACGTTTAATAATTTTTTTAAATGAAGATGATCGGAATGAATTCGTTTCGCGGCGAATAATAGATAGTAGAAAGGCTCGCATATTTCCTGGTGAGGGTGTCGATCTTGATTTTTTCTATCCAGTCATAAATCCTTCTAAAGATGATTCAATCCATTTCTTACTTATCGCTCGTCTATTATGGGATAAAGGTGTAGGTGAATATGTTGCAGCAGCCAAGTATGTTCGCAGTGTTTATCCTAATGTAAAGTTTAAATTATTAGGTGATTTTCAGGCTAACAATCCCAGTGCGATTGGTTACGACCAGTTGAAGGTATGGATTAATGAGGGTGTACTTGAGTATCTTGGAACCACACATGATGTTAGACCCGTAATCATGAAAAGTGACTGCGTTGTACTACCCTCTTACAGAGAGGGATTACCACGCACTATGATTGAGGCGGCCGCAATGGCAAAACCGATAATTGTTACCGATGTTCCTGGATGTCGTGATGTAGTTAGGCATGGTGAAACGGGTCTATTATGTGAGGCTAGAAGTATCGAGTCATTGACTTGTGCGATGATAAAATTCATTAATATGAATATAGAGCAGAGAATATCTATGGGGAATTCTGGGCGAACTTTTATTGCTGCGAATTTCGATGAAAAAAAAATAATAAAAATTTACTTGGATATGCTTGAGCACCAATTTTCTGGTGAGTTCGGATTAATAGACAAAAAGTGAAGAGATTAATGCGAAACAACAGTCATCAATTCTTTAGCCGTCACTCTTTTGTACGCGGGCGATTTAATTATGCCATGATGTTCTTTCTGGCCGCATTGATTGCTACTTTGTTACCTGCTTTTTTAATTTGGGGGTGGGGTTTCTGGTATAGTTTTGACTCGGTCAGGGTTAATACCATTTTAGGTATCTTTATTTCGTGCATGATTGCAGGTTTTTCTCTTGATCGCTTTATGATCTATCCTGGTTCACAGGTGCTACCATACATGATTAAAACGGTTACAACTATATATTTGTTGCTATTTGCAATATTATTGATAACTCGTTTTGAGTATAGTCGCAGTGTTATTCTTTGTTCTTATTTACTTGTTTTGATATTGTGTTGGCTCATTTGTCTGTTGGGTGTCATGTATGGTAGAAGAAAATACGCTATTATTCCTGTTGGAAATTATAAGTCTCTGTGTGAGATTGATGGTATAGACTGGTATGTTGTTAATGATTTGACTCTCTTTGACTATTGTTATGATGCTGTAGTCGCGGATCTTAACACTCTTGAGTTACAAGATCAGTGGCAAAGGGTTTTAGCTAACTGCGCATTGTTAAAAACCCCAATTTATGATAGCAAACAAATTTATGAATCTTTAACCGGTAGAGTTAGTTTGGATTTTTTGCATCAAAGTAATTTGGGTGCGATTACCCCGTCATTGTATTATCTTTATATTAAAATGGTTGTTGATATGGTAGCCATCATAGTTGCGCTGCCGTTACTGCTCCCATTAATGCTTGCTACTGCAGCTCTTATAAAAATTGATAGCCCTGGCCCTATATTTTTTTTGCAAAAAAGGGTAGGCCAAGGAAATAAGGATTTTATAATATACAAATTTCGTAGTATGCATGTTAATGCTGAACTGGGTGGTGCTAAGTTTGCTGAGGAACGTGATGGTCGAACAACTCGGGTGGGAGCACTTATTCGAAGATATCGAATTGATGAGTTGCCGCAGTTTTTTAACGTATTAAAAGGGGATATGAGCCTAATTGGCCCTCGGCCAGAGCAAAGAGTATTTGTCGAGAAATTTCAACATGAGCTTCCATTTTATATGTATCGTCATATGGTCCGTCCTGGTATAAGTGGATGGGCTCAGGTCATGTATGGTTACTCAGCAGATATAGACAGCACACGTAAAAAGGTAGAATACGACCTTTACTACATTAAGAATTTCTCTGTATGGCTTGATGTATTAATTGTATTTAAGACAATTAAAACCATGGCAACAGGTTTTGGTGCTCGCTGAGTGACCGGGGTTGATATATGAATGGTACATCTTGGATTTTGTTTTTAGCTTATTGGCTGCTGGCCATGCACTTCTTCATGCACAACCCCGGTGGGGCCGGGCTCTATCTGCCATTCAATGCCTGGGGCTGGGTCTTTGCCAGCCTCGTCATCGGCCTGGGGTTGTGGCAGGTCACCCTGCAACAGCGGTTGATATTCTCGTCTTTGCAGGCCAGGCTATGGCTTGGTGGATGCCTGTTGTTGCTACCCATGGCGTATCCCGGTTTTGAACTCAAGGACTATGCCATTCCCCGGCTGCTTGGGTTGTTTGCCGGTCTGCTGTTTCTGTTTTGTCTGTACCAATGGCAACTGGCTCGTCAGGCCCGTGATCAGTTGCTCTATCTGTTGTTGGGGGCCGTAGCGATAGAGGCCTTGCTCGGGCTGGTGCAGTATTACCTGCTGACCCCGGGCAACTGGCTCGGTTATGACACTCGGGCCAATCGCCCTTATGGCATCTTTCAGCAGCCCAATGTGATGGCGACCTTTATGGCGACCGGACTTTCCCTCGCCATCTGGCTTGAGCTGCGCGGCAATGCCAATGTCTGGCTACGAGGGCTGCGTTATGGGGTGATCCTGGCGGCCAGCTTGCTGCTGGTGGTGTTGCAATCCCGGGTGGGACAACTGGGTGGCTTGCTGGCCCTGCTCCTGCTTGCGCCACAGTTGCATCGTCAGCATCAACTGGCCCGTATTCTTGGCCTGGTTGCGCTCGGTGTCGGCCTGGGGTTGGCGTCCCAATACGGGATCAGCGGCGTCAAGCGCGGGCTTGAGGTGTACCAATCCGGTGGCATGCGCTCCGTCTACTGGCCCTATGCCGCCAGGCTGATTGTGGAATCCCCCTTGGCCGGCTGGGGCTACGGCAGTTTTGAGACCACATTTCTGCATCACTACATGGCCGACAAGGCGCTGAACCCGGCCATGGTGCAGATTGAATACAACCTCGATCACCCCCACAACGAGTTTCTCTACTGGGCGGTGGAAGGGGGGTTGGCCCCCATGATCGGCATGGCGCTGATGGGTGGTGCGCTGTTGTGGCGGCTTGCCAGGGCGGGCTGGGTCAAGGGGGCGGCGTTGCTGGCACTGGTGACTCCCATACTGCTGCACACCCAGACCGAATATCCGCTCTATCACGCCATCGCTCTGTGGTGGGCTCTGCTGCTGCTGATCCATGTGCTGGATGCGGAAGTGGAGGAGGGGATGCAGACAGCCAGCTGGCGTGAATATGTCTATCGCCCCTGGTTGCTGCTGCGCTTTCTGGCCATCGCCATCCCTGTGCTGGTTGTGCCCTTCATGCTCACTGCCATTCATACCGCCTGGGTGGTGACCAAGTACGAGCGCGGCGGTTACAAGGATCCAACCCTGCTGCTCGATGTCGTCAACCCCATGGCCTGGTTGACCCGGGTGGAGTTTGACGTGAACTCGGTGCGGTTGATGGTGGGCTTGCAGACTGATAACAAGGCGGAGCTGGAAGCCTATCTCGATTGGGGTCAGGCATTTGTACGCCATACCCCCAGAGCCAATATTTACGCGAATATGGTGATCGCACTCGGTGCGCTTGGGCGACAAGAAGAGGCGCAGGCGCTGCGAACGCAAGCCCTGATGCTCTATCCGGGTGATCCCTTGCTAACTGGTTCGGCCGCCAAATCCGTGGCCACTGCGCTGGAGGGTAAACCCTCCTCCTGATGCCCGGCGGCAGGTGCAAAGCAGGACGGCAAGGTTGCGCGATGTTTCACCAACCGCACTACTGCTTCGCAAAAATAGGCGCCTTTGCTGGACGGCAGAGGCGCCATGGCTAAGATAGTGGCCTCAACGTCTTGTTTTAGAAAGGGAGTATGAAATGGAGTTAGTGCTAGGCCCATTGGAAGCCCGCGTGATCGGCGCTCTGATAGAGAAAGAGATCTGCACGCCGGATCAATACCCCCTCTCCCTCAATGCCCTGGTCAATGCCTGCAACCAGAAGAGCAACCGTGAACCTGTGCTGGATCTCTCCGAGCTGGATATCCGCGCCGTGGTGGATGAGCTGATCCGCAAGCGTCTGGTCGTCAACACTGCCGGTTTCAATGCCCGGGTACCCCGTTACCAGCACCGCTTCTGCAATACCGAGTTCGGTACTCTCAAGTTCAGCGAGCAGGAGCTCGGTATCGTCTGCGAGCTGCTGCTGCGGGGTCCTCAGACACCGGGTGAGTTGCGCTCTCGCACCAACCGCCTGTGCAGCTTCGATGATGTTACTCAGGTGGATGTGGCCTTGGCTGCTCTGATTGAGCAGGGGCCTTATGTGGTCAAGTTGCCCCGCGAACCGGGCAAGCGTGAATCCCGCTATGCCCATCTGTTCAGCGGTGAGGTGGATCTGCAGGCGCTGGCCGAGGCATCCCCTGCCAGCAGTTATGCCTCCCCGGCGGCGGACAGGTTGAGCGCGCTGGAAGAAGAAGTCGAAACCCTCAAGTCACAGTTGCAGGCTCTGGAAGCCCGTCTGGCGCTACTGGAGGGCTGACATTTCGGCACGTTTCTCCCTAAAGAGGCGCTACGGCGCCTTTTTTATTGTCATTTCGCCGAGGTTCTCCCCTCTTGGCATGTCTTCTTCCATCCTTTGTGATCCTCCGTGCTTCTTGGTTTATATGAGCCAGTTGGCTTTTTTTGAGTTATTTCGCGGTTAAGGGTCGAGCCGCCGCCGCTTTCCCGTTAAAATTCCGCTTTTGCACCTGCCCGTGAGTCTTGATGTCTGCGTTCACCCTCTCTTTCGATTGTTATGCCCTGCTCAGTGAGCTGCAGTTGCAGCGCACCGCCAGTACCCGCTATTTGCAAGAACAGCTGCAAGCGCAGATGCCGCTCGGGCGGGCGTTGATCGACAAGTTGGAGCAGTTGCAGCAGCAGGGACTGGTGCGCCTGCGCGGGGAGCAGCAGTGGAGTCTGACGGCAGAGGGAACCCTGGCGCTGATTCTGGCGGTACGTTCGGGTGCATGCCCCATGCCGAACTGGGCACGGGTGCCCTCGGTCACCGGCCAGGAGATGGCGCAGGCGCTGGTACGGGAGCTCTGTCTTGGTGAGGCGGGTCAGGTGCCGACCTACTATCTTGCGGCCGATTTGCTTGGCCTGCTCGACGTGACCGATGCCCATCGCCTGCTGCCGGGCTCTAGCCCGCAATGGCAGCAACTGATGTTGATGCACTTCTCCCTGCAAACGCTGCTCGATGCCGAGCCCAGGGCGCAGTGGCCGCTCGCATCGGTTGCCAGCGCCTGTGCTCCCGAGCTGAAAAGCGTGAGCGAAGGGTTCGCCGCCGAATGGCAGTGGCTCTGTGGCGACCTTGCCGGCGAGGTCACCACACACTGGCCCGCCTTGCAGCAGTTGGCGGAGCAGGGGGAAGATCAACCCCTCGCCGAACGGCTGCTCGGTGCCTTGGGCCAGTGGCAGGCAGAGGGTGCCAAGGGGCAGTGGCCGCTGATGTTCAGTGCTCTGCTCTGGCTCGGTTGGTTGCAACAAGCTGACCCCGTGATCGCCAGCGAGCAGCGCAAGAAGTGGCAACGCAGTCTGGGTAATCAGTTTCCGTTGCTGGCGGATCTGCTAGGTCAGTGGGCCGGTGATCGTCATGGTCAGGCGGTCGGTCTGTTCGACACCCTTCAATTGCCGCTGGAAGAGTTGCACTGGGGTTACCTCTGGCTCGATCTCTGCGCCCTTGCCAGGCACGGGGAGCAAAGTCCCCAGGTTGCCATACTGCACAAGTGGGATCTCTCCCATGTGCTGGAGGCACAACCCCATCACAGGCTGATGGCCTTTTGCCAGGATCTGCTGCGACTCCTGTTGGGGCAGGGGGCGCACCGCGCACCGCTGCAGCAACTGCGAGCCGCCAACGGGGATGACGCATCCGCAGACCAGGACGAAGACGACAAGACCCCCGCATCGGCCAGCTGGCTCAATTGGTTGCAGGGGTTGGGGCGTTCCAGCGGCGTGCGCAAGGCGCAGGAGCGGCTGGTGTGGCTGCTGCATGCCGAAGGGCCCGAGCTTGAGTGCAAGATCCAGAAGCAGAGCACCAAAGGGGAGTGGACCGCCGGTCGCCGGGTCGATCCCGCTCTGCTCTCGACTCAATATGCCGCCCTGCTTGACGAAGAGGACTGGGCGCTGGTACGCACCCTGCCGAGGGTCATGGGCCAGCTACCACGAGAGGCCTGGGCGCCCCTTGCCACTCATCCGCGGCTGTTCAATGCCAAGGGGCAGAAGTTGCAACTGGCCGTCAGTGCGCCCCTGTTGCAGATTGTCGCCACCGAGCAGGGCATGAGTGCCTTGCTGAGCCCGTCCGCCGCGGCGCGCGGTGCCCATATACTGCCGCTGGCACAGGATTTGTGGCAGCTCATCCTCACCCCTCAGGCGCTGCTCGATCGCCTGCCTGCACTGGAATCTATCCCCCTGTTGCCCGCCGAGGGCTTAAGCGAATTGCAGCGCACCCTGGACGCCATCCCCGATCTGCCCTGGCACAGCCAGGTGGCAGGTCTGCAAGGTAATGCCGAATTGGCCCCCTGGCCCGGTATTCCCTCGGTACAGCTGGATTGGCAGGATGGCCAGCTGGCGGTCAAGCTGGTGACCCGGCAGGGTGAGTTGCCGCCGCTTCCCCTTGGCAAGGGGGAGGCCATAGTGCGCCAGGGGATCAAGGATTATCACTACTGGCAGCGAGATCTTCTCGCCGAGAAGGGGCAGGCCCAGCAACTGCGCAATTCACTGCCCATAGGGCTGCCAGGGAGTGAGTGGCTACTTCAGGGGGAGCAGGCACTGGCACTGGTCAATGCCCTGCCCGAGCTGGTGGATGCCGGTGTGGTCATTCACTGGCATCAGGACAGCGCCCGCCTCAAGAGTCTGGACGAAGCGGCCCTGAGTCTGCGTATCGAGCGGCGCCAGGACTGGTTCCAGGTGGAGGGGGCACTGGCCCTCGATGAGCACCAGATCCTCGATTTGCGTCTCATCCTGCGCCAGATGACGCCAGGTCAGCGCACCGTCCAGCTCGACGAGAAGACCAGCCTGATGTTGAGTGACAAGCTGGTGGAGCGGCTCACCATGCTGGGCGCCATGCTGGATGAAGAGCAACGCATCAACAACAAGCTGGCCTATCCGCTCACCCGCCTGCTCTCCGTCATCACCACTGAGGGGGATGACGCCTGGCACTCCCTGCAACAGGAGTGGCAGCAGGAGGTGGAGTGCCCGGCCGAACTGTTGACCCCACTGCGGGATTATCAGAAGGACGGGGTACGCTGGCTGGCGACTCTGGCCCATCATGGCTTCGGCGCCTGTCTGGCCGATGACATGGGTCTGGGCAAGACCCTGCAGGCGCTCATAGTGCTGCGCATGCGCCAGCACTTGGGCCCGGCGTTGGTGGTGGTGCCAAAGTCAGTGGTCACCAACTGGCAGGAAGAGGTGGCGCGCTTCGCCCCCGAACTTGAGGTGGTGGTATTCGAGAACCCTTCCGAGCGGGAAGGGGTGATCCGCGATGCCAGGGCCGGCCAGGTGATCCTGCTCAACTACGGCATGCTCGGCAGCCTGGCGGAGGCGCTCAAGTCCCGCCGCTGGTCGAGCATGGTGCTGGATGAAGCGCAACAGATCAAAAATGCCGGCACCCAGCGTGCCAAGCTGCTGTTCCAGCTCGAAGGGGATTTTCGCCTTGCCCTCTCCGGCACCCCCATCGAGAACCATCTTGGGGAGCTGTGGAGCCTGTTTACCTTTATCAACCCGGGTCTGCTCGGCAGCCTGGGCGAGTTCAAGCGCCGCTTCGGCAAGGCGGTAAAAGATCCCCAGCACATGGCCCTGCTGCGGGCTGTGATCAGTCCCTTTATCTTGCGTCGTCTCAAGCAGCAGGTGCTGACCGAGTTGCCGGACAAGACAGAGATCATTCATCACATCAGCCTCTCCCCCGAGGAGCGCCAGTTGTATGAGGCAACCCGGCGCGAAGTGGTGCAGCAGGTGCAAAGTGCCGATGGCCGCGCCCTGATGCACGTGTTGAGCGGCCTGACCCGGCTGCGCCGGCTCTGCTGCTCCCCCGAGCTGGTGATGCCCGAATGGTCCCAGACCAGCAGCAAGCTGGACGAGGCGATGGCCCTGCTGGACGAGGCGATCGGCAACGGTCATAGAGTGCTGGTGTTCAGCCAGTTCGTCGATCTGCTGAGCCTGCTGCGCGCGCGCATTGAACAGAAAAAATGGGATTACTGCTATCTGGATGGGGGCTGCTCCGCCAAGTCCCGCCAGGACTCCATACTGCGCTTCCGGCACGAGCCGGTGCCGCTGTTCCTCATCAGTCTCAAGGCGGGGGGCACGGGCCTCAACCTGACCCAGGCCGATACAGTGCTGCACCTGGATCCCTGGTGGAACCCGGCTGTGGAAGATCAGGCGAGCGATCGGGCCCACCGCATGGGGCAGACCCAGCCGGTGACTGTCTATCGGCTGGTGTGCGAGCAGACGGTGGAAGAGAAGATAGTCGCCCTGCACGACGAGAAGCGGGCACTGGCCGATGGCCTGCTCAGTGGCCAGTCCGAAGTACGCGGGCTGGATGTGGAGAGCCTGCGCGCCCTGCTGATGGGCTGATCAGGCTGATGTTGTGCACAAGGGGGATCGCCGGCAGGCGATCCCCCCTTTGTTTATGTTGTCCCGTCCTGAATATGGTTTACACCTTTCCCCCACATAAACGGAGAGCCCGATGGGACAAGGTGTGAAACGGACACAGCGCGATTACTCGCTGACTTTTAAACTGGCGCTGGTCGAGCAGATTGA
>NZ_JAACFW010000026.1:0-74377 GCF_029237245.1 Aeromonas sp. 5HA1
GCCCACACAGATTGCTTGATTCAAATTGTTAAAGAGCGTCACGCTTGTCGCGTTGAGGAGGCGCATATTACGCTCCTCACTTCAAAAGTCAAGCGGTTGTTTTCGCTTTTCTTTCGGCGCCGGCTTCACAAGGAAGCTGGCTCATCAGGTTGGCGTGTTCCGCCGTACTGGTAGGGGCGCATTATAGGGAGCCGCGCCAGGATGACAAGAGCAAAACCGCAAAAAATGGCACTTTCTGCGGTTTTGCGGTTCAACCGTTGTTTTATTAAACAAAAGCCCCGCATCAGCGGGGCTCCTTCGGGCAATAAACCCTGTATTCACATCAGGTTGCTATCTTTTTGACCAGAATTCCCGGGCAAAACTGCGCACCTTTTCCCAATCAGTAAACTCGAGATCCTTGCTGGTATCCGTGCTACCACCTGTCATCTTCATGATCAGCTGAATGATGCGGGTCTGCCACCAGTTATAGCGGGAATACTGAAGCGCACCGGCAAACACTCCCAAGGTCTTGGGTTTCCAGGGAGAGAGGCGCAGGAACTTCTTCATATAGGCATTGGTCTGCGGCGTTTGTTTCTCCGGCTTGCGCGCGGTCAGATTGACGCAGAAGAAGGCCGCGTTGGCCACCTCCAGCTGCTCCTGATGAGCGTGGATAAAGCTGAGCAAGCTGGGATGAAAATTACCATAACGGATAGATGCGCCGATCAGCACCTTCTTGTACTTGCTGAGGTTGCACATGGGCAGGGCATGCAGATCATGCATCACCACCTCGCATCCCGGCATCTCCTCCAGCATGACATCTATGATTTTGCGGGTTTGGCCGTCCCGAGAGGAATAAAGCACCAGAATCTTGTCCATAACAACCTCAACTACGCCAGAATGCGGGGGTAAACAGTACCAGAAGCGTGAAAATTTCCAATCGACCAAACAACATGGCCAGGATCAGTATCCATTTTGCTGCGGCGCTGGTACCGGCAAAGTTGGAGGCCACATCCCCCAAACCCGGTCCCACGTTGGTCAACGTCGCCGCCACAGCAGAGAAAGCAGTCACCTCATTCATCCCGGTGGCGATCAGTGCCAGCATGAACAGCACAAACAGAATAATGTAAGTGGCGAAGAAACCCCATACTGCCTCGACGATGCGGTCCGACACCGCCTTGCGGCCCAGCTTGAGGGTATAGACGGCGCGCGGATGCACCAGCCGCTTCAACTCCCGCACCCCCTGCATGAACAGGATCATGAAACGCATCACCTTGATGCCCCCTCCGGTACTGCCGGCGCAGCAACCAATAAAGGAAGAGAACATCAGCATCATGGGCAGGATAGAGGGCCAATCCGCATAACTGGTGGTACTGTAACCCGTGGTAGTGCCGAGCGATACCGATTGAAACAGGGCGTGGTTGAGGGTCTCCTGCCAATGTTCATAGTGGTTGTGATGCAGCAGCACGACCGCGCAGAACAAAAACAGGAACAGCTGGATACCGAGGAACACTTTTACTTCAGGATCGCGCAGATAGCTCAGCAGACGCACCGGCGTATGGGTAAACACCATGAAATGCAGGCCGAAGTTGATGCTGCCGATCAGCAGGAAGCACACTGTGATGAGGTTTATCGCCGGACTGTTAAAGAAGCCGATACTGTCGTCGTGGGTGGAGAAACCGCCGATGGAGAGGCTGGAAAAGGAGTGGCAGATAGCGTCAAACAGCGACATCCCCGCCAGCCAGTAAGCAAGGGCGCAGAGCATGGTCAGCAAGAGATAGATGAACCAGAGCGCCTTGGCAGTCTCGGCAATGCGTGGCGTCACCTTGGTATCCTTGACCGGCCCCGGGATCTCGGCACGGTAAAGCTGCATGCCGCCGATGCCGAGCAGCGGCAAGATGGCGACCGCCAGCACTATGATCCCCATCCCCCCCAGCCACTGCAGCAACTGACGATAGAACAGGAAGGCCTTGGGCAGGTTATCCAGCCCGGTCAGCACGGTTGCTCCCGTGGTGGTCAGGCCGGAGAACGATTCGAAAAAGGCCTCCGAGACCGACATACCGGGGACGTCGCCGATAATGAACGGGACGGCGCCCACACTGCCCAGCACAGTCCAGAACAAGACGACGATGAGGAAGCCCTCTTTCGATCTGAGTTCCTTCTTGTGATGGCGGTTGGGGAACCAGAGCAGCACGCCAAGCAGAAGCGCGATAAAAAAGGAGCTGACGAACTCGGCACCACCACCATCCCGATAACCAAACGCAACCATGGCGGGCAACAACATGGTCGAGCTGAACAGCGCAACCAGCAGGCCAACGATGCGAATAATGCTCAGAATGTGCATTCCGGCTCCCTCTTCAGGCTAAAAGAGCGATGGATTCTAGCCATCTAAGGAGCGAAGGGATACCCGTCCATGGGTTCGGTCGGTCAATTCCCGATCAACCTGGGCCCAAACAGAGGATTCCCACGCGACCTGCAAAGTGACGCGAGCACCATAATCGGCATCCAGTACCTGACCGTGATGGCTGCTGAGCAGCGCCTCTACCGCGCCCATGTCGGTGTAATCACACTGGATAAGAGAAGGGGTTTGCTGATGCCTGATCTGAGTCTCGAGTCGCTTGAGGGCTGCACCGACACCGCCACCATAGGCCTTGACCAGACCGCCGGTACCCAGCAGCACGCCACCGTAGTAGCGCACAACAACGGCGGCTATCTCACCCAGTCCGGATCCCATCAGCTGTGCCAACATAGGCTTGCCAGCAGTCCCCGAAGGCTCGCCATCATCGCTGAAGCCGTAAACCTGACTATCTTGCGGCGCCCCGGCAACAAAAGCCCAGCAGTGATGCCGGGCCCCGGGGTGCAACTGCTTTATCTCGTTTACCCACGCCTTGGCCACCTCGACCGTCGGTGTATGGGCAATAAACGTGATGAAGCGGCTCTTCTTGATCTCTTCACTGAGCTCCAGCGGCACGGCAGGGATGGAATAGCCAGCCGCCATCAGAGACCCGCTTGTCTCGTCATATTCTCCACCCCGTTGGCATGCAACACTATGTTGTCCTCGATACGGATGCCGCCGAACGGACGCAGCGCTTCCACCTTGTTCCAGTTGACCCGTTTGCCCTGCTCACTCTGACGCAGTGGCTCCAGCAGACTATCGATGAAGTAGAGACCCGGCTCTATGGTGAACACCTGGCCCACCTCCATCACCCGGGTGCAACGCAGGTAGGGGAACTGTTCGGGAGCAGACAGGTGCGTACCGCGCTCATCCTGCATGAAACCACCCGCGTCGTGAACTTGCAGGCCAAGGAAGTGACCCAGGCCGTGGGGGAAGAAGACATTGGTCACGCCGGTGTGGATCATCTCATCCACTGACATGTCAACCAACTCCACGGACTGCAGCAGTCGCGCCAGCTTGTGGTGCATCTGCAGATGCAGCTCGCTGTAGCGCCGCCCCGGCTTTATCTCCTCGATAATCTCCTGCTGTTGTGAGTCCAGCGTCGCAATCAGATCGGCAAACTCGCCCCTGCGCCAGGCCCAGGTGCGGGTAATGTCGGCGGCATAACCGTGAAAGTCCACCCCTGCATCGATGAGGAAGGAGTAACGTTCCGCATCCGGCACCCGCAAGGCAGACAAGTGGGTGTAGTGGAGGATGGCCGCATTGCGGTTGATGGCAACGATATTGCCGTAAGGCGCGTCATTGGCCCCTTGGCCAACGGCTTTCATATAAGCCAGGTTGATCTCGAACTCGCTCGCCCCCGCCATGAAGGAGTCCTTGGCAGCGATGTGGCCACGCACACCGATGCGATTCGCTTCGCGCAGGCACTCCAGCTCATAGGGCGTCTTGTAGGCGCGGTGATAGTGCAGATAGTTGAGCACGGCTTCCGGGTTGGGCTGACCCAGCCCCAGCAGCTCGGCCACTTCCAGATGACCGCCCAGATAAGCCCACTCCTGCTTGCTGGCAGGCAGATGATCGGCGATCTGCTCCGGCCTCGTCAGGAAGCGGATGTCGAAGAAGTCGACCCAGAAGGCATTGGGCAGCTCTGCCACCTTGTGCCAGAAATCCACCGGCCGGTAGAACAGCAACACCGGCTTGCTTACACCATCCACCAGCAACCAACAGTGGGGATTGTCCAGTACCGGCAACCAGGCCTTGAAGTGCGGATTCACCTTGAAGGGGTAATCCTGGTCGTCGAGGAAGATGCGGTGGGTCTGGCCGGAGTGGATGGCCAGGCCGCTGAGCCCCTGCTGTTGCAGTATGTCGCGGGTGCGATGCTGCAAGGTATCGAGGTGCTGGGCAAAAAGTTGGCTGTAGCTGCTCATGGCGTCCTGCTCCGGGAGAAATGTGATTTCAGCATAACATCAAGCGAATCAAGGCTCGAACCGTCAAGCTATCGCTTCGTGAGGTAACGCATACGTTACAAAGCTTTTGTTATGAAACAAAAACCAATCATTAACAAATAAAAAACAATTCAATACACTGCCGGTAGATACATGCAGTCAGGGACTACTCATGCACAATCTTTGCCTGTGGCAACCGGATCAGGACAGGATTCAACAATCCAATCTCCAGCAGTTTATGGGCGAGGTCAACCGCTTCCACGGCCTGCAACTGCACAGCTATGCCCAGCTCTATCAGTGGTCGGTGGAAAAGACCACTCGCTTCTGGCCTCTGGTGTGGCAGCACTGCGGTGTCAAAGGGGAACTCGGCGACATAGTGGCAGAGAACCGCCAGGATATGCAGCACACACGCTGGTTTCCCGATAGCCGACTCAACTTCGCCGAAAACCTGCTGCGCCGCCAGGATGAGAGTCCGGCCATTATCTCCCGCATCGAAGGCAGCCCAAGCCGCACCCTGAGCTGGCGTGAACTGGCGGATCAGGTGGCCAGACTGACCCAGTGGCTGCGCAGCCAGGGGATAGGTCGGGGCGACGTGGTCGCCGCCTACCTGCCCAATATCCCGGAAACCGTGGTGGCCATGCTGGCAACCACCAGCCTGGGCGCTATCTGGACCTCCACCAGCCCCGACTTTGGCGAGGCCAGCGTGGTGGAGCGCTTCGGCCAGACCCGGCCCAGGGTGCTGTTTGCGGTAGACGGCTATCGCTACAACGGCAAGGCCATCGACATCCAGGCCAAAGTGGCCGGCGTGGTCAGCCAGATCGACAGCATAGAGCAGGTGGTGATGATTCCCCTGCTCGGCAATCCCCTGCAACTGGGCCACGACTGGCAGCAAGTGCTGGCCAGCCAGCCGGATGCCAGTCTGCAGTTCGAGCCCATGGGCTTCAACGATCCGCTCTATATCCTTTATTCGTCCGGCACCACCGGCAAGCCAAAATGTATCGTCCACGGCATAGGCGGCACCCTGCTGCAACATCTCAAGGAGCATCAGCTGCACTGCGACATCAAGCCGGGGGAGCGGGTGTTCTACTTCACTACCTGCGGCTGGATGATGTGGAACTGGCTGGTGAGCGCACTCGCCTCCGGCGCCACTCTGGTGCTCTATGACGGCTCCCCCTTCTATCCGGACGGCAAGGTGCTGTGGGATCTGGCGCGAGACGAGAAGATTACCCTGTTCGGCACCTCGGCCAAGTACCTGGATGCCCTGCACAAGCAGGGTTATGCCCCCATCAAGACCCATGAGTTGCCACAGCTGCAGCTCATCTGCAGCACAGGCTCTGTGCTTTCACCGGAAGGGTTCGACTACGTCTATCAAGGCATCAAAAAAGATGTACAACTGAGCTCCATCTCCGGCGGCACCGACATCTGCTCCTGCTTCGTCATCGGCAATCCCATCAGCCCCGTCTATCGCGGCGAGAGCCAGGGACGCGGCCTCGGCCTCGCGGTACAGGTGTTCAACGAGGCGGGCCAGCCGGTGCAGGGGGAAAAGGGGGAACTGGTCTGCACCAAGCCCTTCCCGGCCCAACCCATCGGCTTTTGGGGGGACGAGAGCGGGGACAAGTACCACGCCGCCTACTTCGAACGATTCGACAACATCTGGTGCCACGGCGACTGGATCGAGCTGACCGACACTGGCGGCATCCTCTTCTATGGCCGCTCCGATGCCACTCTCAATCCGGGGGGCGTGCGCATCGGCACCAGCGAGATATACCGCTACGTGGAGCAGCTGGACGAGGTGGAAGAGAGCATCGTCATCGGCCAGCAGTGGCAGCAAGACGAGCGGGTGGTGCTGTTCGTCAAGCTCAAGCCTGGTCTCAAGCTGGACGAAGCACTGCGCGAGCGCATCCGCCAGCAGGTGCGCCAGCACTGCACCGCCCGCCACGTGCCGGCCCGCATCCTGCAGGTGGACGCCATTCCGCGCACCAAGTCCGGCAAGATAGTGGAGCTGGCGGTGCGGGAAGTGGTGCACAACCGGCCCGTCAACAACACCCACGCTCTCGCCGATCCCGATGTGCTGAGCCAGTATCGGGATCGGCCTGAACTAGCCAGCTGACAAGGTTCAAGATTAATAAAGGCGTCATCAGACGCCTTTATTTTGACTGTTAACCTGAGGCGAGCTTTTACTCGAAACCTGTTAAACAAATGTTTTAAATAGGTGTTGAAATTGTCTTCTTTTGGATCAATAGTGAGCCTCGCCCCCTGCTGGGGATAAAGGAGCAACACCCCCCACCGAGTGGGAACAAGGAGACACTCTCATGATCTACCAAGGCGAAACCCTGTCGGTCAGCTACCTCGAAAACGGCATTGCCGAACTGAGGTTTGATGCCCCGGGTTCAGTCAACAAGCTGGATCGCGCTACCCTGCTCTCACTGAGCGAAGCGATCGCCGCATTAAAACAAGAACGTGAACTAAAAGGTCTGATCCTCACCTCCGGCAAAGACGCCTTTATCGTCGGTGCCGACATTACCGAATTCCTGGAACTGTTCGATCTGCCGCAAGAAGATCTGCTCGGCTGGCTGAAAAAGGCCAACGACATCTTCAGCGCCATCGAAGATCTGCCGGTACCGACCCTCTCTGCCATCAAGGGCCACGCCCTGGGCGGCGGCTGCGAGACCATACTCTCCACCGATTTTCGTCTGGCCGACACCAGCGCCAAGATTGGCCTGCCCGAGACCAAACTCGGCATCATGCCAGGCTTTGGCGGCACTGTTCGTTTGCCGCGCCTCATCGGTGCCGACAACGCGCTGGAGTGGATCACCACAGGCAAGGATTACCGTGCCGATGATGCCCTCAAGGTGGGTGCCGTCGATGCCGTGGTCGCGCCTGAGGCGCTGCACAGCGCCGCCGTACAGATGATGAAAGATGCCATCGCGGGCAAGCTGAACTGGCAGAGTCGCCGCGCCGCCAAGAAGGCCCCGCTGCGTCTCTCCAAGCTGGAAGCCATGATGAGCTTCAGCACCGCCGCCGGCATGGTTGCCGCCGTGGCGGGCAAGCACTATCCGGCCCCCATGACGGCGGTGAAAACCGTCGAAGCCGCCGCCGGCATGAGCCGTGACGAAGCCTTGGTGGTCGAGGCACAAGGCTTTATCAAGCTGGCCAAGACTGACGTCGCCAAGGCGCTGGTCGGCATCTTCCTGAACGATCAGCACATCAAGGCGCTGGCCAAGAAGGCCGCCAAGCAGGCTGCTAAGGCCACTAGCCACGCCGCCGTGCTGGGCTCCGGCATCATGGGTGGCGGCATCGCCTACCAGTCTGCCAGCAAGGGCATTCCGGCTGTGATGAAGGACATCAACGAGAAAGCGCTGGCGCTGGGCATGGGTGAAGCCACCAAGCTGCTCAACGGCCAGCTCGAGAAGGGCCGCATCGATGGCATCAAGATGGGCCAGGTGCTCTCCGCCATTACCCCGACCCTGAGCTATGACAACGTCAAGCACGTGGATCTGGTGGTCGAAGCCGTGGTCGAGAATCCCAAGGTGAAGGCAGCCGTGCTGGGCGAAGTGGAAGGGATCATTGGCGAAGACGCCGTGCTCGCCAGCAACACCTCCACCATTCCCATCTCCCTGCTGGCCAAGGGACTGAAGCGCCCGCAAAACTTCTGCGGCATGCACTTCTTCAACCCTGTGCACCGCATGCCTCTGGTGGAGATCATCCGCGGCGAGCAGACCTCCGATGAAACCATCAACCGCGTGGTGGCCTACGCCGCCGCCATGGGCAAGTCGCCGGTGGTGGTCAACGACTGCCCGGGCTTCTTCGTCAACCGCGTGCTCTTCCCCTACTTCTTCGGCTTCAACAAGCTGGTCGCCGATGGCGCCGACTTTGCCGCCGTCGACAAGGTGATGGAGAAGGAGTTTGGCTGGCCCATGGGCCCCGCCTACCTGCTGGACGTGGTCGGCATCGACACAGGTCACCATGCCGGTGACGTTATGGCGCAGGGCTTCCCGGCGCGCATGAGCAAGGAAGGCCGTACCGCCATCGATGTGATGTACGACGCCAGCCGCTTCGGTCAGAAGAATGGCAAGGGCTTCTACGCCTACGAGCAGGACAAGAAGGGCAAGCCGAAGAAGGTGGCCGATGTGGCCGCTTACGAGCTGCTGGCCCCCATTGCCAAGCCGAAACAGGATTTCGACAAGGAAGCCATCATAGCCCGCATGATGATCCCCATGATCAACGAGGTGGTGCTCTGCCTGGAAGAGGCCATAGTCGCCACGCCGGCCGAGGCCGACATCGCACTGGTCTATGGTCTGGGCTTCCCTCCCTTCCGTGGTGGCGTGTTCCGCTATCTGGACACCATAGGTCTGGATCGTTACGTGGCCATGGCCGACCAGTATGCCGACTTGGGCCCGCTCTACCGTGTCAGCGACCGCTTGCGCGAGATGGCTGCCCAGGGCAAAACCTTCTACTGATTGCGGAAAGGAGATCCATTCATGAAAGACGTAGTCATTGTCGACTGTATCCGGACCCCCATGGGCCGGTCCAAGGGCGGCGCCTTCCGCAACGTGCGTGCAGAAGATCTGTCCGCGCACCTGATGAGCTCCATCCTGCTGCGCAACCCCAACCTCGACCCGAACGAGATCGAGGACATCTACTGGGGCTGCGTGCAGCAGACCCTGGAACAGGGCTTCAACATAGCCCGCAACGCTGCCCTGCTGGCGGGGATCCCCAAGCAGGTAGGTGCTGTCACCGTCAACCGGCTGTGTGGCTCCTCCATGCAGGCGCTGCATGATGCTTCCCGCGCCATCCAGGTCGGTGATGGGGACATCTTCATCATCGGCGGCGTCGAGCACATGGGCCATGTGCCCATGAGCCACGGGGTCGACTTCCACCCCGGCATGGCCAAGTCGGTGGCCAAGGCATCCGGCATGATGGGGCTGACCGCCGAGATGCTGGGCAAGCTGCACGGCATCAGCCGCCAGCAGCAGGACGAGTTTGCCGCCCGCTCCCACCGCCGCGCCTATGCCGCGACCGTGGAAGGACGCTTCGCCAGAGAGATCGTTGGTCTGGAAGGGCATGACGCCAGCGGCGCCCGCTTCTTCTACGACTACGACGAGGTGATCCGCCCGGAGACCACGGTCGAAACCCTGAGCCAGCTGCGCCCTGTGTTCGACCCGGTCAACGGCACAGTGACCGCCGGCACCTCCTCGGCCCTGTCCGACGGCGCCTCAGCCATGCTGGTGATGAGCGCGGATCGTGCCAAGGCGCTGGGGTTGACCCCGCGCGTCAGAGTACGCTCCATGGCAGTGGCCGGTTGCGATGCCGCCATCATGGGTTATGGCCCTGTGCCTGCTACCCAGAAGGCGCTCAAGCGTGCCGGTCTGACCATAGGCGACATCGATCTGGTCGAGCTGAACGAGGCATTCGCCGCCCAGTCACTGCCTTGCGTCAAGGATCTGGGACTGCTGGACGTGGCGGAAGAGAAGGTCAACCTGAACGGTGGTGCCATCGCTCTGGGTCACCCGCTGGGATGCTCCGGCTCCCGCATCTCCACCACACTGATCCATCTGATGGAGGAGAAGGACGCCAATCTGGGTCTTGCCACCATGTGTATTGGTCTGGGCCAGGGCATAGCCACAGTGTTCGAACGGGTGTGATGTCAACGGCTCGCCCTCACTGCGACAGTGAGGGCGAGCCAGAATTGTCTTTTTGGGGTCGGCCTTGCCGGCCCGTCATCGAGTCTGTCGAGATCGCCACACGGGGTGATCTCCTGTCGTCGGAATCTGCGTGTTGGCCGCCCCGTTTGGGTCGGCCTTTTTTATTTAGAGAGCGCTATATGGGAGGATATTGCCCATAACCTCACATTAGATGGGGGGCTTGCTTGCTTTTTGCTCCCCCGACAGGTTCAATCTGCACAAAAAAATGGGTGGATGCACATACATATGTCAACGAGCAAACAACTGCTGATCGTCGACGACGACCAAGAGATCCGCGAGCTGCTCAATGAATACCTGACCAGGGCCGGTTTCCAGGTATTGACGGCGGCGGAAGGCAACGAGATGCGCCAGCAGCTCGCCCTGCACAGCCCGGACCTGATTATTCTCGATATCATGATGCCCGGCGACGACGGCTTTACCCTGTGCCAACAGATCCGTCGCGACTCCCAGGTACCCATCATTATGCTGACCGCAGCCTCCGATGAGGCAGACAGGGTGATCGGCCTCGAACTCGGCGCCGACGACTACATCGCCAAGCCATTCAGCCCGCGCGAGCTGCAGGCTCGCATCAAGGCCTTGCTGCGCCGCGCCGAATTCCGCCAGCCGGAAAAAGAGAAAGAACCGAGCCGCCGCCTGCGTTTTGCCGAATGGACCCTGGATACCCTGAGCCACCAGCTGACCCACGACGATGGCAGCCTGCTGGATCTCTCCGGCAGTGACGCCCTGCTGCTCGGCATGTTCCTGCAGCAACCCGGCGTGGTGCTGGACAGGGACACCATCTCCGATGCAACGCGGGGCCGCGAGAGTCTGCCGATGGAGCGTGGCATCGACGTGCAGATCAGCCGTCTGCGCCAGAAGCTGGGTGACAACGGCAAGAGCCCGCGCATCATCAAGACCATACGCGGCAGCGGCTATATGCTGATTGCCGAAGTACACGAGATCCCGTGAAGAGTAAAAAGGTAGCAACGGCATGCTGAACGACAAAAGGCACGAGATCCCATGAGGAGTGGCTGGTTCTGGCGGGCGCTGGTCCCCCGCTCCCTGCTGTCGCGGATGCTGCTGTTGCTGCTGCTCGCCATCCTGCTCTCCCAGACCATTCTCACCGGTATCTGGATGCAGCAGATCCAGAAACGGGAGCTGGAAGGCATGCTCAGCACCACCCGCAATCTGGCGCTGTCGGCCGCCTCCACCGTCAACTTCTTCAAATCCCTGCCGCTGCAGTACCGCCATATCGCGCTGGATCAGCTGCGCAATATGGGGGGGAGCCGCTTCTTCGTGTCACTCAACGAGGAAGAGATCCACATCAGCGCCATCCCCGACAGCGAGCGCAAGACGCTGGTGCTCAAAGAGGTACAAGGGGTGCTGGTCCGCAAGCTCTCGGACGCCATGGCCATCAAGGTGGATTTCTCCCGACCCGAGGACCTGCACGTCTTCAACAACGACACCCTGCTGGCGGATCTGCCCTCCTCCTGGGCCCGCTATACCCTGTCGCTGGAACCGCTCAATCCGCCCGTGCTGGTGACCCAGATAGAGATAGAGCCGGGTGAATGGCTCTATCTGGCGGCCCTGCTGCCCGCCCCCTACATGACCCTCGACGATACAGTGATGCCGAGCAACCAGGTGCGTTTCATCGCCCTGATGACGGTGTTTCTCTGCTTCTTCACCTTCCTGCTGGTGCGCTGGCAGACCCGCCCGCTGCGTAGGCTCGCCAAGGCGGCGGTCAACCTGGGCAAGGATATAGACCAGCCATCCCTCAAAGAGGAAGGGGCATCGGAAATCGTGGCGGCGACCCGCGCCTTCAACATCATGCAGCACCGCATCCGCCGTTATATCGATGATAGAGAACGACTGTTCAGCTCCATTTCCCACGATCTCAAGACCCCTATCACCCGGCTGCGGCTGAGAGTCGAACTGCTCGACGACGAGGTGCAGATCGGCAAGTTCAACAAGGATCTGGACGAGCTGGAGCTGATGGTCAAGGGGGCGCTGCAGACGGTGAAAGACACCGACATCCACGAGAACATAGAGCAACTGGACATAGACGCCATGCTGGAGCAGATGGCCGAGTCCATGAACCTGCATGACGAACGGCTGACCATAGAGGGCCACTGCAAGCAGCTCTACCGTGGCAAGCCGCTGGCGCTCAAGCGCTGCATCGGCAACCTTGTGGACAACGGCATCAAGTACGGCCAGAAGGTGCGCATCATCATCATGGACGACGAGGAGATGCTGATCCTCTTTATCATGGATGAGGGCCCAGGCCTGCCGGACGATCAGTTCGAGCGCATCTTCGAGCCCTACTACCGGCTCAGCACGGATCTGGCCGGTACCGGCCTTGGTCTGGGCATAGCCCGCAACATAGCCCACGCCCACGGCGGCGATCTGGTGCTGGAAAATCGCCCGCAGGGCGGCCTGCAGGCCACCCTCTCCCTACCAAGGCAGTAACCTTATGAAGTGGTTATCTTTTTCTGTCATCGCCCTGATCTCTTCGCCCATTGCCGCCTCCCAGCGTGTCGGGGTGCTGCACGGGTGGCGTGCGGTCGGCACCGACCACTCTCCTTCACTCAAGGCTGTCACAGTATGAAGTTGTTCCCGTTTGCCATTGTCGCCCTGCTCTCCCTGCCTGTAGGCGCCTCCCAGGTGGAGGTGCTGCACTGGTGGACTTCCGGTGGCGAGGCCAAGGCGGTGGAGGTGCTCAAGTCCGAGTGGACCGAGCAGGGCAACCAGTGGAACGATTTCGCTGTGCAGGGCGGCGGTGGCAAGAGCGCCATGACGGTACTCAAGAGCCGGGCGCTGGCGGCCAACCCGCCGGAAGCGGCACACCTCAAGGGCTACGAGTTGCGGGAGTGGGCCGGACTAGGCTTTCTGCGCGACCTCACCCCCATGGCCGAACACCTCGGCTGGTATCCGCAGCTACCGGCCATGGTGCGCGAAACCCTCAGCCAGAATGGTGCCCTGATGGCGGTGCCAACCGGTATTCACCGCGTCAACTGGCTCTGGCTCAACCGCAAGGTTTTCGACAAGCTGGAGCTGACCCCGCCCACCGACTGGAACCAGTTCGTGGTGGTGGCAGAGCAGCTCAAGGCACAGAACATCACACCGCTCGCCATCGGCAACGAACCCTGGCAGCTGGCGGTGCTGTTCGAAACGGTGGCGCTGGGGGAGGGAGGCAAGGATTTCTATCGCAAGGCCTTCGTCGAACTGGACGGCGCGACCCTGACCGGCCCCGACATGGTACGGGTGCTGACCCGCTTCCAGCAGTTGCGCGCCTACGTACCCAAGAGCTTCGTCGGTTTGAAGTGGCATCAAGCTACCACCCAGCTGGAAACCGGCGAAGCCGCCATGCAGCTGATGGGGGACTGGGTGAAGGGGGAGCTGAGCGTGAGCAACTACAGGCCAGGGGAAGACATAGAGTGTCTGCCCAGCCCGGGCAGCGACGGTCTGTTCAGCTATAACCTGGACTCTATCGCCATGTTCAAGCAGCGGGATCCCGCCCAGTTGCAGGCACAGGGTGAACTGGCCCAGCTGCTGATGACGCCGAAATTCCAGCAGGAGTTCAACCGGGTGAAGGGCTCAATCCCCGCCCTCACCAAGCCGGACATGAGCAAGTTCGATCGCTGCGCCCTGCGCTCCTATCAGGATTTCCTGCTGGCGGAGCGAGAGGGCAATCTGCTGCCCAGCATGGCGGAAGGGATGGCAACGCCGACCAACATGCGCCAGGCGATCATGGATGTGCTGAGCAACTTCTTCAACGATCCCAATGCCAATCCGCAGCAGACGGCGTTGCATCTGGAGCGGGCCATGCGCTCGACCCGCTAGTCCCTTTCTCGACAGCCAGAAACGACAAAGGCGGATGGTGATCCGCCTTTGTCGTTGTGGGAGAAATCCGGGAGCTAAGTGTTGTCGTTTTCGTCCTCATCTTCGTCGTAGTAATCGCTGAGCTCGATCCAGAGCCCCAACCCTATCATCACCATGGCACCGAACCAGGTGCCGGTATTACCGATCGGGCTGCCCATCACTATCATGGCGAAAGCCAAGAACCCCATGCCTGCGTAGGCTTGCAATCTGCCGTAGGAGACCTGCATATTCACACCTCCTTGTTGAATATGATTCAATTTTTATATTACTCATAAGGCGAGATGTGGGTAGGGCCAGATCACACTTTGGTTACATATGCTGCATTCAGGCCTCATTGTTTGATTATTTTTTCGCCTTGAGTATCATTGGCAGCTGAATAGGTTGAAGGTTGATTATTGATGAGTGCTTTATTCTGCGACGCAACCCATGAGTTGGATGCAATCGGGCTTCGTTGCCCCGAACCCGTGACGATAGCGCGCAAGAAAGTGCGGTTGAAGGTTGAAGGTTGATTATTGATGACTACTTTATTCTGCAATGCGACTCATGAGTTGGACGCAATCGGGCTTCGTTGCCCGGAACCCGTAATGATGGTGCGTAAAAAAGTGCGCTTGATGGCCCAGGGCGAGACTCTGCTGGTCAGCGCCGACGATCCCTCAACCACTCGCGACATCCCCAGTTTCTGCCGCTTCATGGATCACACCCTGGTCGCCAGCGAGACAGAGCAGGCCCCCTACCGCTATCTGATCCGCAAGGGTCAATAAGCCCAGTTTCGGAGCAAACATGACAGCCATTACCCGAATCGGTACCACCCAGCGTTGGTCAGACGTGGTCATCCACAACGGCACCCTCTACGTGGTGGAAGTGCCCGCCACGGATGACGCCGACATTCACCAGCAGACCCGCGAAGTGCTGACCAGCCTGCAGCGCCTGCTGGAAACCAACGGCTCCGGGGTCGACAAGATCCTGATGGCCAACATCTATCTGAAGGACATTGCGGACATCGCCGCCTTCAACGAACAGTGGGATGCCTGGATCCCGGCGGGTACGGCGCCTGTCCGGGCCTGCGTACAGGCTCGCCTGGCCCACGAAGGCTACAAGGTGGAAATCCAGCTGACTGCGGCTGTCTAAGCCGAGCGGGATGCCTGGATCCCCTGACGCAAACACGGCACCGGTACGTGCCTGCGTACAAGCCCGCCTTGCCCACGAAGGCTACAAGGTGGAAATCCAACTGACTGCGGCCGTCTAAGTCCGCAACACCAGATAGCAAAAGGCCCCGCCATCACTGGCGGGGCCTTTTCGTTACCACAAACCGGGACGACTTAGGCGGTGGGGATCAGGGTGATGGTCACCCGGCGGTTCTGAGCCTTGCCAGCGGCAGTGCTGTTGGTGGCAACCGGCTGATCCGGGCCCACACCCTGGGTGGAGATACGGCTACCCGTTACCCCATGGCCGATCAGCTGGGCAGCTACGGCATCGGCACGCTGGGCGGAGAGCTTCATGTTCAGATCGCGAGAGCCTGTGCTGTCGGTGTGACCGACCACGTTCAGGCGGGTCTTGTCGAACTCGGCAACCACCATGGCAACGCCGGACAGGGTATTGGCACCGGCCGCTTTCAGCTGGGCGCTGGAGCTATCGAAAGTGACGTTGTTCGGCATATTGAGGATCAGCTCGTCGCCATTGCGGGTCACGCTGACACCAGTGCCCTGCAGCTTCTCGCGCAGCTTGGCTTCCTGCACGTCCATGTAGTAACCGATACCGCCACCTAGGGCGGCACCGGCGGCCACGCCAGTCAGAATCCCCTTCTTGCGATCCCCCTTGCTGGAGGAGAGCGCCCCCACGGCGGCGCCCGTCGCGGCGCCGGCCAGCGCACCCCAGGCGGCCTTGCCAGTCTGCTGTTCGCCAGTATAGGGATTGGTAGTACAGCCGGTCAGGGCAATGGTCAGTGCCAGGGCTGGCACCAGTATCTTGGCTCGCATGAAAAAACCTCTATGAATACAGTCCGGCACCATGCCGGGGGCAGGATTGTAACGCGCCATCACGCCATTGTCTGACGCAGGTCTGAACGGCTGGCGAGAGTGAGTGTTTTTTGTGCGCCAGCGGCGCTTGGCGGACCAAATTCGGCTACAAATGCAGCCGAATTTGTCACAAGGAAGAGGGTGGCCGACAGCCCCCGGCCATTCGGCCTGACCGATAGCCTATTGGCGGGAGTCTGGCACGGTCGATAAGCAGCCTCAGGCGGGCTGCTGACACTCGGCGTGGCAGGGGCAGCTGACCAGATGATCGTTCACCATCCCCACTGCCTGCATGAAGGCGTAGCAAATCGTGCTGCCGACGAAGTTGAAGCCGAGCTTCTTGAGCGCCTTGGACATGGCATCCGACTCCTTTGATGTGGCCGGAATATCGCCGTTGCCCTGCCGCTGGTTAACCATGGGGGCGCCGCCGACAAAGGCCCACAGGTAATCGGCGAAGTCGATCCCCTGCTCTTGCAACGCCAGATAGGCGCGGGCGTTTTTGATGATCGACTGCACCTTGAGGCGGTTGCGGATGATGCCGGTGTCCTGCATCAGCCGCTCCACATCCTGCTCGTCGAATCGGGCGATCAGCACGGGATCAAAATCCGCATAGGCGCGATGGTAGCTGTCGGTGCGCTTCAAGATGGTGATCCACGACAGTCCCGCCTGCTGGCCGTCGAGGCAGAGCTTGGCAAACAGCTCGCGGGCGTCATAAACCGGCCGGCCCCACTGCTTGTCATGGTATTCGATATATTCCGGGTCCTTGGTTACCCAGGCGCAGCGCAGTTCCATTCTTCATCTCCTGTTATTTTTCTCTGCCCAACTCTCTGTCCGACAAGGGGATTTCATCGGCCACATGAGGGGGCTTCCATCCCGGGCCAACCAGGCCCGGCGCAGCCCCGCCCCATGAATCCCCTACAATTTCGCCTATTATCCGACCATGCCAGACGGTATACTCCTTCGGTTCACATTCAGCAAATCTTGCTCTGATTTCACTTCGCGCGAAAAACACTATGCAAAAATTCGATGTCAAAACCTTTCAGGGCCTGATCCTGCAGCTGCAGGACTATTGGTCCCGCCAGGGCTGTACCATTATTCAGCCGCTGGACATGGAAGTGGGTGCCGGTACTTCACACCCCATGACCTGTCTGCGCGCTCTGGGCCCGGAGCCCATCGCCTGCGCCTACGTGCAACCGTCCCGCCGTCCGACCGACGGCCGCTACGGTGAAAACCCGAACCGCCTGCAGCACTATTACCAGTTCCAGGTGATCATCAAGCCGTCCCCCGACAACATTCAGGAACTCTACCTGGGCTCCCTGAAAGAGCTGGGCATGGATCCTGAAATCCACGACATCCGCTTCGTGGAAGACAACTGGGAAAACCCGACTCTGGGTGCCTGGGGTCTGGGATGGGAAGTGTGGCTGAACGGCATGGAAGTGACTCAGTTTACCTACTTTCAGCAAGTTGGCGGCCTGGAGTGCAAGCCGGTCACCGGCGAGATCACCTACGGTCTCGAGCGTCTGGCCATGTACATTCAGGGCGTAGACAGCGTCTATGACCTGGTCTGGTCCGATGGCCCACTGGGCAAGACCACCTATGGCGACGTGTTCCACCAGAACGAAGTGGAGCAGTCCACCTACAACTTCGAACACGCCGACGTGGACTTCCTGTTCCACTGCTTCGAGCAGTACGAGAAAGAGGCCCAGCACCTGCTGGCACTGGAAACGCCGCTGCCGCTGCCCGCTTACGAGCGCATTCTGAAAGCTGCCCACTCCTTCAACCTGCTGGATGCCCGCAAGGCCATCTCGGTCACCGAGCGTCAGCGCTATATATTGCGCATTCGCACCCTGACCAAGGCCGTGGCCGAGGCGTACTATGCCTCCCGCGAAGCGCTGGGTTTCCCCATGTGCAAGCGCACTGAGAACAAGCAAGGTTAAGGAACGGACATGGCACAACATACATTTCTGGTAGAGATCGGCACAGCTGAGCTGCCGCCAAAAGCCCTGCGCTCCCTGGCCGAAGCCTTTGCCGACAACTTCAAAGCTGAGCTGACCAAGGCCGACCTGGCCTTCGGCGACGTCGAGTGGTTCGCCTCACCGCGCCGTTTGGCGCTGAAGGTACACGCGCTGGCCAGCGAGCAGCCGAGCAAGAGCGTCGAGAAGCGCGGCCCGGCCGTCTCCCAGGCGTTCGATGCCGAAGGCAAGCCGACCAAGGCTGCCGAAGGCTGGGCTCGTGGCAACGGCATCACAGTTGAACAGGCCGAGCGTCTGGTCACCGACAAGGGTGAGTGGCTGGTTCACACCGCCAAGGTCGAAGGCCGTCCGGCCAAAGATCTGCTGGGCGAGCTGGTCGCTGCTGCACTGGCCAAGCTGCCCATCCCCAAGATGATGCGCTGGGGCGACAAGACCATCCAGTTCGTGCGTCCGGTGTTCACCGTGACCCTGCTGCTGGATGGGGATCTGGTGCCCGCTCACATTCTGGGTATCGACTCCGCCCGCACCATTCGCGGTCACCGCTTTATGGGCGAGCCCGAGTTCACCATCGACAACGCCAGCCAGTACCCGCAGATCCTGCTGGAAAAAGGCAAAGTGGTTGCCGACTTTATGGCGCGCAAGGCCAAGATCAAGGCTGACGCCGAAGCGGCCGCTGCCGCCTTCGGTGGCGTTGCCGATCTGGACGACGCACTGCTGGAAGAGGTCACCGCACTGGTCGAGTGGCCTGTAGTGCTAACCGCCAACTTTGAAGAGAAGTTCCTGGCCGTTCCCGCTGAAGCGCTGGTTCACACCATGAAGGGTGACCAGAAGTACTTCCCGGTCTACGACAAGAACGGCAAGCTGCTGCCGAAGTTCATCTTCGTCACCAACATAGAGTCGAAAGACCCGAGCCAGATCATCAGCGGCAACGAGAAGGTGGTTCGCCCCCGTCTCTCTGACGCCGAGTTCTTCTTCAAGACCGACCTCAAGCAAACTTTGGCCTCCCGCCTGCCGCGCCTTGAAACCGTGCTGTTCCAGCAACAGCTGGGCACAGTCAAGGCCAAGGTCGAGCGCATCGAGACCGTCGCCGGCTTTATCGCCGAGCGCATCGGCGCCAACGTGGCTCAGGCCAAGCGTGCCGGTCTGCTCTCCAAATGTGATCTGATGACCAACATGGTCGGCGAGTTCGCCAGCACCCAGGGTGTGATGGGGATGCACTACGCCCGTCACGATGGCGAAGACGAAGTGGTGGCCGTGGCCCTCAACGAGCAGTACATGCCGCGCTTTGCCGGCGATGCCCTGCCATCCGCTCTGGAAGCCTGCGCCGTGGCGCTGGCCGACAAGCTCGACACCCTGGCCGGTATCTTTGGCATCGGCATGCTGCCCAAGGGTGACAAAGATCCGTTCGCCCTGCGTCGCGCCGCCATCGGTGCCCTGCGCATCATGACCGAGAAGCAGCTGGATCTGGATCTGGTTGAACTGGTGGAAGAGGCGGTACGTGTCTACGGCGACAAGCTGACCAACCAAACCGTCGTCACCGACGTGGTCGACTTTATGCTGGGCCGCTTCCGCGCCGCCTATCAGGACGAAGGCATAGGTGCCGATGTGGTGCTGGCCGTGCTGGCCCGCCGCCCGACCCGTCCGCTGGACTTCGATCGCCGCGTCAAGGCCGTCAGCCACTTCCGCAGCCTGGATGCAGCCCTTGCCCTAGCCGCCGCCAACAAGCGCGTGAGCAACATCCTGGCCAAGGTGGAAGGCGAGCTGCCGACCGTGGTCAAGGCCGAGCTGTTGCAGGACGCCGCCGAGAAGGCGCTGGCCACTCAGGTTGCTGCCTTGCAAGCCGAACTGGCGCCGCTGTTCGCGGCCGGTGACTATCAGGCTGCCCTTACCCGTCTGGCCGCCCTGCGCGAGCCGGTCGACACCTTCTTCAACGAGGTGATGGTGATGGCCGACGACGAGGGCCTCAAGGCCAACCGTCTGGCACTGCTGAACAACCTGCGCAACCTGTTCCTGCAAGTAGCGGATATCTCCCTGCTGCAGTGATGTGGGTTGGGTTAGTGATATAAAAAACGGCGCCGTTAAGGCGCCATTTTTATAACAGGAGTTGCACTTCAGAGTTGAATCAAACCTGCTACTAAAATATAGAGATTGCCGATCCTAAACTTTCATATAGTTAACAACTTTGAATACATCTCCATCTTTAACAAGAGTAACTGTATCAGCAGCATTTATTATCTTGCTGTAAGAAGACACAAAAGTAATGTAATACAGGGTTGACATTCCATCGGGAGTTTGTCCTGGCCCCTTTTGAGCAAAGTAAAATTTCCTTGCCTTAATGTCCCCAGTTAAATTAGATGTTCTTATGGCCTGGCTTTTGAAATCATCAAATCCCATTAACTTTTTAACTTGTTTTGGTGTTCCATCATAGGCCTCTTGAAAATACTTTTTATCAATTTGATTTAGAAATTTTTCGGCTACCGTTCTAGCTGATTGTAATTCTTCGGGTGACAAGAAAACGAAATATCCTGGTTGCACCTGTTGAGCAGAGGTAGATATTTTTGATGAGGCATAGGTCCTATATATTTCAGACGAAAGACCAATAACACATAAACTGAATGAGAAAATCATAAATCGAGTTATGGCGTTAAGCATTTTATCTCGCGACTTTGTTTCGCTTTGCTCTCTATTCAGCAGACGGAATGCCAATAAAGCCAAGAGAAAACCAAGACCAATAGTTCCTATACTAAGTATGCGTGGAATATCGAGGTATTCTGTCATATTTGTCGCTCCTTGAAATAAGTTATCTGCCCAAAGCATAGTTCACCGGTATATCGTCAGCGCATAAATTATGCCGTCAGGCGTAATCGGACATTCGCGTAAGTCACTCTTCCCGCTATAACAGCTACCCGAATTTCCCTCTCCGGCGGTCTACCGCAGACTCACAGCAACAACCGGGAGTACCGCATCTCAGTCATCCGATTATACTGCGCTAATCTGACCTACGACGCCTTTGATTCTGGGATCCACATCCTTTGCTACCAATATATCCCTCATATATCTCTTTATGAGATAATAAAACATCCCTCATATGGACACTTACTAAAAACGTTAATTAACATACTATATTGAATGCTTTATTATGCATAGGAGATTAACGTGAAATATTTAGCCAGCGCACTACTACTCGTACCTAGCTTGTCATTCGCAGGGACAGCAATAATTCCAGACTTTTACACCTTGGAGCAAGTAGGTCAGACATGCATTAAGATATCAAATATTTCTGGGGAGTCTGCTCAAGTATCAGTCAGAATATATGGCAAAAATGGCGAGAATTTTAATGGTACTTTTGTTCCTTGGAACATTATCCCGAGCCTCAATACTCCATTTGTTCTAGAACCAAGAAAAACTGCTCATTTCTGCCTTCGTGATGCTCAAAAAATAACACCGGGGTATGGTGTGATTGATAGTCAACCTCTCGATGCATCTACAGGGCAAGTATTTGTGGTGGCTAGTGGATACTATGGTAGTGCGTCAAAAGACTACAGCATGGGGTTCTTGATCCCCATCAATGGAGGTCTTCCATTCTAATCGCCATAACGGCCAGCCACATTTCCCCTCCGGCTGGCCGCCGCTGACTCGCAGCAACAGCCTCTCGTTCGTCCGATTACGCTGCGCTAATCGAACCTACGATTCCTTTGCCAACGCGGCAATGATCTGCTCCACACTCTGGTCTACTGACAGGGTGGCGCTATCCAGTATCAGGCGCTCCCTGTCCCAGGGTTCATAGTCGCGGTCGAGCACAGCCTGCCAGTCCGGCAATGCAAATCCCGCAATATCGGCCGTCCGGCTCTCGACCCGTTCGCGGTGCAATTTAGGGTTGGAGCAGACCACCTCGATATCGAGACAGGGCACCCCGACCGAGAGGGCTATGTCGTGGTAAGCATCCCGAGTGAGCTGGATGGGGTTAACGGAATCCGTGATGACGGTCGAGCCGAGTTTCAGGTTCTCTCTGGCCAGCTCATAGGCAACGAAATACCCGGCGGGCCCCATCTCTTCACCCGTCCGTTCAGCGTCACGAATGGCCTGCTCTATGGTATCAATGCGTAAATAGACAGCCCCCAACCGCTGGGCCAAGACACGCGCAATCGTGCTCTTTCCGCTGCCCGGCAAACCACTGAAGATAATCAGCATCGTGTTCCCTTGTGATGAAAAGGCTTGCCGGCATTTTCCCCGCGATGGAGGCACTGAGTCCAGCGCCGGTGTGCCGGCACGCTCGCCCGATCCCCACGACACAAAGCTGACCAAAACTGGGACACCCATCTAGTTCCAGCCTTTGACAACTCACTCCCCCCTCCATGTCCTGCCGAGCCTGATCGCACCGGTCGCGCCGAGCCGTGACCGGGCGTAACATAGCTGGCTCACTCATCGCTTTTTCAGGCACGGTTCACCCCCGAAAAATCTGAATCGGCGACGACCGTGGGCTAGGATGAGGAAAGCAACCTCCTGTTAATAGCCGCTGACCATCAGGGAAATTCATGCTGCAGAGACCCAGCTTCTGCCTCTTCTTTTCTACCATGCTGCTCCTGCTGCACGCCTCATTGGTAATGGGCGCACCGACCAAAGGCACCATTACTCTGGTGAGCTCGCTGGATACCAAGGAGTCCATGTACGGCCGCTGGCTGAAGCTGATTTATCAGGATGCTTTTGCACGCCTTGGCTACGACTTCATCTATGCCGGTTACCCGGGCGGGCGAGCCCCCCATATGGCCGAAAGTGGCGAGGTCGATGGCGAGATACATCGTGCCACCGAATATCAACTGCAAACCCGCCACCTGCTGAAAGTCCCCGAATCCCACTTCACCCTCTCCTATGAGGCGTATGCCGCCATTCCAGGTATTCAGCTCAAGGGGTGGAGCAGCCTGCTCGGCACCTCTTATCGGGTGGAATACCGCCGCGGGGCCAAGTTGCCAGAGTTGGCACTGTCCAGGGTGGTGGCGCCCGCCCAGCTGTTTGATATCAGCACTGTGGATCAGGGAATGGGCAAACTGCTCAAGGGGCGCAGCGATCTCTATATTGAGCAAACCATGGTAGCCAGACAGGCCATAGCCGCGCTGATCATCAGGTCTGAAGCCGGCACCAGGATCTACTCCGCAGGCATCATGGATACCCTTGACTCATATGTTTATCTGCACGAGAAACATAAAACCCTGGTTCCCCAGCTGGCGCTCGTTATCCGCCAGATGAAACAGGAAGGCGCCATAGCCCGTTATCAACAACAAGCGCTGCAAGAGAGCACACCCTGGCAACCGGCCTGGCCTCTTTCCGGCAGATAGCGTTTAGTGTTCAATGGCAGCAAGTTCACCTGTTGGCAGACCATTTTCCGGGCGGTATCCAGGCTTGTTATCATTTGAAGCTGGATATAGGCTTGATATCGCGACCCTGCTCACCAGTCCCCCTGTATGAGGAAAGCATGGACATACCTTCTGCTCCCCCCCAGCTATCGTGCCAGCAGTGCCAGGAAAGCGGGGATCTCGGCTTCGATTTCACCATGGCCTTTCAACCCATAGTCCACTGTCGTACCCGTACCATATTTGGCTATGAAGCGCTGGTCAGGGGGATCAATAACGAACCCGCCCACTCAGTGATTTCACGGGTCAACGATGACAATCGCTACCGCTTTGATCAGCTTTGCCGGATCAAAGCCATTGCACTGGCGGCCAAACTCAAGATGCAGGGAATGCTGAGCATCAATTTCCTGCCCAATGCGGTTTATCGTCCGGAGCGCTGCATCCGCACCACCTTGCAAGCAGCGCGGGAGCACCAGTTTCCCATCGAGCAGATCATGTTCGAGTTCACCGAAGTGGAGCGCGTGGCGGATAACCAGCATATTCGCCACATAGTGGATCACTATCAGGCACTCGGCTTCAAGACGGCGATGGATGACTTTGGCGCCGGATATTCCAGTCTCAATCTGCTGGCAGATTTTCTGCCAGACATCATCAAGCTGGATATGCATCTGTTGAGGGGGATCGATAAAGACAAGGTCCGCCAGGCCATTGTGCGCCACTGTCTCGCCCTCTTTGAGGAGTTGAACATCACCCCCCTGGCGGAAGGGATCGAAACCCGGGATGAAATGGCATGTCTGCAGGAGATGGGGATAGACCTGATGCAGGGTTATCTGTTTGCCAAACCCGGTTTCGAAATACTGCCCCCCGTGGACTTCGATGCCATTCAGTAAAGCGGGAAGGGCGAGTCAGGCAAACTGCCCCGCCATCGATCATCATAATCCACCCCATCGCTCACCTTACCCGGGAGCATGATGGCGAGCAGCGTGACCCATCTGTGGGGATGCCGCTGCTAGCGATATTGCCATCCATTTATCAAGGAGAGAGACATGATGCAACGCAAGACCCTGGCCCTGCTGCTGGCGACTCATCTGCTGATCGGGGGATTGGGGTTTGCCGCCGGCATCTATACCCTGCCCATACTGATAGCCCCACCCGCACCGAGCAGTGAAGCGGTAGCGGCCAGCCAGCAGCAGGCCAGTTTCAGCGGCACCTTTCGCCGGGATCTCAAAGACAGCGACCGGCTGCACTGGGGGGAAGGCAAGGTGAGCATAGGGCCCGATGCCATCAGCCTGATGGGCAAGCTGGCGCCGGGGCCCGATTACCAGCTCTATCTATCACCGGAATTTGTCGAAACCGAGGCGGATTTTTCCCGCCTGAAAGCGCAGATGGTGCACGTGGGGCCAGTCAAAACCTTTGACAACTTTATCGTGCCACTGCCCACCAGCATCGATCCAGCCCGCTACAGCAGCGTGATCGTCTGGTGTGAAACCTTCGGCCAATTCATCACAGCAGCCCGCTATCGCTGAGTTCGATGTCAGATGGCCCCCAGTCGGCTGGTTTTCACCATCAAAAAAGGCGCCAAAAGGCGCCGTTTTTCTTGTTGCAGCACACCCCCTCACACTAACTCGGAGGGAAGTGGCCGCCAATGCTGATCACCTTGACCTGCTGCAGGGTGCCATTGATGGTAAAGGCGACCCTGTGCTCCTGACTGAGCCGGATCGTGTAGACCCCCTTGTTGTTGCCGCTCAGCTGCTCGTAGTGCATATCGCCGACCTTGCCGGCGGCACTCTTGGGATCCGAGCCGCGCTCGATCTCCCGCCGCCATTCGTGATACTTGCTCATGGCCGACGGGGTCACAGCAACATGCTTGTCCTTGTTGTAGAGGATCCGGGGTTGAGAATCATCGATAGTCCATGCCATAGCCATCTCCTAGTCAGGCTCCAAAGAGAACCAAACTATAGCCCAAACCAGCTGAATGGCAGACTACAGTGGCACGACCCCGAACTGCTGTTGCAGCAACCGCTGGCCACGGGCGGTCAGGATCAGCTCACGACTACCCAGTCCTCGCACCAGCCACCCCTTGTCCAAAAAATGGGCAAGCAGCCGGGTTCCCAGCTCGCCTCCCAGATGCATGCGCCTCTCGCTCCAGTCGAGACAGTGGCAAGCAAAGTGGCGCTTGCCACTCGGCTGGCAATCAACCCCAAGCTGCGCGAAATGGTGCTCCCCCTCAGGAGTCAGGGCATAACTGCTGGCGTCCAGCCAACCTCGGGCAATCAGGCTGTCATGGAATCTCACCCCCAGCTCGCCCGCCAGATGGTCATAACAGGTGCGGGCAAAGCGCAGTCGTTCCGGGGTCTTGCTACGAAGAGAACCTTGCTCTACCAGCCCCATCAACTGCTCCACCACCCTCGCCACCTCATGATTCGCGATGCGGTAGTAGCGATACTTGCCCTGCCGGACACAGGCCGTCAGTCCCTGCTGCTGGAGCATGGCAAGGTGACTGCTGGCAGTGGATGCCGACACCTCGGCCACAGTGCTCAGCTCGGTGGCCGTCCAGGCACGGCCATCCATCAGGGCGCACAGCATGCGGGCGCGACTACTGTCGGCAATGGCGGCCGCCACCTGTGCCAGACCTTGTTCAAGGGTGTCCTGTTCGCTCATATCGCTACGCTCTGCTCGTCGTTGCTATTGCCACTCGGCCGTGACAGTGCGGGCCTTGTCGATATCATCCGTCACCAGTATCAGCTGGTTGGCATGGTCACTGTACAGGATGATGATGTTGACCGATGCATCCCCCAAGGCGCTGCAGATGGCGCCAAGCTGACCCGGTACTTCCTGTTTCAGACGGCGCACCAGCACTTCACGTACGGCGACCACCTCCAGACCTGCCTGCTCTGCAGCCTGAGCCGCCCTGGCACCATTCTCAACCAGAAAATGGGCATGACCTGCTCCACCCGCAGTAAACATGCCCCCGCCTTCCAGGCTGACGCCTGCCCGTCCCATCAAGAGACCAAACTGCCCCAGCGAGCCCGGGTTATCGGGCAACATCACGTGAATATCGTACATCCTTGCCTCTCCTTTGCGATAAGAATCAGCAGATTAAGGGGGATGCAGCGGCAACGCTTCGATGGCGAGCGAAGTGTGCCCTTGTTGGGCGCATGGCCAGGATGCAAAGGAAGACTGGGGCACTGGCCTTATACCAAAACGGCGCCCGAAGGCGCCGTTTTGTTGATCCCCCACAAGTGCAGGTGGGACTGGCCAGGCTTGATCAGCCGGTATAGACAGGCAGCAGACCCGCCATATTGAGCAGGTGGAAGAGGGCGGTCAGCACACCGAACAGCAAGACCCCCACTATCATCGGCAGGCCGCCCGGCGCGCGAAAGCCATCGCCTTTGCCGCCTTGCTCGCTCTTGCCGGCGCGCACCTTCCAGGCCAGCAGGGCCGGTATGATGCAGGTCCAGAGGGTCGCCACTGCGCCAGCGTAGCCGATGGCCATCAGGAAGCCGAACGGGAACAGCAGGGAGAGCAGCAGCGGTGGCAGGAAAGTCACGCCCCATGACTTGGCGCGGCCCTTGGGGCTGTTGTCGAACTTGAACAGATCCGCCAGATAGTCGAACACCCCCAGACCTACCCCGATAAAGGAGGAGAGGATGGCGGCCATAGAGAAGAGGTTGAGGGCGTTGGAGACGGCCTCCGACTCTATCACCGAAGCCAAGGCCTTGAGCAGCACGTCGACGTTGCCGCCCTGCGCCACCACGGGCCCGAACTCGCTGCGCGGCAGGTTGCCAAACACGCTCACCAGCCAGATGAGGTAGAACAGCAGCGCTATGGCGGTGCCACCGAGAATGGCGTAACGGGCACGGCGCTCCTCACCGTAATAGGCGCGCATGGAGGAGACAGAGTGGTGATAACCGAACGAGGTCAGTGCCACCGGCAGCATGGCAAGCGCATAGGGTGCATAGCTGGCGTGCTCGCTCAGGGTATCGAACAACAGGGTCGGCTTGATGTTGAGGGAAAGACCCGAGATGCCGAACACGAAGCTCAGCCCCATGGCGATGACCAGCACGACCGAGATGCGATCCACAGCCCGGGTCGAGTGCCATACCAGCCCGGAGAAGCCCAGGGTGAACAGAACTGAGGCCCAGTGGCTGCCGATCCCCGTCATCCCATCTATGATGAGACCGGCCGAGGTGATGTAGGCGTAAAGCAGTATGCCACCGACGAAGTAGACGGTGATGTTGTTGAAGGCGTTGACCTTCTCTCCCAGCAACTCCCGGGTCACGGTATCGAACGACACCCGCAGCGGATAGCCCTGATAGGATTCCAGCAGCATCCAGCCGGAGACCGTCATCACCACCATAGTCAGGGTAATGGCCAGGATGGACCAGATGGTCCAGGCGCCCGCCCCGGCACTCGGCAAGCCCAGCATGCCGGCCCCCACACAGACGCCGGCAATGATGCATGCCCCGCCCACCAAAGATGGTTTCTGTCCCATTTACTTCTCCAAAGACGATTGTTGATCTGATCGCGACCGCGGACCGTTGCATTTGCTACGCCGGTTGTCATGGTAGATCGCGCTCATCTATGCTGCCGGCGCCCAGTGCTTGCTGCTTCGAAAGCGAAGCAAGGTGTGACCGGGGCTAGCTGCCGGCACGACATGGCAGCAGGGCCATCATGTCGGGGAAGGGACTTTACCCTGCTACCCCTCAGGTATCAAATGCGGATGCATCTTCAGAGCGCCCGGCGGCCCCTCAACAGACCGCCTGCAACTGGCGCATCGGTACTCAATGAGCCAGTTGGGGCAACAGCTGTAGCAGCTGAGCCCGCACCGCCAGCGGTGTCTGGCTGACCCAGATATCCAGCTGGCCGTAGGAGAGCAGCGGCAGTATCAACAACAGCAGGCAGAGCATACCCAGCAGCCAGCGAGGAGTGAGCCTGCTCGTTTTGCTGCCAAGGTGCAACGCATCGGCCCGTTTGGGGCAGGCGGCGACACAGCTCAGGCAGCTGCTGCACTCCAGACTGCGCACCGCGATCAGCTGATGTACCTGAATGCGGGACGGGCAGGCCCGGCTGCACTTGTCGCAGTCATGGCCAACGCTTCGCAGGCAGCGGGCCGGGTCGCGGCGAATGCGCAGCGGGGTCAACAAGCCCAGCAGGGCGAGCCAGGCGCCGTAGGGGCAGAGGTAGCGGCAGAAGCCCTGCCGAAAAAGGGCAGCGATCAGCAGCACCCAGCCCAGACAGAGGCCGGAGATGAGGTTCAAATTGAAGAAGAAGGCGCCCATCTTCATGTCCGCCGCCTGATGGTAGGGGCTGGTGAAGTAGCCGGGTAGGGCGGCAGCGGGCACCGCCAGCAGGATAATGAAGAGCAAAAAACCGAGCACCAGGAATTTCTGGGAACGCAGCACGGCATCGAGCCAGCACGGCGGCGTCCACTCCCCCACCATCAATCGACTGCGCAGACGATGCAGCCACTCACCCACCAGCCCGATCGGGCAGAACCAGGCGCAGAAGGCCCGCCCCAGCAGCAGGGCCGACAGGCAGAGCACCAGCACAGTGACGGTCGCCGCCGGATGATGGGGATCCACTATGCCCTGACTGAGCCAGGCCCGCAGCCCGAGCCCGCCGGCGATGGGCAGAAAGCCATCGACCACGTCCGGACGCACCAGCCAGGGAGGTATCCCCTGCCCCAGCTGCCAGATATGCAGGCCATACTGCACAGTCACCAATCCCCAGCCGAGCAGCAGTAGATGGCGGGTCCAGGCCCGCAGCGGCTGGCTGTTGATCCCGCTGAGTGCCGGCAGCGGCCGGTATTTGTGCCACAGAGCGAGGGGGACGACCACCAGCCCCAGTGCGAGCCAGAGGGTGAGATCCACCGCCACCAACCAGCCGACGAGCAGCAAGCCGATGGAGAGGCGCCATGACCAGCCGGGCCCTGCCTGCCATTGCAACAGGACCAGATAGACCAAGCCACAGGCCAGGGTCACGGCTTCGATCACGCTCATTCTTCCCCCACAGCACTCATTCGACTCAGGGGCACAGAATAACCAACATCTGAGTTGATTATTTTGATCTGCATGGGCAGAGGGGGCCATTCACCCGGATTGGCCCCCACCCGATCTCACCCTTTTCGGCTGTTGAACAGGGGCTGATCGGATTCTGCCTGCTCGGCCCAGAAGTGGATGTTGAAGCGGGCATCCTCCGACAGCTCGACCCTGTGCCAGTACCGGGGCGGGCTGGTGGCAAACTGGCCGGCATGGATCACCAGGCTTATCTCAGGCTCCTCGGCCTGCTCGTTGGCAAAGCCGTGGTAGGTGACTGTACCCTCCATCACGCAGAGCTGGCCGAACACCCCGGCCGCCGTGTTGTGGTGGCTGAGCAGGGCCTGGGGCACATTCTCGCGGGTAAAGAAGGGAGTGGAACGACGCACCACCCAGTGAGACGGAATAAGTTGCATGGACATATCAATTCTCCTCAAGTAGCCGGGTCAACCCGGCCTGACGTTATCAATGAATCAACGGGGCAACTGGCGCAGCAGCGGGAAGGCGGCGCTCATCTGATCGCCCCCCACCACGAAGCCGCACAGCTCGCCATCCTCGCCGTGCGCCTCGGCCACCATGCCGTGGCTGTTCCAGCGGCACTGCCAGGCGAGATCCTCGCCCTTGGTGCGGCCCGCCAGCTGCAAGGGATAACGCGGCGTCTTCACCTTCACCAGCATGGGCGGCAGGGTCAGCGGGGTCGGCGTGCCAAGCAGGGTACGCGCCAGCGCATTGGCCCCCAGCACTATGGGTTGCAAGAAGGGGAGCAGCTGCCCTCGCCACTGGGCGCAATCACCCAGTGCGAAGATATGGGGATCGCTGGTTTGCAAGCTGTCGTCGACCAGGATGCCACGCTCCACTTCCAGCCCGGCCCCCTGGGCCAGGGCCAGATTCGGCCGAAGGCCGATGGCGGCGATCACCAGATCCTGCTCGCTGGTGCGGCCATCGGTCAGGGTCACCCGCCAGCCGTCGCCGGGCTGGGCATCTATCCTGGCGATGCCCAGCCCGAACTGCAGGCTGACCCCCTGACTGCGCAGTGCCTGCTGCAGTGGCTGACTCAGTACTGCCGGCAACAGGGCGCTGAGCGGGCTGTCGGCCAGATCCACCAGAGTGACCTCGCGACCATAGCTCGCCATGTCCATCGCCAGCTCGCAGCCAATCAGTCCTGCCCCCAGCACCATGATGCGGCGGGCCTGCTGGATTGGCCCCTCGGCAGCGGCGTACTCTTGCAGGCTGTTGAGGGTCACCAGCTGCTCACCGCCCAGTATGGCTGGGCGGGCCGCGCTGGCGCCGGTGGCCAGCACCAGCTGACCATAGGCAAACTCCCCCTGCCCGGTCATCACAATACGACGAGCGGGATCGATGCCAAGCACGGGGCAGTGGGGCAGCAACGCGATGCGCTGCTGCTCGGCAAAGTCGCTGCCGCTCAGCCGGGTCATGGCCGCGGCGGTACAACCTCGGCTCACCACGTGGCTGAGATCCGGCTTGTTGTACTCGTCGCCGCTGTCGGCTGTGATGAGACGGATGGGCTGCTCAGTATCCAGCTTGCGCAGGCTCTTGACCAGTTGCTGGGCAGCGAAGCCGCTGCCGATCACCAATATCTCCCGGCTGACACCGGCCTCACTCAGAGTCGCAGCCTTCATACACAGGCCTCCACCGCGCAGGGCTCGAATACCTCCTTGCCGATGCCACAGCCCGGGCAGAGGAAGCTGTCAGGCACCCGGGCCCAGGGGGTACCCGGAGCCACCAGCTGATCCGGCTCGCCGAGGGCCGGGTCATAGATCCACTGACAGACGGTGCAGAGCATGGGCTGGTCATCGTCCTGCTCGCAGGTGATCGGGGCCACGCCGCGAGATACCGGGAGCTCCATCGCACCAGAAAAAGCGGGGACACCCACCTCAACCACACCAGCAGAAGCTGGGACACTCATCTCAACCACAACTCCTGCCTCAACTACCGGAGCCGCTGCGGCGCTAGTTGTGGTGATCGGACGGGGCGCCTCGAGCGGGTGCAGTGCCCACTGGCGGGCGAGCTGGCGACCATGCTCGCGGCACAGGGCCAGCGCCGATCCGTCGGGGCGCCACTTGGCCTTGAGGGAGATGCTGATGTCGAATCCCGCATCCATCAGCCGGGTCTGGATCCGGTCAACGGCACCGCCGGTCCAGCCGTAGCTGCCGAAAGCAGAGGCGCGCTTGTTTCTGAAGCGCAGGCCGGTGATCTCCTCCAGCATGCCCGCCACCTTGGGCATCATGACGTTGTTCATGGTGGAGGAGCCCACCAGCACCCCTTTGGAGCGGAACACCTGGGTCAGGATCTCGTTCTTGTCGTGGCGCGCCACGTTGTAGATCTTCACCGCCACCCCGGGGTCCACCTCGTGGATGCCCTGGGCGATGGCATCGGCCATCATGCGGGTGTTGTTGGACATGGAGTCGTAGAAGAGGGTGATGCGATCCTCCTGGTAGTGGTCGGCCCACTCCAGGTATTTCAGGATGATCTGGGTGGGATCGTCGCGCCAGACGATGCCGTGGGAGGTTGCCACCATGCTCACCGGCAGGTTGAAGCCCAGCACCTCCTTGATCTTGGCGGTCACCAGCGGGCTGAAGGGGGTGAGTATGTTGGCGTAGTAGCGCTGGCACTGCTCCATCAGCTCAATCTGATCCACCTCGTCGTTGAACAGGTGCTCGTCGCAGTAGTGCTGACCGAAGGCGTCGTTGGAGAAGAGCACAGCATCCTCCGTCATATAGGTCATCATGCTGTCGGGCCAGTGCAGCATAGGGGTCTCGATAAACACCAGCTGCTTGCCGTTGCCGATATCCAGGCTGTCGCCGGTTTTCACCGGGTGGAAATTCCACTCAGGATGATGATGGTGACCCGTGATGGAGTCGATGGCGTTGTGGGTGCAGTAGATGGGGGTGCCCGGGATGCGGGCCATCAGCTCGGTCAGGGCACCGGCATGATCCTCCTCGGCGTGGTTGATCACGATAACGTCGATGGAGGCGAGATCGATCTCGGCCGCCAGATTCTGCACGAACTCGCGGCTGAACTTGTGATCGACCGTATCGATCAGCACATTCTTGCCTTCGCGGATGAGATAGCTGTTGTAGCTGGTGCCCTTGTGGGTCTTGTACTCGGTGCCGTGAAAGTCGCGCACCTCCCAGTCCCGTTGGCCGACCCAGTGAATGTTGTTTTTGACGTGAATGGTCATCAAGTTGTTCCTCAGAATGCAATAGCGAATGTGCGACTGAACGGACTATTGCAGTTGACGTGCCAACTCATAACTCATTGTTTTTATAGAAAACAGATTTCATGCATTGTCATTTAGACACTTACTCTTCATAGTCAAAAACACAAAGACACTGTCATTTGGACAATTCTCGTGATTTCAACCGACAGCCTGGCGCGCATCGCCCTAGACCTGCAACTCGGCATCTCCCATCAGGACAGGTTCCACCGTCTGATCCAGAGCGTGCGCAGCCTGCTGCACTCGGACGCCTCGGCCCTGCTGCGCTACGAGGGGGGCCAGTTCATACCGCTGGCCATCGACGGCCTGATGCAGGACGTGCTGGGCCGCCGCTTCGCGCTGGCGGACCATCCGCGCATGGAGGCCATCGCCCGTGCCGGTGACGTGGTGCGCTTCCCCGCCGACAGCAACCTGCCCGACCCCTATGACGGCCTGATCCCGGATCACGACGACTTCAGGGTGCACGCCTGTGTCGGCCTGCCACTGTTTTCGGATCAGACGCTCATCGGCGCCCTGACCATAGATGGCATGAACCCGACCCAGTTCGACGGCATCAGCGACGAGGAGCTGCGACTGGTGGGCGCCCTGGCTGCCGCCGCCCTCAGCAACGCCCTGTTGCTGGAACGGCTCGCCCGCCAGAGCAGCGAACCCCTCGCCCCCTCCACCCAGAATGGGCCGGGCCAGCCCGAGATGATTGGCCGCTCCCCGGCCATGGACCGGTTGCGCCACGAGATAAACGTGGTGGCGAGCTCCGAGCTGAACGTGCTGATCCTGGGGGAGACGGGGGTCGGCAAGGAGCTGATCGCCAAGGCGGTGCATCAGGGCTCACCCCGTGCCAGCGCGCCGCTGGTCTATCTCAACTGCGCCGCCCTGCCGGAATCGGTGGCGGAGAGCGAGCTGTTCGGCCACGTGAAGGGGGCCTTCACCGGCGCCATTCACAACCGGGCGGGCAAGTTCGAGCTGGCCGACAAGGGCACCCTGTTCCTGGACGAGATCGGCGAGCTCTCCCTGTCGCTGCAGGCCAAGCTGCTGCGGGTGCTGCAATACGGCGATCTGCAGCGCATCGGTGACGACACCCCCCTCAAGGTGAACGTACGCATCCTGGCCGCCACCAACCGGGATCTGAAACAGGCGGTGGTCGAGGGGCAATTTCGAAGCGATCTCTACCACCGCCTGAGCGTCTTCCCGATCCACGCCCCCGCCCTGCGGGAGCGGCCGGACGACATCCCCCTGCTGGCCGGTTATTTTTGCGAACGCTGCCGGGTCAGCCTGGGGCTGGAGCGGCTGCGCATCGAGCCCAGAGCGCTGCAACTGCTCGCCAGCTACGACTGGCCGGGCAACGTGCGGGAGCTGGAGCACGCCATCCACAGAGCCGCCGTGCTGGCGCGGGCCGAGCAGGGCAGTCAGGCCCCGGCACTGGATTGCCACCACTTCAACCTTGCCACCGGCAGCGCCTCCTCATCCAGCCGCATTCCTGTGGAACAGGCAGCGCAGCAGATGACGGCTGGCATTGGACTGCGCACGGCCACCGATGCATTCCAGCTCCGGCTGATCGAGCAGACCCTGGCAGCCCAGCACGGCAACTGGGCCGCCACCGCCCGAGCGCTGGAGATGGACGGCGGCAACCTGCACCGGCTCGCCAGACGGCTCGGCCTCAAGCCCTGAGCCCCGCCGCACTAGGTCCACAAACAACCACCCCCTCGGTGACGAGGGGGTGGTTTCGTGGTGCCTGTGCTGTGACAGGGGCAACGGCATGGTCCATCGGCGGCGGGGTCAGTCGCGGGCACGGCGCAGGTGGTAGTCGACGTGATAGTCGTTGGCGTTGCGAAACATGATGGAGTAGTTGAGAAATTCCCCGTTCTCGCCATACGAGAGGGAGGTCAGCCGCAGGATGGGCGCCCCCGGCTCGATATGCAGCAGCTCGGCCATCTGCCGGTCGGCCAGCACGGCGCTGAAGCTCTCGTAGTTGCCGGCGATGGGGAGCTGGCACTCGTTCTCGATATAGGCAAACTTGGAGCCCTCCAGATGGGCCACCGACAGGGTGCGAAACAGCCGCACCGGCATGTAGCTCTCCTCCACCAGCAGGGCCCGACCGTCCACAGAACGCACCCGGCTGGAGAAATAGACGGGTTCGTTTACCTTGACCCTGAGCTGGCTGGCAATTGCCGGTGGAGCCGGCATGGTACGAAACTCCAGCACCTTGCTGGTGAGCAGACGACCCTGATCGCGCATCAGCTCGGTAAAGCCGCTCAGCCCCTTGGTCTCATGCTGGACATCCTTCTTGGTCACATAGGTGCCGCTGCCGTGGCGCCGCGCCACCAGCCCCCATTCGATCAGCATGTCCACTGCCTTGCGCACCGTCATGCGTGACACGCCGAACTGGCTCGCCAGCATTTTCTCGCTCGGCAATACGTCTCCCACCCGGCAATCCGCGCCATTGACCCGGATACGCAGCCGATCTGCCACCGATTTATAGATCACTGATAGACCTCTCCCGGCCTGTACCCGCGGCCCTCTCATTCAGAGGCTCCAGGCTCAACCAATTGAAAATAAACAATTTTAAATTCAAATAAAACGACAATAACGTCACAAAAACAAGATGTACAACAATATCTCAAAATTTAGATCTCTTTGTCTAAATAAGAGCATGCGCCGGATCACATAACCACCACATATTTCATGAGGGCTTGACTCATTGTTGTTAGGTTCAATTCAGCAACACAGACAACACCCCATCAAAAACTCTTTTAATAAAGGGACTATATATGCTCAGTCAAATTCAACGCTTTGGCGGAGCAATGTTTACTCCTGTACTACTGTTTCCATTTGCAGGTATGGTAGTGGGCATTGCAATCATGCTGAAAAATCCCATGTTCGTGGGAGAGGCGCTGGCAAACCCGCAAGGTTTGTTTTTTCAAATAGTACATATTATTGAAGAAGGTGGCTGGACCGTATTCAGAAACATGCCGCTGATATTTGCCATTGGTTTGCCGATTGGGCTGGCAAATAAGGCGCAGGCACGAGCCTGTCTCTCCGTCCTGGTCAGCTTCATGACCTGGAATTATTTCATCAATGCCATGGGGATGACCTGGGGCGACTATTTCGGAGTCGATTTCAGCCAGACGGTCGGCGGTGAAAGCGGCCTGGCCATGGTGGCCGGGATCAAGACGCTGGATACCAGCATCATAGGGGCCATCGTCATCTCGGGTATCGTCACCGCCCTGCACAACCGCCTGTTTGATCGACAGCTTCCCGTCTTTCTCGGCATCTTTCAGGGCAGCTCCTTTGTCACCATCATCGCCTTCTTCGTCATGATCCCCTGTGCCTGGCTGACCCTGCTGGGGTGGCCCAAGGTACAGATGGGTATCGCCTCCCTGCAGGAGTTCATGCTGATTTCGGGCCCGCTCGGTGTCTGGGTCTACACCTTCCTCGAGCGTATTCTTATCCCGACCGGCCTGCATCACTTCATCTATGGCCCCTTCATTTTCGGCCCGGCCGCGGTGGAAGGCGGCATCCAGCTTTACTGGGCCCAGCATCTGCAGGAGTTCAGCCAGAGCACCCGTCCGCTCATCGAGCTGTTCCCCCAGGGTGGCTTCGCCCTGCACGGCAACTCCAAGATCTTCGGGGCCATGGGGATTGCCCTGGCCATCTATGCCACTGCCGCCCGTGAAAACAAGGCCAAAGTGGCCGGTCTGCTGATCCCGGCAACCCTGACCGCCATGCTGGTGGGCATCACGGAGCCGCTGGAGTTCACCTTCCTCTTCATCTCGCCTCTGCTGTTTGCCATCCATGCCCTGCTGGCTGCCACCATGGCCACCGTCATGTACCTGTTCGGCGTCGTCGGCAACATGGGCGGCGGCCTGCTCGACCAGTTCCTGCCGCAGAACTGGATCCCCATGTTCCACAACCATGCCGGCATGATGTTTACCCAGATAGCCATAGGCCTGGCGTTCACCGGACTCTGGTTCCTGATATTCAGAAGCCTCATTCTGAGATTCAATTTAAAAACCCCGGGACGGGAAGACAGCGAAATAAAGCTTTATTCAAAAGCAGATTATCAGGCAGCCAAACAACAGCGGGGTGGTGATATTGCGACTCAAATCATCGAAGCACTCGGCGGCAGCAAAAATATAAGAAGCCTGAATAATTGTGCCACCCGATTAAGAATGTCGCTGATAAATGCCAGCTCGGTCGCAGCAGATGAAGTTTTCAAACAACTGGGCGCCCATGGAGTGGTTCGTCATGGCGACAGCATTCAAATAATCATAGGTCTGCATGTGCCACAGGTACGTGAAAATATGGAATCGATAATGAACAACCCCACTCAATCCTCTTCTTTCGTAACGGAGTCATGAACATGAAAAAATTCTCTGTAGTCATCGCCGGCGGCGGCAGCACTTTCACACCGGGTATCGTCCTCATGCTGCTCGAGAACCAGCATCGTTTCCCGCTCAAGGAGATCAAGTTCTACGACAACGATGGTGCCCGCCAGGAAGTCATCGCCGAGGCATGCAGGATACTGCTGAAAGAGAAGGCACCCGAGATTGCCTTCAGCTACGGTACCGATCCCAAGGCCGCATTCAGCGAAGTGGATTTCGTCATGGCCCACATCCGGGTCGGCAAATACCCCATGCGCGAGCTGGACGAGAAGATCCCCCTGCGCCACGGCGTGGTCGGTCAGGAGACCTGCGGCCCGGGCGGCATCGCCTACGGCATGCGCTCCATCGGTGGCGTGCTGGAGCTGGTCGATTACATGGAGCAGTACTCCCCCAACGCCTGGATGCTGAACTACTCCAACCCGGCCGCCATAGTGGCGGAAGCAACCCGTCGCCTGCGCCCCAACGCCAAGATCCTGAACATTTGTGACATGCCTATCGGGATCGAGGGCCGCATGGCCCAGATCGCCGGCCTTAAATCCCGTAAAGAGATGCGGGTGCGCTACTACGGCCTCAACCACTTCGGCTGGTGGACCCGCATCGAGGATCTGGCAGGCAACGACCTGATGCCGACGATCAAGGAGCACGTCGCCCGCCACGGCTATGTGCCCAACAGTGCCAGCCATGCCGAGGCAAGCTGGAACGATACCTTCGCCAAGGCCAAGGATGTGTGGGCACTCGATCCGGATACTCTGCCCAACACCTACCTGAAGTACTACCTCTACCCTGACTATGTGGTGGCCCACGCCAACCCGGAACATACCCGCGCCAACGAGGTGATGGAGCACCGCGAGAAACAGGTGTTCAGTGCCTGCCGCGCCATCGTCAAAGCGGGTCACTCAGAAGCGGGCGAGCTGGAGATCGACGAACACGCCTCTTATATAGTGGATCTGGCCACCGCCATCGCCTTCAACACCCAGGAGCGGATGCTGCTGATAGTCCCCAACCGGGGGGCCATCAACAACTTCGACCCCGAGGCCATGGTCGAAATCCCCTGCCTGGTGGGCAGCAGCGGGCCCGAGCCCTTGCAGGTCGGCGATATCCCCCTGTTCCAGCAAGGCTTGATGGGCCAGCAGGTGGCCGTCGAGAAGCTGGTGGTGGAAGCCTGGGTCGAGCGCTCTTACCAGAAGCTGTGGCAGGCGATCACCTTGTCCAAGACGGTGCCGAGTGCCTCGGTGGCGAAGGCCATCCTGGATGACTTGGTGGCCGCCAACAAGGATTTCTGGCCAGCGCTGCAATAAATCGCCCGCAAACAAAAACCCCCTCGGTAAAGAGGGGGTTTTTCGTGGTGCCGACTATGCCGTGCAATACGGCGTGGCGGTCAGCGCAGGGATTTGACCGAGCGACGGACGATAAGCTCGGGCTCTACCGTCATGGACTCGACTTCCAGCGCCTTGTTGCGGATGCGGCTCACCAGATGCTTCACCGCCAGCAGGCCGAGCTCGGCCTTGGGGTGGCGTATGGTGGTGAGCGGCGGGCTGGAGAAGCGCGCCATTTCCACGTCGTCATAGCCGATCATGGAGATATCATCCGGCACCTTGACCCCGGCTTCCCAGGCAGCGCAGATAGCACCTATGGCCATGGGATCATCGAAGGCAAACACAGCTGTCGGGCGAGGCGTGAGGGCCAGGATGCGCTGCATGGCATCGAAACCGCTCTGGCTCTCGTAATCCCCTTCGAAGATCTGCTCCTCTTTCAGAGTCAGACCCTGCTCGCCCAGGGCATCGCGTACCCCGGCCAGTCGCTGCTGGGTGGTCGGCTTGGAGATCTGGCCCGTGATACAGACGATGTCCGTGTGACCCTGCTCCAGCAGATGGCGCACGGCCAGACGCGCACCTATGCGGGCGTTGTCATTGATCACGTTGGCGAAATCGCACTCGGTTCCCCAATCCAGCACCACTTGTGGCACATTCTTGTGGATGCGCAGCATGTCGCGCAGCGGGGTGTCGATGTCGGTCCCCAGCACCAGCAGGCCATCGACCCGCTTCTCCATCAGCATTCTCAGGTAATGCTGCTGGCGGGGCGGCTGGTTTTCGGTGTTGCACAGGATCAGGCTGTAGCCCTGCTCGAAGCAGTAAGCTTCGACTCCTTGCACCACTTCCGCAAAGAAGGGGTTGGCACTGGTGGTCACCAGCATGCCTATGGTCTTGGTTGAGTTTATCTTGAGGCTGCGCGCTACCGAGTTGGGCGCGTAGTTGAGTTCTGCCACCGCCTCAAGCACTTTTTGGGTTGCATCTTCGCTAACCCGACGGGTGTGATTGAGTACATGTGAGACGGTGGAGATGGATACGCCTGCGCGCGAGGCGACATCCTTGATAGTGGCCATCTCTGTCTCCTGAATATCAAAGGCGGAACATTAGCAGATTTCCCGAATAAAGGCTTGGTTTTAACGGGCACTGCCAATGATTTGTCAATGCTGGCTAATCTAGGAGGTCACCTCCATTTGCGCAAACGGATTTTGGTCAAATTGGGAGCAGAGTCAGAGTAAAATATCGTCAGTTTTTTCCTCTACTATTTGCCACCAGTACACCTTGTTGTGAAGATGTTAACTGGATAAATCAGCATCAACACCCGCACAAACTAACAATATCAGTTATTTGTTTCAAAAAAGCCCTGTTCCCCCCTCTCTGGTTAGTATCTTTAACAGCTTGTTATTGCCCAGCGAGGAATGATAGAACCATACCTATTGCCGGACTGGCGGGATCCTGGTTCGGAATGACACACGGAAAATGAAACAATCCACTGATTAAGGGACGAATCGATGAATAAGTTGAGCAAAATTGCAGTCAGGACAGCGGTTTCTATGGCTCTGTTCGGATCGGTATCGCTGGCCCATGCGGCAGACACCATCAAGATCGGCATCGCCGGCCCCGTGACCGGCCCGGTCGCCCAATACGGTGACATGCAGTTCACCGGTGGCAAGATGGCGGTCGAACAGATCAACAAGGCTGGCGGTATCGCAGGCAAGCAGATCGAAGCCGTCATCTATGACGATGCCTGCGATCCCAAGCAGGCGGTGGCGATCGCCAACAAGGTGATCAACGACGGGGTCAAGTTCGTGGTCGGCCACCTCTGCTCCGACAATACGCTGCCAGCCTCCGACATCTATGAAGATGAAGGCGTGCTGATGATCACCCCCGCTTCCACCAACCCCAAGATCACCGAACGTGGCTACCAGCTGACCCTGCGCACCATTGGTCTGGACAGCGATCAGGGCCCGACTGCCGCCAAGTACATCATCGAGCAGGTCAAGCCCCAGCGCGTGGCCGTCATCCACGACAAGAAGCAGTACGGTGAAGGCATCGCCTCCAGCGTGAAAGCCTCGCTGGATAAAGCCGGCGTGAAAGTGGTGGCGTTCGAAGGCATCACAGCCGGTGACAAGGACTTCTCCGCCCTGATCGCCAAGCTGCAGAAAGAGAACGTCGACTTCATCTACTACGGCGGCTATCACCCCGAGCTGGGTCTGATCCTGCGCCAGTCGGCCGAGAAAGGGCTAAAGGCCAAGTTCATGGGTCCGGAAGGGGTAGGTAACAAGGACATCTCCGCCATCGGTGGCCCGGCTTCAGAAGGCCTGCTGGTCACCCTGCCGAACAAATACGATCTGGTGCCGGCCAACGCCCCGCTGGTCGCCGCGTTCAAGGCCAAGGGACAGGACTCTTCCGGTCCCTTCGTCTGGACCACCTACGCCGCGGTGCAAACCCTGGCTGCCGGTATCGCCAAGGCGGGTGAAGATGACCCGGCTGCCGTCGCTGCCGCCATCAAGGCCACGCCGATCGAGACCGTCATGGGCACCCTGAGCTGGGCACCGAGTGGCGACCTGAAAGGCTTTGAATTCGGTGTGTTCCAGTGGCACGCCGACGGTACCTCCACTCAAGTCAAATAATCTGCCGGTCGGGGTGACGTGAGTCACCCCTCCCTTCTTGCGGGCAAGCACAGGGAACGTAGTATGTCCGAACACCTCCTTTACCTGATTCAGCAACTGCTGAACGGGTTAACCATAGGTAGCACCTATGCGTTGATCGCCATCGGCTACACCATGGTCTATGGCATCATCGGCATGATCAACTTCGCCCACGGCGAGGTTTACATGATCGGCTCCTATGTCGCCTTTATGGTGATGGCCGGGCTCATGATGATGGGCATCGACAGCACCTTCCTGCTGCTGGGAGGCGCCTTCCTGGTCAGCATCATCATCACCGGAACCTATGGCTGGACCATAGAGCGGGTCGCCTATCGCCCGCTGCGGGGCGGCAACCGCCTCATCCCCCTCATCTCCGCCATCGGCATGTCGATCTTCTTGCAAAACATGATGCGAATGGCGCAGGGCTCGCGGGATATCGCCATGCCCACTCTGATCTCCGGGGGCTGGACCCTGGGTGGAGAAGACGGCTTTCAGGCCAGCCTCTCCTACATGCAGCTCATCATCTTCGTGGTGACCTTCATCACCATGCTGGCACTCACCCAGTTCATCGGCCGATCCCGTATGGGACGGGCCTGCCGGGCCTGTTCGGAAGATATCAAGATGGCCAACCTGCTGGGGATTGATACCCATGTGGTCATCTCCATCACCTTCGTGCTGGGGGCCACCCTGGCCGCCGTCGCCGGCGTGCTGCTCGGCATGTACTACGGCGTCATCAATCCCTATCTCGGCTTTATGGCCGGGCTGAAAGCCTTCACCGCGGCTGTATTGGGCGGCATCGGCAGCATACCTGGCGCCGTGCTCGGTGGCCTGCTGCTGGGGGTGGTTGAAGCGCTCACCGCTGGCTATCTCAGCACCGAATACAAGGATGTGATGGCCTTCGTCCTGCTGATCGGTGTCTTGCTGTTCATGCCCACCGGCATTCTGGGTCGTCCGGAGGTCGAAAAAGTATGAAACATCAATTTATTCATGCCTGCATCGCCAGTCTGGTGCTGATGGTGCTCTCCTTCTGGTTGCTTGGTTTTCGGCTCGAGACGGAAGGCAGCCAGTTGCTGGTCGTGAGCCGCCTCGACATATCGCTGGCCTGGCTGGTGGGTGGCGCGGCACTGGTGTTCTGGTTCCAGCTGTTGCGTGGCCAGATCGGCAGATTGTTTCAGGCCTCCATCAGCGGCTTCTCCACCGGTTTCACCAAGCTGGTGCTGCCAAGCCCGGAAGAGGCGCCACGGCTCTACAATGTCACCGCCATTCTGGTGCTGCTGTTTGCGGTGAGCTGGCCCTTCATGGCCTCTCGCGGTGCCATCGATCTGGCGACCCTGGCGCTGATTTACATCATGCTGGGGCTGGGGCTCAACGTGGTGGTCGGTCTGGCTGGCCTGCTGGATCTGGGCTATGTGGGCTTTTACGCCGTCGGCGCCTACAGCTATGCCCTGCTCAACACCTATTTCGGCCTGAGCTTCTGGGAGTGCCTGCCCATCGCAGGCCTGATGGCCGCCACCTTCGGCTTTTTGCTCGGCTTTCCAGTATTGCGGCTACGGGGGGACTATCTGGCCATCGTCACCCTGGGGTTTGGCGAGATCATCCGCATCCTGCTCAACAACATGACCAGCCTCACCGGCGGCCCGAACGGCATCTCCGGCATTCCCAAGCCGACCCTGGCTGGACTGGAATTCAACCGTACCGTCAAAGATGGGGGCTTTGGTACCTTCCACGACTTCTTTGGCATCGCCTACAACGCCAACCACAAGGTGATCTTCCTCTATCTGATGGCACTGGTGCTGGTTGTCGCCACCCTGTTCGTGATCAATCGCCTGCTGCGCATGCCATTGGGCCGAGCCTGGGAAGCGCTGCGGGAAGACGAAATCGCCTGCAAGTCCCTGGGGCTGAACCCCACCATCATCAAGCTGACCGCCTTCACCATAGGCGCCACCTTTGCGGGGTTCGCCGGCAGTTTCTTCGCCTCCCGTCAGGGGTTTATCAGCCCTGAATCCTTCGTCTTCATCGAGTCGGCCATAGTGCTCGCCATCGTCGTGCTGGGCGGCATGGGCTCCCAGATAGGGGTGGTGCTGGCGGCCATCGTCATGACTGTGCTGCCGGAGCTGGCCCGTGAATTCAACGAGTACCGCATGCTGATGTTCGGCCTCTTGATGGTGTTCATGATGATCTGGCGGCCACAAGGACTGCTGCCGATGACCAGACCTCACCTGGAGCTACAAAAATGAGCGCGAATCAGAACAAGTTGTTGGAAGTCTCTGATCTGTCGATGCGCTTTGGTGGACTGCTCGCAGTCAACGGCGTCAAGCTGGATGTCGACAGGGGGGAGGTCATCTCCATCATAGGGCCGAACGGCGCGGGCAAGACCACAGTCTTCAACTGCCTGACCGGCTTCTACCGCCCGAGCGGCGGCACCATCCGCTACAAGGGTGAGGAGATCCAGGGGCTGCCCGGTCACCTCATAGCGCGCAAGGGAATTGTGCGCACCTTCCAGCATGTGCGGCTGTTCAAGGAGATGACAGCGGTGGAGAACCTGCTGGTCGCCCAGCACAGGCACCTCAACACCGGCTTTATCGCCGGTCTGTTCAAGACAGCGGCCTTTCGCCGTGCCGAGCTGGAGGGGCTGGAACAGGCCGCCTTCTGGCTGGAGAAGGTAGGGCTCAAGGATCTCGCCAATCGGGCCGCCGGCAACCTGGCTTATGGTCAGCAGCGCCGCCTCGAGATAGCCCGCTGCATGGCGACCCGGCCCGACCTGCTGATGCTGGACGAACCGGCCGCCGGCCTCAACCCGAACGAAACCGATGAGCTGAACGATCTCATCATCAGCTTGCGGGACGAATTCGGTGTCTCAGTGCTGCTGATTGAGCACGACATGAAGCTGGTGATGGGCATCTCCAACCGCATCTTCGTGGTCAATCAGGGGGCGCCGCTGGCCCACGGCAAGCCGGATGAGATCCGCAACAATCCGGCTGTGATCAAGGCCTATCTGGGCGAGTCGTAAGGAACACAAGATGTTAGAACTTCGCAACGTATCGACCCACTACGGCAAGATCCAGGCGCTGCACGACGTCAGCGTCGAGGTAAAAGAGGGGGAAATCGTCACCCTGATCGGCGCCAACGGTGCTGGCAAGACCACCTTGTTGATGACGCTGTGCGGCGAGCCCAAGCCCAGCAGCGGCAGCATCTGGTTCGAGGGGGAGCAGATAAGCTCCCTCAGTACGGCCCGCATCATGCGCAAGGACATAGCCGTGGTGCCGGAGGGGCGCCGCATCTTCGCCCGCCTGACGGTGGAGGAGAACCTGCTGATGGGCGCCTTCTTCGTCGACAAGGAAGAGCAGCACGGCCTGCTGGATCAGGTGTTCACCCTGTTCCCCCGCCTGCACGAGCGACTGCAGCAAAGGGCCGGCACCATGTCCGGCGGCGAGCAGCAGATGCTGGCCATAGGCCGCGCCCTGATGAGCAAGCCGCGCCTGCTGCTGCTGGACGAACCCTCGCTGGGGCTGGCCCCCATCGTCATCCAGCAGATCTTCGACACCATAGAGCAGCTGCGCCAGAAAGGGATGACCATCTTTCTGGTGGAGCAGAACGCCAACCAGGCGCTCAAGCTGGCCGACCGGGGCTATGTGCTGGAAAACGGCCATGTGGTGCTGCAAGACTCGGGGGCTGCCCTGCTGGCCAACCCGGCCGTTCGGCAGGCCTACCTGGGTGGTTAACCCATGAGCAGAGCCAGGGTGGAGGCGGATCACCACAGCTTCTGGCGTGACCCTGCCCTGCCGTTCATAGAGGCGCGAGCGGTGCAGGATGGCCGCCGCGTCTGCTATGAAAAGCACAGCCACGCCCATTTCTCCATTGGCGCCATCACGGGTGGTCACAGCCACTATCTCAACCAGCAGACAAAACAGGAGGTCAACGCAGGCACCCTGGTACTGATGAACCCGGAAGAGGTGCATGCCTGCAACCCCATCGCCGATCACCCCTGGTCTTATCTGATGTTCTACCTCGATACCGACTGGCTGCGCGGCCAGCAGGAGGAGGCCGGGCTGGGGGCCCATTTTCGCCCTTTCGACATGACGGCCAGTCGGGATCCCGTGCTGTATACAGGTTTGCTACGCCTCTATCGTACTTTGCAAGATGGCCAGCAAGATCGCCTCGCCAAGGAGGTCGCCTGCCACCTGTTCAGCCACCAGCTGCTGGCAAGGCTCACGCCCGCCAGATGGAGCGAGCCACCGCCCCTGCATCTGAGGCGCGCCGCCGAGCTGATAAAGGACGAGTATGCGACGCCCCTCACCTTGCAGCACCTGAGCACAGTCGCCGGGCTGACCCCATCCCACTTGGTGCGAGTATTCAGCCGCCATTTCGGCATGACCCCGCACGCTTACCTGCTCAACCAGCGGATACGCCAGGCCCGAGCCCTGCTCGCTCAGGGACGGCCCCTGGTCGAGGTGGCATTGGCGACGGGCTTCTCCGATCAGGCCCACTTCCAGCGCCAGTTCAAGCGGCTGGTCGCCGCGACCCCGGGTCAATACCAGTCGCAGAGCCTTCCTCAAGGTTCCAGAACCAGATAAACGGCACTGAGCAACAGCAACATGGCCATCGCCCGGTTGAACCAGCGCAAGCGGTGAGGCGAGAGCAAAACTGCCTGCAGACAGCTGCCGACATAGGCCCAACAAGCGATAGAAACCAGACAGATCACCAGATAGAGGCTGGTAAACCACACTATCTGGCCCACATCGCCCACGGCTCCATAGGCCCCCATCCCCATGCTGGCCGCCAGCCAGGCCTTGGGATTGAGCCACTGCATCAGGGCGCCGTATAAAAAAGCGGGTGGCGTGCCGCCTTCACGCTCTATCTCTCCGCTGTCCATCATCAGCAGCCAGGCCATGTAGCACAGGAAGAGGATGCCTCCCCAGCGGATGCCACCGAGCGCCACTGGCCAGTGCGACAGGGCAGCGCCGAGACCCAGCCCCATCAGCAGCAACAACAGGATGAAACCCAAGGTGGCCCCCACCACATGGCGCAGGCTGGCGCGAAAACCATATTGCGCTCCCGCACTGAGGGCGACCAGATTGACCGGCCCCGGAGAGATGGACATGGCCAGGGCAAACCCGGCCATGGATAACAACAGACTCATTTCCATGGATAATGCTCGTTGAAGATATCGAGATCTCACCCTACCCATGAGCCTGGTTCTGATATTGAAGAAAATTGCGATCTTCCCGACGGGACGACCGGACACATTGCGGGCTTAGCACCAGCGCAGGCTTGCGGTAAACTGGCCTCCAGTTACCTATTCGCAGGACATGCAAATGGACCAGTTTGCCCATATCAGTGCCCATGATGCCCACCAGAAGCTCGCTGCCGGTGAAGCCCGCCTCGTGGATATTCGCGATCCCCAATCCTTCGAGGCAGCCCATGCGGTCGGTGCCTTCCACCTCACCAACGGCACCCTGGTGCGCTTCATGGACGAGGTGGATTTCGACACCCCTGTCATCGTGATCTGTTATCACGGCAACAGCAGCCAGGGGGCTGCCCAGTACCTGCTGCAGCAGGGGTATGACGAAGTCTATAGCCTGGATGGCGGCTTCGAGGCGTGGCGCCGGGAGTTTCCCATCGAGGCAGGCGACGCATGATCCAACTGCTGGTGCTCGACAACGCCCGCATGGCCCAGGCGCTGGTGGACTATCTCGCCACCCTCGGCATCTCGTGCGAGCTGACCCAGTCAGAGCTCGGCGTCTCGGTCTGGCTGGCGGATGAACAGCGCCTCGCCCAAGCCCAGCTGGAGGTGAAGCGCTTTCTGGCCGATCCGTCCCATCCCCGCTACATGGAGGCCTCCTGGCAGTCGGGTCAGGCGGATGCCCGCATCGATTACAGCAAGGGGATGACGGATCCCGTCACCGATTTCCTCCATCAGGCGGGGCCACTGACCCTGGTGGTGATCATCGCCTGTCTGGCCATCTATGCCCTGGATGCCATCGGCCTGCCCATCTTCGACGAGCTGGCGTTCCACCCGACCCTGGCCCAGTTCACCGACTGGCAGGCGTGGCGTTACTTCACCCCGGCCTTTATCCACTTCTCGATACTGCATCTGGTGTTCAACCTGCTGTGGTGGTGGTATCTGGGGGGCCAGATAGAGCAACGCCTCGGCAGCGGCAAGCTGCTGGTCCTGTTGCTGGTGGGGGCGGCCCTGCCCAATATCGCCGAGTTCTTCGTCAGCGGACCGCTGTTTGGCGGCCTCTCCGGTGTTGTCTATGCCCTGCTGGGCTACTGCTGGCTGCGCAGCAAACTGCAGCCGGCCTGCGGTATCACCCTGCCACCGGCCCTGATGGGTTTCATGCTGTTCTGGCTGGTGCTCGGCTTCTTCGACATGCTTGGCACCAGCACCGCCAACATGGCCCATCTGGTGGGCCTGCTGGTGGGCCTGCTGCAAGGCTGGCTGGACAGACACCACCAGCCTGCCTGACGGCCGGGCCCGGTCGCAGAAACGAGAACGCCGCCTCGAGGGGCGGCGTTTTTTATGGTCTGCAGGTTATTGCTTGAGCAGAGAACTGTCGGTGACCTGCACCGCAGTACCGCCACTCATAAAGAAGCTGCCGAACTGGGTCTGCATCTCGGTAGTGACGTCGCCGGTCGGATCGAAGTTCTCGTCCGGTGCCAGCAAGGAGCTGTGGCCGCCAGCCACGAAACGAGCCGCATGGTGGTTGGCTGCGCCGGTGGCGGTCAGCGGTTGCAGGGCCAGCAGCTTGAACAGCGGCTCTGTGCCCCCCAGCGGAGCGGACGCTATGCTGTTCGGGATCACCTGATCCGACAGACTCAGGGCACCGTCACCCACTATCTCGGTGGCAAACAGCGGGAAATCCGCCTTGATGCCGCTGGCGAGGTTGATCGGATCCGCCGAATCCAGTACCGACTGGGCCGCAAAGCTGTAGCTCTGCAGCGTGCTGGCTGCGGCCGCCTGAGTGGTTGCACCCAGGCTAGGCAGGAACTCGTTGACGAAGCAGGTTGGCACTGCCGTCTGGCAGTTGGGCGCATAGGCGGTGAAAGCCGCCTTCAGCTCGGCACTGCCACCGGTCAGCACGCCCATCTTGATGGTCGGGCCGAAGGTCGGCGAGTTCAGCAACAGCGGTGCTATGCCGCCACCCGGCATGGCCAGACCACCGGTATCAAACTTGAACAGGGCATCCGCCGTCGGGTTGCCGATCGGCTGGTTGGCAACCGCCAGCAGGTTGGCTCCCGCAATGGCGCCCAGGGAGTGACCCAGGAAATGTACCTTGAGGCCGGCACCACCGAGCTGAGTACCTAACCCATTGGCGTTGGCAAGACCCACCGCCATGCGCAAACCCAGCAGGTCCGCCACGCTCTGTTTCAGGTTGTCCCGCGCCACTGTCAGGTAGCTCAGGTTCAGATACGGCGTCGGATTGTCGGAAGTGGTCACCGTATCCATGCTGCCACTCAAGGCGAAGCCACGTTCACCGTGCAGCGGATGATCGATCACCACCAGCGCCACCTTCTTGCTCGCCGCCATACCTGCGCCAATCTGACCCAGTGCCAGCGCATAGGCGTTCTCTTTCACCGAGGTGACCCCGTGCTGATAGATGATCACGTCCGTGATGGTGTTCAGTCCATCCTTGGCGAAGATGCGCATCGGCACGGATTGCACCTCTTCAAGTGCCGGCAACGGATTGAATCGACCAATGTTCTGCTCGGCATCCAGCGGCTTGCCGCCGGAGGTGAGGGTCACCCCGACCAGCTTGCTCGCCTCGGCCAGCAACTCGCTCTGACGAGTCGGATCGGCCATCAACTCTGCCAGCAAAGCCGGATCCACACCCGCGCCCACCAGACCGGCGATCACTTCGCTGTCAGATGCCTTCAGCGCATTGGCGATGGCGTACAGGCTGGGGATGGCGCCGTGCCAAGACTGGGTCTTGGCCTTGCTCCAGGAACCTGCGGTCGCCGGTGAGGAGAGGAAATAGGGCAGTTTGACCGTACCGGTGTAGACCTTCGTCATGCCGGCGATGCCGGTCAGAGTCGGGCTAGCGGCGACGGCGGCGGCAATGGCATCCTTCTGCTCCTGCGGCAGGAACTGCTCATTGTCCAGCTGGGTCAGGAAGTCATCGTTGCCGGTCACGGCCAGGGTATAGGTACCGGGCAGGCTGGTATTGCCCAACGCATCCTGCTTCCATACCTTGGCGGCATCCAGCCCTTGCAACACGACAGATGCGGCGGCGCCTTTCACGGCCACCAGCACATCAGCGCCTGACTGGGTACCGAACCAGTCGGAGAAGATCACGTGATCCGTGGCGATACCCGTTGCCGCCTTGAACAACCCTTCCTGCAGCGCGATCAGACCATTGATGGTCTGCTCCTGCGCATTGCTGCCCGCGTTGTTCTTGTAGTTGCTGTAGTCGCTACCTGCCCGTACCGGGCTGCCGGTGCTGTCTTTCAGCGAATCGGTGGCCACTATCATGTAGTAGGAAGAGGGATTGAGCGGCTTGAGCGGCACCAGATTCAACTTGCCAGCCGATGCGGCCACCACGAAGTCCACCCCGTAGGTCAGCACCTTCTTCACGCCATTCGGGCGCAGCGCAGTGCTGTCGAAGGCAAGCTCCAGCAGGTAGAGCGGTGCCACAGAGGCACTGAACTCGGCCGCAGTCGGTGCCTGAACCTGAATGCCGGACGAGGTGACGGGCACAATCTGGATAGCCTGGGTCGTGGACCAGCCATCCAGCGTTGACATGGCAGAGACCGGATTGGAGAGATCTGCCGTCTCGGTAGAGAACTTCAGGGTGCCATCGCTGGCCCGTGCCGCCAGGGCACTGGGGCGCACCGCATTGGAACCGGTCAACAGATAGTCGAGATAGCTTGAGGTATCGCCTTTGTTATCGTCACTGCCACCACAGCCAGCCAACAGGGCACTGACAACTGCGGCGTAAATTAGCTTCTTTTTCATATCCTTATCTCTTTTTAGTTGTTATCCATGATGTGCTGACGGGGGAGGGTGAAAACCCGACCGAACCATCTTAACAGCAACGCAACAATTGTTAAGCGTCTGGTCGGTCATCTGATCTGCTTTTTTTGTGTACAACATCAAGGAATTGGAATAGAAACGGGACTCGATAGGTTAACAGCTTCATTCCGGATACCAGACCCGACCAGCACGCCCTGTGTTCCTGATGGCAAAAAGCCACCCCGATCTCGGCAAAGGGGATGAATTGTCGGTAGAATGGCGCCATTGCTTAAGGAGAATCACATGATCGACCCGAAGAAACTGGAAGAGATCGCCAAACAGGTGCACAACTCCCTGCCGCCCGGCATTCGCAGCATGGGTGAAGAGGTTGAAAAGAAGATCCGTCAGGTGCTGCAGTCTCAGCTCAACAAGCTGGATCTGGTCAGTCGCGAAGAGTTTGACGTGCAGACCAAGGTGCTGCTGCGCACCCGTGAGAAGCTGACGGCCCTCGAGGCCAAGCTGGCACAGCTGGAACAGCAGTTTGGCGCCAAGGGCGAATAACCCGGCCGTCGCCGCTGGCCCGCACAGCACATAAAGCAAACCCCAGCCTGGCTGGGGTTTGTTGTTTCTGGCTCGCCGAAGAGCAGCCGGCAGGGTCGATTAGCGAAGCGTAATCGGCCGACATGTACGACTGCCGCCGGTTTGATACCTGCCGATTCGCATGCTGAGCTCAGATGAACTCGTAGGCGTCGCCGAAGATGCGCTCAGGCTCTGCACCGAGGATCTTGAACTCCTCCCGCGCCGCGCCCGCCATCTCGAAACGGCCAGCTACATAGATGTCGTAGTCATGCAGACTGACGAAATCATCCATGATGGCCTTGTGTACCAGCCCGCTCTTGCCGGTCCAGCCGCTTTCCGGCTCCTGCACCACAGGGATGAAGGTCAGCGGCGCATAATCGCTCGCCCACTGCTGCATCTGCTCCAGTTCGTAGAGCCAGTGGGCCTGACGCACACCCCAGTAGAAGAATACAGGACGCTTGCTGCCGGTATCGATCAGATACTCCAGGATGGAGCGGGCATAGGAGAAGCCGGTGCCACCCGCCATCAGGATCAGTGGACGTGGCGACTCTTCCCGCAGGAAGGCCTTGCCTGCCGCCAGTTCAACCTCTATTTCCCCCTGCTCGCGCATACGGGCCAGCACCTGGCCTGCGTAGGCATTCTCCGGGGTTGCACCGATCTGCAGCTCCAAGACACCGGGGCGAGTCGGTGAGTTGGCGATGGAGAAGGGACGCTTGTCCGAATCACTCATCACTACCAGCAGATACTGACCGGGTTTGAAGCTGATCTCTTGCTGCGGCGTCAGGGCCACGTGCCAGATGGTGTCGACATATTCGCGCAGTTCCTCTACGCGGCACTTGATACGTTGCATTCTTATCCTTGTGACGGGCTCGCTCGGCCCGCTTTCGCTCATTGATTCACTGTGGACTGACGACCAGTGCATCTGGTCAGGTTCCCCGAGCATACCCAATTCCGCCCGGAGATCCTCAACCTTTTGCACCATGGCAGCCGTGTTTAGCCGAGAATATTCAGCTCGGCCCAGATGGAATCCACCTTCTGCTTCACCGCTTCGTCCTGGACTATGGGCTGACCCCATTCACGGTTGGTCTCCCCCGGCCACTTGTTGGTGGCATCCAGCCCCATTTTGGAACCCAGACCCGACACAGGCGAGGCGAAGTCGAGATAGTCGATGGGAGTGTGTTCGATCAGTGTGGTGTCACGGGCTGGGTCCATCCGGGTGGTGATGGCCCAGATCACATCCTTCCAGTCACGGGCGTTGATGTCGTCGTCACAGACGATAACGAACTTGGTGTACATGAACTGGCGCAGGAAGGACCAGACACCCAGCATCACCCGCTTGGCATGGCCGGGATAACGCTTCTTGATGGTGACCACCGCCATCCGGTAGGAACATCCTTCCGGCGGCAGGTAGAAGTCCACGATTTCGGGGAACTGCTTTTGCAGCAGTGGCACGAACACTTCGTTCAATGCCACCCCCAGCACGGCAGGCTCATCGGGTGGACGGCCAGTGTAGGTGCTGTGATAGATGGCATCGCGGCGCATTGTCATGTGAGTGATGGTAAAGACCGGGAACTCATCCACCTCGTTGTAGTAACCGGTGTGATCCCCATAGGGTCCTTCCGGCGCCAACTCGCCCGGCTCCAGATAACCTTCCAGCACGATTTCAGCGCTGGCGGGTACTTCCAGATCGCAACTGAGGGCCTTTACCACCTCGGTGCGGCTGCCACGCAGCAGACCGGCAAACGCATACTCCGAGAGGGAGTCGGGCACAGGGGTCACAGCACCGAGTATGGTTGCAGGATCGGCGCCAAGCGCCACCACCACGGGGAAACGCTCCCCCGGGTGAGCTTCCTGCCACTCGCGAAAATCGATGGCGCCACCGCGATGATCGAGCCAGCGCATGATCAGCTTGTTCTTGCCGATCTTCTGCTGGCGGTAGATACCGAGGTTCTGGCGCTTCTTGTAGGGGCCGCGAGTAATGGTGAGACCCCAGGTGACCAGGGGCGCCACATCACCGGGCCAGCAGTGCTGGATCGGGATCTGGTCCAGATCGACCGCCTCCCCTTCCAGCACCAGTTGCTGACAAGGGGCGGAGGAGAGCCGCTTGGTCGGCATGTTGAGCACCTGCTTGAAGATGGGCAGCTTCTCCATCAGCTCCTTGAGCCCACGGGGCGGCTCGGGCTCCTTCAGGTAGGAGAGCCAGGTGCCCACCTGGCGCAGGGCGCCGACGTTGGGCTGGCCCATTCCCATGGCGACCCGATCCGGGGTGCCGAACAGGTTGGTCAGCACCGGCATGGAGTAGCCTTTGGGATTCTCGAACAGCAGGGCCGGGCCACCCGCACGCAGGGTGCGATCGCTGATTTCGGTCATCTCCAGATAGGGATCTATCTCGCGAGTGATGCGCTTTAGTTGTCCGTTTTGTTCCAGCTGCGCGATGAAATCACGCAAATCCTTGTATTTCATGCAGGTACCCTACCGGGTTCAGGAGGTGCCGCATTATAACCCTGGCTGGGCAGCGGGTGTACCCGTATCAGGCAGCATCACTGAACTCGAATGGCGCTTTTCCTGTCGTGTGAGCCGATCGGCGAACTGGGCAAGCAACCTGGGTTCATCCATCTGTAGCAAGAGGCTGGCGACCTGACCGCTGTAATGGCGATTGCCAAGCTCGGCCAGCAGGAATTGCTGTGCCGCCTCGGGCAAGGGGGAAAGCTGGCTGAGCTGGTGCAGGGCCGGCTGTTTCAGGCGACTGTTGCGGCTGGCGGCGATCAGCAGGCTGCTTGCATCCTGACCCTGGTGAAAACGAGCCACGCTTTTCAGGGCGGCCACGCTGTCGTGATCCACAGGTTGACGCCACAGCTTTAGATAGAGAGCGCTATCGCCGGTGCGTTCGACCAGTTGTCGCAGCAGCTGGTTATCGGGCAGGAAAATGTTCATGGCGGCAAGTCGATGGGCTTCACGCTGCAAAACCGAGGCAGGCTGCTGATCGAGCACCACCAGCAGCGCCTCTTGCTGCAAGGCCAGTTCAGGGTTGCGGCTGTTGTATATCTGCTTGAACTGGAAGCTGTCCTGCGCCAGCAACTGGCGATAATTGCCCTGCCAGGCCTGCTGTTGCCAGCGGTTCAGCACCTGCCGCGCCGCAGCGGCAAAATCGTAGGCGGGCAGCTGGACCAGAAAGCCATCCACCTCTTTTTCTACCAGCCATCGGGGTGCCTTGACCGCCTGGGCGCGCACCCAGGCAAGCTGCTCCGGGGTACTGGCCCCGGAAGTCTTGTCGAGGGTGGCAAGCAGCTGGCACAGCAGATATTCCCGCTGGCCCACGGCCAGGGAGTCCAACAGCGCATCGATGGCGGTAAACTGCCCCTGCTGCAATCGGCCAGCCAGAAAATCGAGATGGCCCTGCAATCCTTCATCGGCCACCAGTGCAGCCCTGGGTGGGGAAGGAGGCGAGGCATGTGCCGGCAAGGCCATCAACCAGCCCAGCCATATCCAGAATACAAGCTTCATGACGTCTCTATCCTTGTGACATCGAGGTTTCATACTACTCAGGTGACCGGAAAATAGATAAACAAAAACCGCGACATGAGCCGCGGTTTTTCATTTTCCGACCAGATTACTTCTGCTGACGCCGCATGGAGTCGAAGAATTCGTCGTTGGTCTTGGTGGCCGCCAACTTGTCGATCAGGAACTCTATGCTGTCAATCTCACCCATGGGATGAATGATCTTGCGCAGGATCCACATCTTCTGCAGCTCATCACCGGTGGTCAGCAACTCTTCCTTCCGGGTGCCGGAACGGGTGATGTCGATGGCCGGGTAGATGCGCTTCTCGGCAATTTTGCGCGAGAGGTGCAGTTCCATGTTGCCGGTACCCTTGAACTCTTCGTAGATAACCTCGTCCATCTTGGAGCCGGTATCCACCAGCGCTGTCGCTATGATGGTCAGGCTGCCGCCTTCCTCAACATTGCGAGCTGCGCCAAAGAAGCGCTTGGGTCTGTGCAGGGCATTGGCATCCACACCACCTGTCAGTACCTTGCCGGATGACGGGATGACAGTGTTGTAGGCGCGAGCCAGACGGGTGATGGAGTCCAGCAGGATGACCACATCCTTCTTGTGCTCGACCAGACGCTTGGCCTTCTCGATAACCATATCGGCAACCTGAACGTGACGGGAAGCAGGCTCGTCGAAGGTGGAAGCAATCACTTCACCCTTCACCATGCGCTGCATCTCGGTCACTTCTTCCGGACGCTCGTCGATCAGCAGGACGATCAGTTCACAGTCCGGGTGGTTGTAGGCGATGCTCTGGGCGATGTTCTGCAGCAGCATTGTCTTACCGGCCTTGGGCGGCGCCACGATCAGGCCACGCTGGCCTTTACCGATGGGGGAAGCCAGGTCCAGCACACGGGCTGTGATATCTTCGGTAGAACCGTTACCCCGTTCCATGCGCAAACGTTCGTTGGCATGCAGGGGGGTAAGGTTTTCAAACAGGATCTTGTTGCGGACGTTTTCCGGGCGGTCGTAGTTGACCTCGTTGACCTTGAGCAGCGCGAAATAACGTTCGCCCTCTTTCGGTGGCCGGATTTTGCCGGAAACGGTATCGCCGGTTCGCAGGTTGAAACGGCGGATCTGGCTCGGAGAGACATAAATATCGTCCGGGCCAGCCAGATAGGAGCCATCTGCACTACGCAGGAAGCCAAAACCGTCGGTCAGGATTTCCAGCACACCGTCGCCAAAGATATCCTCGCCACCCTTGGCGTGCGCCTTGAGGATTGCGAAAATAATATCTTTCTTGTGCGCCCGAGCCAGATTTTCTAACCCCATGGATTCGCCAAGCTTTACCAGCTCGGACACAGGAGTGTTCTTTAATTCAGTCAGATTCATAGTGGTGAAAGTCTGTAAGCAAGGATTGAAATGAGGAGACAGTCTGCTGGATTGATGCTGATCGGATTTGACTTGCCAGGCTGCTGCTAAGCAAAGAGTCAGGCAAAAAGGTTAGCAAACGAACGATAAGCTAGCACCAATCGGGATGAGCGTCTAGGTGATAAAACACAAGGAGCGCATTATTGCAATGCGCTCCTTTTTGATTATTACAGGTTAACGTCCAGAAACTCTTTCAGCTGAGTCTTGGACAGGGCGCCGACCTTGGTCGCAGCCACTTCGCCATTCTTGAACAGCAAGAGGGTCGGAATACCGCGAATGCCATACTTGGGCGGCGTGTCGGCGTTATGATCGATGTTCAATTTCGCCACTGTCACACGACCGGCATACTCTTGGGCGACTTCGTTCAGGATAGGGGCAATCATCTTGCACGGACCACACCATTCGGCCCAGAAGTCGACCAGAACGGGGCCATCGGCTTTGATTACATCTGCCTCGAAGCTGGCATCGCTCAGCTGAACAATCTTGTCACTCATCTCCAACTCCAGTCAGTAATTAAGGCTTTATTGACGTATCAACAAAGGCAATAGTTGCCCTATTTGAAATGATCCTGTTTATTATTGCAAGCCTAACCTGATAACCTACCGCCATGAGCAAAACACACTTAACGACCGAAAAATTCGCCCAAATGGGCCTCGAACCCGAAGTTCTGGCTGGTCTGGAATCAAAGGGATTTCACTATTGCACGCCCATCCAGGCGCTGTCTCTGCCACTGCTGGTAGAAGGTCATGACCTCGCCGGTCAGGCTCAGACAGGGACCGGCAAGACCATTGCCTTCCTGGCCGCGACATTCAACTATTTGCTGACCCACCCCCTGAGCAATCCCCGTCTGGTTAACCAACCCAGAGCCATCATAATGGCGCCCACCCGGGAACTGGCAGTACAGATCTACAACGATGCCGACACCATTTCCGCATCCACCGGCCTGAAACTCGGCCTCGCCTACGGTGGCGAAGGTTACGACAAGCAGCTGGCCGTGCTGGAGCAGGGCGTCGACATCCTGATCGGCACCACGGGTCGCATCATCGACTACTTCAAGTCCAAGGTGATCGATCTGAGCAACATTCAGGTCGTGGTGCTGGATGAAGCGGATCGCATGTTCGATCTGGGCTTCATCAAGGACATCCGCTTCCTGTTCCGCCGCATGCCTGCCCCGACCGAGCGTCTGAGCATGCTGTTCTCCGCCACCCTCTCCCTGCGGGTGCAGGAGCTGGCCTACGAACACATGAACCACCCGGAACATGTGCAGATAGAGCCGGAGCAGATGACCGGCATCCGCATTCAGGAGGAGCTGTTCTACCCCTCCAACGAAGACAAGATGCTGCTGTTGCTCTCCCTGATGGAAGAAGAGTGGCCGGAAAAAGCCATCGTCTTCGCCAACACCAAGCATGTCTGTGAAGACGTGCATGCGTGGCTGGAGAATGACGGTCACCGCGTCGGTCTGCTGACCGGTGACGTGCCGCAGAAGAAGCGGATGAAGATCCTGGAAGACTTCACCAAGGGAACCCTGGACATACTGGTCGCTACCGACGTGGCTGCCCGTGGTCTGCACATTCCTGATGTGACCCACGTCTTCAACTACGACCTGCCCGACGATGCCGAAGACTATGTACACCGTATCGGTCGTACCGGTCGTGCCGGCAAGAGCGGTCACTCCATCAGCCTGGCCTGTGAAGACTATGCCTTCAACCTGCCGGCCATCGAGGAGTACATCCACCACCCGATCCCGGTCAGCAAATATGACCGTGAAGCGCTGCTGGATGACGTGACTGCCCCGAAACGGGTCGTTCGCAACCGTCAGCCGGTGAACCGCAACATGCGGGATCGCCAGGGCGGTGGCAACAGCAACAACCGTCGTCGTCCGCCACGCAAGAGCTGAAGGACAGGCCCAGTTGCACAACTCGCCTCTCTATGCCGCCATTGACCTCGGCTCCAACAGCTTTCACATGCTGGTGGTGCGCGAGGTCGCCGGTGCACTGCGCACCGTCACCAAGGTCAAGCGCAAGGTTCGCCTCGCCGCCGGGCTCGATCCGGAATTTCGTCTCAGCCGTGCCGCCATGGAGCGGGGCTGGGACTGCCTGCGTCTGTTCTCCGAGCAGCTGCAGGACATTCCGGCCGACAACATACGGGTGGTGGGCACGGCCACACTGCGCCTTGCCACCAACGTCGACGAGTTCCTGAGCGAAGCAGAACGGGTGCTCAACCACAGCATAGAGATCATCTCTGGCGAGGAAGAGGCCAAGACCATCTACGAGGGTGTCTCCTGGACCTCGGCCGGGGAAGGCAACCGGCTGGTGATCGACATCGGCGGCGCCAGCACAGAGCTGGTGATTGGCGAGCACAGCGAAGCGAAACTGCTCAACAGCCTGCACATGGGCTGCGTCACCTGGCTCAACAACCACTTCGGTGATGGCGAGCTGAGTGAAGCCCGCTTTGCGCAGGCGATTGCCGCCGCCAAGGCGGTGCTGGAGAAGGTGGCGGAAGATTACTGCGTCCTTGGCTGGCGCACCTGCGTCGGCGCCTCCGGCACTGTACAGGCGCTGCAGGAGATCATGCTGGCGCAAGGGAAGAGCGAGCGGGTCACCCTGCCCAAGTTGCAGGAGCTGATGGGTCAGGCCATCGCCTGCGGCAGGCTGGACCGGCTACAGCTGGAAGGGCTGGCGGCCGAGCGGCTGACCGTGTTTCCCTCCGGCCTCGCCATCCTGATCGCCATCTTCGAAACCCTGAACATAGAGAGCATGACCCTGGCGGGCGGCGCCTTGCGTGAAGGGCTGATCTACGGTCTGCTTGGCAACAATCACGACTGCGATGCCCGGGATCGTACCGCCGATAGCCTCATCAGCCGCTATCAGCTGGATAAAGAGCACGCCGAGCGGGTACGTGACACCGCCATAGAAGCGTTCAACCAGCTGCAACCGGCCTGGCGCCTATCCAAACGTTACGGTCGCCCTATCCTGCGTTATGCGGCCCTGCTGCACGAGATTGGCCTCTGTATCGAGTACAAGAAGGCCCCGCAACACGCGGCCTACATCATAGACAACATCGACATGCCGGGTTTTACCCCTGCACAGAAGAAGTTGTTGTCGGCCCTGCTGTTCAACCAGCGGGATGAATTCAAGCTGGAAACCCTGGAGAAACAGGGTGCCGTCACGGGTCGTCAGGCGATCCGGTTGGCCCGCATCCTGCGCATCTCGCTGATCCTCTGCATGCGCCGTACCCAGGGCACAGTCCCCAGCTTCACCCTGCAGGCCGAGGAAGAGGCGTTGACCCTGACCCTGCCCAAGGGGTGGATGGACGAGCACTACCTGCGCGCCAGCGAATTGCGTCTCGAAGTGGAACGCCAGCAGAAGATGGGCTGGCCTACTCGCTTGCTGGAAGCCTGACCCAGGAACTTGCTCGTTTGGGAGCCGATCATGCCGGATTACCAACCCATCAGCTGCGATCTCTACGACTGGCTTGAAATTGCCGCCAGCTGGCAATTACCGGTGACCCTCGCCAGTCGCGATGGCCACCAGTGGGATGACAAGATCCGCACCATCGAAGCCAGCGAGGGTGTCGAGTATCTGCTGCTGCACAGTGGCGAGCGACTCAGCCTGGGGGATCTGGCGACTCTGCACCTGAGCTGGCAAGGGGAAGAGAAGCTGATCCGCTTCGCCCCAACCAACTGAATCCGGTACGAAAAAAGAGGGCCAACCTTGGGTTGGCCCTCTTTTTTTCATCCGCGACTCAGGCCGGTAGTTAACTCGCAGCCAGCGCTGCCATCACATAGACATCGAAGCGATTGCTCTTAGTCTCGATGGCCATGCTGGGCTTGTGCTCGTTGAGCCAGCCTGCGTAGTCGGGGCGCTTCACCACCACCCGCTTGTCCGCCATCTGCAGCGCGGCCGGCAGCAGGGCATCGGCGTCGAGATCCGGCCCCACCAGCGACTGGAACACCCGCATCTCTTTCTTCACCAGCGCCGACTTTTGCTTGTGAGGGAACATGGGATCGAGGTAGATGACATCGGGCCGCTCCGGCAACGCCAGCAGGTTGTCCACCGCCGGCCCTTGCAGCAGGCGCATCCGCTCGCTGACCCAGGGACCTATCTCGGGGTCCTGTGCCGCCCGCATCAATCCATCCTGCAACAGGGCCGCCACCACGGGGCTGCGCTCAATCAGGGTCACCTTGCAGCCGAGGGAGGCCAGCACGAAGGCGTCGCGGCCGAGCCCGGCGGTGGCATCCACCACGGTAGGCATTGCACCGGCCTTGAGCCCCACCGCCTTGGCAATGGATTGACCGCGCCCGCCGCCAAACTTGCGGCGATGGGCCACCGCCCCTTCCACGAAGTCCACATAGACGGCACCCAGCTTGGGTTCGTCCAACTTGCGCAGCTCCAGCCGCTCGGGCGTAAACACCAGCGCAAACTGGGGGTAGTCGGTCTGGTTCAGCTGGCTGGCCAGCGCGTGTGCCTGCGCGGCCTTGGTGGGGTCTTCGAGGAGGATTTGCATGGTCTTTGAAGGCGTTCTAAGTTCAGTGAACCGAGTGTACCACAGCCCCTTTCCATCGCTGTAGGGAGGAAAACCCCATGCACCTGCTCATTGCCCTGCTGCTCACCGCTCAGAGCAGCACAGACCTGAAGGTATGCGGGGTAGACTGGCCCCCCTTTTCCTATGCGGAGCAGGGACGTCTGACCGAGGGGATATCGGTGGAGATCCATCGGGAGGTTGCCCGACGTCTGGGGATGAATCTCACCCTGATCGAGTTGCCCTGGGGGCGTTGCGAGCAATATGTCAGAACCCGGCTCGCCGACGGCATTCTCGACAATGCCCCGCTGTCAGAGTGTCATCACTCGGATCTCGCTACCGCTTTTTATCCCCTGGCCGCCTATGTGCGCACCGACAGCCCCTTGCAACGTTTCTCATGGGACTTGGCCAAAGGGATGAAGGTCGGCATGGTCAGGGGCTATGACTACACGGAGAAGATCAAGCACTATGACGGCTGGGTGCCGATCAAGGCGCACTCGGACAAGCAGCTGCTGTTGCTGCTCGAAAAGAGCCGGGTCGACATGATCATCCTGGATTACTTCTCTGCCCCCATCTTGTCGAAGGAGCAAGATGTCCAGATCCGCGCCCTCTCCCCCTTCATCGACTCGACTCCGCTCTACCTCTGCTTTGGCGAGCAGAGGGCAGCACTGCTGCCCGCGTACAACAAGGCCCTGCAACAGATGCTGGAAGAGGGGATTCTGGATCGTATCTATCTGCGTTATCTCGGTGAAGACTATCAGACACTGAAGGGCAGGCAGGACAAGCTGAAACCGGCAGAGTGATCATCTGCTAGCTGATCTGCAGGAACATGCTCTTGTCGTTGAGTTGCAGATATTCGACCAGGTCGTCATAGGCCAGCGGGCGGCTGAGCAGGAAACCCTGAGTGAAGGCACACCCCTTCTGGCAGAGGAAGTTGAGCTGCTCGCGGGTCTCCACCCCCTCGATCACCACCTGCATGCCGAGGTTGTGCACTATGTTGATGATGCCGTCGAGCAGCAGCCTGTCCTGTTCGTTGAACGGGATATGGCGCACGAAGGCCCTGTCAATCTTGACCAGATCCACAGGGAAGTTGCGAAGATAGTTGAGGGCCGAATAGCCGGTGCCGAAGTCATCGATGGCGAGTTTGCAGCCCGCCTCGCGCAGGGCATCGATCCGCACCCTGTGCTGATCGCTGGTCTCCATCAGCAGAGATTCGGTGATCTCGATGACGATGTCGCAAGGGTCGAGTCCGAAGTGGTGAATCACCTTGAGCCACTCGCTCGCCTCCGGATCTATGGTCTGGAACTCCAGGGTGGAGCGGTTGATCGACATCTGCAGGTTCGGGAAGCCGGATTGCTGCAAGCGCGCCAGATCCCGGCAGGACTGCCACAGCACCAGCGCACCCAGCCCCTGAATAAGCCCCGCCTCTTCCGCCAGCGGAATGAAGTCCGCCGGTGAGACCTGACCCCAGTGCGGGTGATACCAGCGCACCAACGCCTCCAGCTTGGCCACCCGGCCGCTGCGGTTGTCCCAGATGGGCTGATAGGCCATGGTCAGCTGCTCCAGCTTGATGGCCTCCGCCAGATCCTGCTGCATCTGGTGGCGCTGGCGCACCTCTTCCCGCATGGAGGCGCAGTAGCTGCCCAGCATCCGCCCCTGCCGCTTGGCGGCAAACAGCGCCTGCTCCGCGTTGCGCAGCAGCTCGTCGCTCTCGACACCATCCCCAGGGCAGAGGGTGATGCCTATGGTCGCCGTCACATAGAGGTGCTGGTTGGCCAGCATGAAGGGGCGGGCAAAGCCGCCTATCACCTGTTTGGCAAACACCTCGGCCTGACGGCGGTTGACGATGCCGGGCACCAGAAACGCGAACTCGTCGCCGCCGATACGGGCCACCAGATCTTCGGTGCGCACCCGGCTCACCAGCCGATCCGATACCTCTCGCAGCAGGGCATCACCAGCGTGGTGATCCATGCTGTTGTTGACCGCCTTGAAGTTGTTGAGATCCAGTACCATGAGCGCGAAGCGCTCGCCCCGCTCGCAGAAACGGGTGAGGCAGCGACCAAACAGCCAGCGGTTGGGCAGGCCGGTGAGGTTGTCGTAGTTGGCCTGGGCGGCGATCTTCTGTTCCGCCAGCTTGGTCTGGGAGAGATCGCTGAAGATGCCTATGTACTGGCTGATCTTGCCCCCTTCCCGCAAGGTGCTGATCATCAGCTGCTGGGGGTAGAGCTTGCCATTCTTGCGCTTGTTCCACACCTCCCCCCGCCAGACGCCCACCCGCTCCAGCGCATGGTACATGTCGGCATAGAAGGCCTGATCGTGCAGTCCGGATTTGAGCATGCTGGGACGCTGGCCACACACCTCCTCCCCGCTGTAACCGGTGATCTGCTCGAACGCCGGATTGACCGAGATGATGCGGCTGTCGGCATCACACACCAGAATGGCTTCGGAGAGGTTGTCATAGACCCGGTGGGAGAGCTTGAGCTGCTCGGCATGGCGCTTGAGGGGATCGATATTTTCCAGCACCACCATCAGGTAGTCGGGCTGCAAATGTTCATCCCGCACCAGAGTGACGGTCACCCGGCCCCACAGCACCTGGCCATCTCTATGCAGGTAACGCTTCTCCTGGGTGAAGGCGGTGCGCTCGCCACGCTTGAGCTCCGCATAGCAGGAGACGCTGCGCAGCCAGTCTTCCGGGTGGTTGAGCTCGGCGGCGGTACGGTGCAGCAGCTCGCTCTGGCTGTAGCCCAGCATCTTTTCGATGGCCGGGTTGGTCCAGAGGATCTTGCCATCCAGATCCAGCTTGCCGATCCCCACAGGGGCATGGGACATCATGGTGTGCAGGAAGTGGTGATACTCGGGCTGGCTCTGCACCGGCTGCTGCTGAAACATCAGCGCCAGCTCACGGCCGGCCAGTGGGGCCAGCAGTCGCAACAGCCCCATCACCTTGTCCATGTTGGCGAGCGGCCGTTTGAACAGTACGCTGCAGATGCCGATGGTCTCGCCCTGGGCATTCTTGAGGGCGATCCCCGCATAGGCCTGGATGTGCCAGGCCTGCAACACAGAAGCATGAGGGAACAACTGCTGAACGCGGTCGCTGAACCAGGCCTCCCCCTCTTGCAGGGTGATTTCCCCCGGGGTGGCGCTGACCGGAAAAGTGAAGCTTGTAGTGTCGAGAGATGCCGGATGGGCGGCGTGGACCTTGAAAAACAGCCCCGCTTGATCCCTACCTGAAATCAGGACGAAGTCGGCCCCGATCGCTGCTGCGATTTCACTCACAAAGGTATCGAAATATCCCTGACCACTCGAATGAGACAGACTTGAGATGATTTGATAGACAGACTCGAGTGCTCGCCTCATGGCAAGGTTCTTTCTCTCCCTGGAAGGTAGAACCCGACTCTACTCAAGAGGCGGGGACAGTGCAAACATGCACTCCGCAAGATATTAAAAAGCCTTGAGAAAAGGGACCAAAAGGTCCCTTTTTATCTCAAAAATCACGCGGAGATCCCACTATGCCGCAAAAGTGTACCTGCTTGAAGCTCAAGGCCGCCTGGGGCACTGAGTCTCACGCGGCAATCCCGCTATGGCGCAGCAGAGCATCCACTTGGGGCTCGCGGCCACGGAAGGCTCGGAACAGCTCCATCGGCTCCTTGGAACCGCCCTTCTCCAGGATGTTCTTCAGGAAGGATTGGCCTGTGGCCGGATTGAAGATCCCCTCCTCCTCGAAGCGGGAGAAGGCATCTGCCGAGAGCACTTCGGCCCATTTATAGCTGTAGTAACCCGCCGCATAGCCGCCCGCAAAAATGTGGGAGAAGCTGTGCTGGAAACGGTTGAACGCAGGCGGCGTCATCACGGCCACCTGGCTGCGCACCTCGGCCAGCAGGGTCGGGATCTGATCCGGGTTGGTCGGGTCAAACTCCTGGTGCAGACGGAAGTCGAACAGAGCGAACTCCAGCTGACGCAACATCTGCATGGCGGCCTGGAAGTTGCGGGCAGTCAGCATCTTCTCCAGCAGATCGGCAGGCAATGGCTCACCGGTCTCATGGTGGCCGGAGATAAAGGCCAGCGCTTCGGATTCCCAGCACCAGTTCTCCAGGAATTGACTCGGCAGTTCCACCGCATCCCAGGCCACGCCGTTGATGCCGGCGACACCGGCCACGTCGATCTGGGTCAGCATGTGGTGAATGCCGTGGCCAAACTCGTGGAACAGAGTCACCACCTCGTCGTGGGTAAACAGGGCCGGTTTGCCATCCACAGGGCCGTTGAAGTTGCAGGTCAGGTAGGCCACCGGCTTTTGCAAGGACCCATCCTGACGGTAGCGACGACCCAGGCAGACATCCATCCAGGCGCCGCCCTGCTTGTGCTCACGGGCATAGAGGTCGAGGTAGAAGCTGCCGCGCAGCTCATCCTCGGCATCGAAGATGTCGTAGAAACGCACGTCCGGATGCCAGGTGTCGATGCCGAGACGCTCGCGCACCTTGATGCCGAATACCCGCTTCACCACCTCGAACAGCCCTTTCACTACCTTGTTGGCAGGGAAGTAGGGGCGCAGTTGCTCGTCGGAGATGGAGAACTTGTGCTGCTTGAGCTTCTCGGCGTAATAGGGAAGATCCCAGGCCGCCAGCTCGCGCTGACCGTGATGCTCGGCGGCAAAGGTGCGGATCTCTTCCAGCTCGGCCTTGCCTTGCGGCAGGGATTTGGCTGCGAGATCCGTGAGGAAACCCACTACCTGTTCGGTCTTTTCCGCCATCTTGGTGGCGAGCGACAACTCGGCATAGTTGCCAAAGCCCAGCAGTTTGGCCAGCTCGCGACGCAAGGTGAGCAGCTCTGTCATGATGGCGGAGTTATCCCATTTGCCGGCGTTCGGGCCCTGATCCGAGGCGCGAGTCGTGAACGCCTCATACAGCTCGGCACGCAGCTCGCGGTTGTCGGCATACATCATTACCGGCAGATAGGAAGGGATATCCAGGGTGAACAACCAGCCCTGCTGACCCTTCTGCTCCGCCAGCTGACGGGCAGCAGCCAGTACGCTTTGTGGCAGTCCGGCCAGTTCGGCCTCGTCGCTCACCAGCTTGGTCCAGCCCTGGGTCGCATCCAGCACGTTGTTGCTGAAGCGGGAGGCGAGCTCGGAGAGGCGGGCCTGGATTTCACCGTAGCGCTGCTGCGCCTCGGCGGGCAGACCGATACCGGACAGACGAAAATCGCGCAGGGTATTCTGGATCTCCTTGCGCTGGGCACCATCGAGGCGAGGGAAATCATCGCTCTCAAAGAGGGAAAGATAAGCCTGATAGAGGCCTTCATGTTGACCGACATAGGTCTGGAATTCGGACAACAGCGGCAGGCAGGCGTCGTGGGCCGCGCGCAACGCTTCGCTGTTGAGGACTGAGTTGAGATGGCTGACCGGCGACCAGATTCGTGCCAGGCGGTCATTCACCTCTTCCAGCGGGGCAATCAGGCTGTCCCAGGTATGGGAATCGCGCTGGGCCAGCACATCGGTGATCTTCTGTTTGCAATCGGCGATGGCCTGCGTCACGGCAGCTTGCACCTGTTCGGGCTGGATCTGGCTGAAGGGGGGCAGCGAGTCCATTGTCAGCAAAGGGTTGTTCATCCTGCGGTACCTCTAAATTCTCTTACAGCCCCTGCCGTCCAGAAGCCTGCTTGGACTACCTAAGATGTAGGCAGGAACCTCATTAATCAAGCCTTTGCCGCCGTGAACCGGGTCAGTTGCCCACTTTTCGCGAAAACATGCTCATTAAAGCAGCGATCAGGCTGTCAGAGACGAAAATGCCGGCCCCTGGGCCGGCATTGTGAGGGAAATGAGACGGCGGACATCAGCGTCTGGCGTCTTCCTGCAGCCACTGGGCAACCCGTTTGGCGAAGTAGGTGAGAATGCCATCGGCACCGGCTCGCTTGAAGCAGAGCAGGGACTCCATGATGCTCTCCTTCTCCTTCAGCCAGCCGTTCTGGATCGCCGCCATGTGCATGGCGTACTCGCCGCTCACCTGATAGGCAAAAGTCGGCACGCCGAACTGATCCTTCACCTGACGGATCACGTCCAAGTAGGGCATGCCCGGCTTGACCATGACGCTGTCAGCCCCTTCCTGAATATCAAGCGCCACTTCGTGCAGGGCTTCGTTGCTGTTGGCCGGATCCATCTGGTAGGTGGCCTTGTTGCTCTTGCCGAGGTTGCCGGCAGAGCCCACCGCATCGCGGAACGGGCCGTAGTAGCAGGAGGCGTACTTGGCGGAGTAGGCCATGATCTGGACATTGATGAAGCCGTTCGCTTCCAGTGCGGCGCGAATCGCGCCGATGCGGCCATCCATCATGTCGGACGGCGCAACGATATCGGCCCCGGCGGCAGCGTGGGAGAGCGCCTGCTTCACCAGAATTTCCGTGGTGATGTCGTTCAGCACATAACCTTCATCATCTATGATGCCGTCCTGACCATGGGTGGTGAAGGGGTCGAGCGCCACGTCGGTGATGACCCCCAGCTCCGGGAAGCGGGCCTTGAGGGCGCGGGTCGCCCGCTGGGCCAGACCGTCCGGACTGTAGGCCTCTTCCGCCAACAGGCTCTTGCTCTGAAGCGGGGTCACCGGGAAGAGCGCAATGGCGGGCACGCCGAGGGCGACCAGCTCTTCGGCTTCCGCCAGCAGCAGGTCGATGGAGAGACGATCCACCCCCGGCATGGAGGTGACGGCCTCACGACGGTTCTCCCCCTCCAGCACGAACACGGGATAGATGAGATCGTTGGCGGTCAGTACGTTCTCGCGCACCAGACGACGGCTGAAATCATGTTTGCGCACCCGGCGCAGACGGCGACCCGGAAAGGCGCCCGGAAGAGTTGTAGCCATGAATCACTCCTGAAGAGGAAGTTGGAAGAACGCGGCGGAGGTGGCCCGGGTATGGGCCAGCAAGGCCTCGGGCGCTTCACCACGGCAAGCCGCCACCACCTTGGCGATATGCGGCAAAAAAGCGGGTTCGTTGCGTTTGGGTCTGGGTTTCAAATCCCGCGGTACCAGATAGGGGGCGTCTGTCTCTATCATCAGCCGACCGGCCGGAATGCGTGCCACCTGTTCCCGCAGCAGCTGACCACGGCGCTCGTCGCAGAGCCAGCCAGTCACCCCGATATGCAGTCCCAGCGCCAGACACTCGTCCAGCTCCTCGTCGGAACCGGTGAAGCAGTGCAGCACAGCTCCCGGCAATCTGGGTAGCCAGGGACGCAGGATCTCGACAAAACGGGCGTGCGCATCGCGACAGTGCAGAAACACCGGCATCCCGAGCTCGGCCGCCAGCGCCAGCTGGGCGTCGAACACCGCATCCTGCACCGGACGGGGGGAGAAATCGCGGTTGTAGTCGAGGCCACACTCGCCGATGGCGACCACCTGCGGCAGTGTCGCCAGCTCGCGCAAGGTGGGGAGGGTCGCATCATCGACGCTTTTGGCATCGTGAGGATGAACCCCGGCGGTGGAGAAACAGTAACCCGGCCACAGCGCAGCCAGGTCAGCGCTTTCGCGGCTACCGGCCAGATCGGTACCGGTCAGGATCAGTGCCTCGACCCCGGCGGCACGGGCGCGTGCCACCAGTTCAGGCTGTTCACCGGCAAACTGGCTGCTGGTGAGGTTGAGACCAATGTCGATCATGGGATGAGACGTTCCAAACAAAAGGAAGACATATCAGGTATTTGAAAACCATCTACTCGATGGGGCATCACCATACGCCTCGAACGGGGGCATGAAAAGAGGAAGGGAGCCTCAGCTCCCCTCTTCCGTTTGTTCCTGTTGCTCCTCATCCTCTTTCTTCACATAGAAACGGGCGAAGAACAGACCTATCTCCCACAAAGCCCACATGGGAATGGCGAGCAGGGTCTGGGAGAAGACATCGGGTGGCGTCAGCAACATGCCGACCACGAATACCCCGACGATGACGTAAGGGCGCTTCTCCCGCAGGCTTTGGGGGTTGGTCACCCCAGTCCAGCAGAGCAGTATGGTGGCCACAGGTATCTCGAACGCCACCCCGAACGCGAAGAACAGGGTCAGCACGAAGTCCAGATAGCTGGCGATGTCGGTGGCGATGGTCACGCCGGCGGGCGCCGTACTGGTGAAGAAACCGAACACCAGCGGGAACACCACGTAGTAGGCAAACGCCATGCCGGCGTAGAACAGTGCCGCACTGGAGAAGACCAACGGCATGATGAGACGCCGTTCATGCTTGTACAGACCGGGAGCGATGAAGGCCCAGGCCTGATACAGCAGATAAGGTATGGCCAGGAAGAAGGAGACCACTATCGTCAGCTTGATGGGGGTCAGGAAGGGGGTCGCCACATCCGTCGCTATCATGCTGGTGCCTGCCGGCAACTGGCTGAGCAGCGGCTGGGCTACGAAGTCGTAGATATTGTTGGAAAAGTAAACCAGACAGACAAACACCAGCAGGATGGCCGAAATGGCATGCAGCAACCGGGTTCTCAGTTCGATCAGATGACTGATCAGAGGTTGTTCGGCCTGACTCATGGCTTCACCTCCTCTTTTTTGTCGGCAAGGGCATCCGTGCTCTGAACGGATGTCACCATGGGCGCCTCGTCATGAGTCATGGTCGCGGCAGGTTGCGCAGGTTCAGCCTTCACCTCGGCAGCCGCCGGGGCAGGATGGATGGTATTTTGCTGTTCATAGGGACGGGTCACCGATTGTGCCGCCGCCTTCAACTGCTCGATAGACTCCTGCAACTCGGGGCTCAGGTTGCTCATCTGCAACTGTTCGGCCTTCTTCAGGTCGTTGTGCAGCTCTTGCAATCTCAGCTCCTGCTCCAGCTCGGACTTGACCGAGTTGGCAGTGCTGCGGATCAGTCTGATCCAGTGGCTGGCGGTACGGATCGCCACGGGCAGCCGCTCGGGACCGAGCACCACCAGGGCGACGATGCCGATGACAACCAGCTCCCAGAAACCGATATCGAACATGGCTTAAGCCTGATCTTTGTCTTTCTGCTTGGCGGCCTCGGCTCTGGTGGCCGCATCGTTCAGCTGTTTCGGATCGAAATCTGCATCCTTCTCGGCCGGCTTGGCCTCGGGTTCATCAGACATGGCTTTCTTGAAGCCTTTGACGGCCGCGCCCAGATCACCACCGATCCCGCGCAATTTCTTGGTGCCGAACAGCAAGACTACGATGGCCGCGATGATCAACAATTGCCAAATACTGATACCACCCATGATATTTCTCCAAAATTGGCGCCAAGGGGCGCGAGTGTGTTATTGACGAGCACGATACTGATACCAGCACGCAATCTTTCCAAACTGGCACTTGAGGTGTGCAAGCAGGCAATTAGTGTGAACGGGCCTTGAACCAACCCAGCAGCCAGCATAATCCGGCACCAGCCAGGCTGATTTGTCCCCATTCAATGTGTTGTTTTTGGGTCAGCAAGAATACACCCACCAACAGCAGGCTGGCTCCAACCCCTAAGAGGTAGCGTGCCTGCCCCTGCCGCCGGCTATGACGGCGAAAATCGGCAAACATCTGGTCGAAGTGGCGCTGCTGGTGACGGGTCTGGCGCAGTGTCTCGTAGACCAGCTCGGGCAACTCCGGCAGCTTCTCCGCCCAGAACGGCGCCTTCTCCTTGATGGCATTCCACACCGCTTTCGGCCCGACCTGCTCCTGCATCCAGTTTTCCAGATAAGGCTTGGCGGTCTGCCACAGGTCCAGCTGGGGATAGAGTTGACGACCCAACCCTTCCACATAAAGCAGGGTCTTTTGCAGTAGCACCAGTTGCGGCTGCACCGCCATGTTGAAGCGACGGGCTGTATTGAACAGGTTGAGCAGCACGTGGCCGAACGAAATCTCGGACAGCGGCTTCTCGAAGATGGGCTCCAGCACGGTGCGAATGGCAAATTCGAATTCATCCACCTTGGTATCGGGTGGTACCCAGCCAGACTCCACGTGCAGCTCCGCCACCCGGCGATAGTCGCGGTTGAAGAAGGCGAGGAAGTTCTCGGCCAGGTAGCGCTTGTCTTCCCGATTCAGGGTGCCGACTATGCCGCAGTCTATGCCGATCCAGAGCGGATTGTCGGGATGCTCATAGGAGACGAAGATGTTGCCAGGGTGCATGTCGGCGTGGAAGAAACTGTCACGGAACACCTGGGTGAAGAAGACTTCCACACCCCGCTCGGCCAACAGCTTCATGTTGGTGCCGTTGGCTTCCAATGCAGGAATGTCGGAAACCGGTATACCGTAGATGCGCTCCATCACCAGCACATGCTCACGGCAGTGTTCGGTGAACACCTCGGGCACGTAGAGCGCATCGGAACCGGTGAAGTTGCGGCGCAGCTGGATGGCATTGGCCGCTTCTCGCATCAGGTTCAATTCGTCGAGTATGGTCTTGCGATACTCTTCCACCACCTCGATGGGGCGCAGGCGCGTGCTCTGGGGTACGAAACGGGCCACCAGACGAGCCAGGGTCTGCATCAGACGCAGGTCGGCCTCGATGACCGGCTCTATATCCGGGCGGATCACCTTGATGACGATCTCGCGGCCATTCTCCTTCAATCGACCGGTATGGACCTGGGCGATGGAGGCCGAGGCCAGCGGTGTCTCGTCGAAATCGTCGAACAGGGTCTCGACGGGGCAACCCAGGCTCTCCTCGATCTTGAGACGGGCCGCCTGACCGCAGAAGGGGGGAACTCTGTCCTGCAACATGGCCAGCTCTTCGGCGATATCCGGCGGCAGAAGATCGCGCCGGGTCGACAGCATCTGACCGAACTTGATGAAGATGGGGCCGAGAGCCTCGAAGGCGAGGCGAATGCGGGCGCCCCGGCTAAGATCGGGCTGCTTTTTCTTAAGCCAGAACAGGCTGCGACGAGCCAGACGACCCGGCCAGGGTTGATAGCGGGCAGGCACCAGTTCATCTATGCCCTGCTCCAGCAGTATGGTGATGATGCGATAGAGGCGCTTGAACTCCTTCGGGGTCATCAGGCTACCTGCTGTTCGAAGCGTGCAAGTCGCAGCTCGACGGCCTTGAGCTGCTGGGCCAGCACCTCGACGTCATCGTTGAAGCTCGCCACCTCCAGTGGACCGGGAGCGAGCCGAATCTCTTCGGTCAGGTATTCGGCCAACTGACGCTGGGAGCGGCACAGCTCGCGCCCCAGCACGCGGCGCGCCTGACGGGCACCGCTGAACAGGGTGTGAGCCAGCACGTCGCCGGTATAGCGCGACAGCTCCTCTTCCCAGTCGATATCCAGCTCGCCAAGCAAGACGCTGAACGCCTGCACCAGCTGGGGATCGCCGCTCAGATCCAGCTTCTCCTCGCGGATGTAACGGGTAAGAGCGGACGGGTCTTTCAGCAGGCCAAGCGCCGTCAGCGACAGGCTGAGCACGGCATCGGCCTCACCCTCATGCTGAGCCAGCACATCGAGCCGGCGATCGGAGAAGACGAACCAGAGCGGTTTGAGCTCACGCAATTCCAGCTTGAGCACTTTGCCCGTCAGCTTGCGCAGCCGCGCCGGGCTCTGCTTGTCCAGTTCCAGCAGCCGGTTGAGGCTGGTTTCGATCACCGCGGTGACCATGGCATCCATCGGCATAGGCAACCTTAAAACTTGTAACCGCGGTGCAGGGCAACCACACCCTGGGTCAGGTTGTAGAACTCAACCTGCTCGAAACCGACATTTTCCATCATGCCCTTCAGGGTCTGCTGGTCCGGGTGCATGCGGATGGATTCTGCCAGATACTTGTAGCTTTCACCGTCGTTCGCGACAAGTTCGCCCATTTTAGGCAACAACTTGAAGGAGTAGAGATCGTAGAGCTTGGCGATCACCTCGCTAGCCGGCTTGGAAAACTCCAGCACCAGCAGACGGCCACCCGGCTTGAGTACCCGGAACATGGAGGCCAGCGCCTTGTCCTTGTCAGTCACATTGCGAAGGCCGAAGCCGATGGTGATGACATCGAAGTGATTGTCCGGGAAGGGCAATGCCTCGGCGTTGGCCTGCACGTAGGAGACATTGTTCGCCACCCCCAGGTTGCGCAGCTTGTCGCGGCCCACCTTGAGCATGGAGTCGTTGATATCTGCCAGCACCACCTGACCTGTCTCGCCGACGATGCGGGAGAACTTGGCGGTCAGATCACCGGTACCACCGGCCAGATCCAGCACCTTCTGGCCCTTGCGCACACCGGAACAATCGATGGTGAAGCGCTTCCACAGGCGGTGGATGCCGAACGACATCAGATCGTTCATCAGATCATACTTGGCTGCCACCGAATGGAAGACGCCGGCAACCAGAGTTTCCTTCTCGGTCGCGGCCACGGTTTTAAAGCCAAAATGCGTTGTCGTAGTCTGTTCTGACATCCCTTAAACACCCATAGAGCAAAGAATGGTCGCCAGTTTACCAGAGCCAATGGCGTGCGGACACCTTAAACCCGGCTGGCGACCAACTGCATCCCCAGCAACACCATGGCCAGGCAGAGGGACAGGTTGAGACCCATATTCAGCACCGCCTTCAGGTAGGCCCCCTGCTGCGCCAGCACGACTGTATCCAGCGCGAAGGAAGAGAAGGTAGTCAGGGCCCCGAGGATCCCCACCATCAGCAACGGCTTCATAGGGTGTTCCACCACATGACCGTGACTGATGAGGGCAAAGGCGATACCCATGATGAAAGAGCCCACCACATTGACCACCAGGGTGCCGTAGGGGAAATGGCGACCCAGCAATAACGCCATCAGCTCGGATATACCAAAGCGCAGGCAGGCACCGATGGCACCACCGGCTGCAACAAATAACCAGGTTTGCATGGGGCAGACTCCGTAATATCAGGCCGACATTATGCAAAATATCCGCAGCAGAGGACAGACAGGCAATTAATCGATACAGCAGTGCCGTCTTAGCGGCGAAAATCGACCAGTTCGACCCGATCCAGATGGAGTGAGGTCTGGGCTGGTCTGGTCTCGGCAATCACCCGACCATGGCGAATGGAGTAGCGCACCGGCACCTGACGGCGCACCGCATCAAAGCCATTCTCGGCGGGCAGGATCAGCAGATTGGCCGGCTTGCCCACCTCGATGCCGTAGCGATCCTGCACATTCAGGGTATGGGCGCTATGGCTGCTGATCAGTTTCAAACTGTCGTTGATCTGCTCATAACCCATGATCTGGCACACATGCAGCCCCATGTGCAGCACCTGCAGCATGTTGGCGGTGCCCATGGGATACCAGGGATCGAACACATCATCGTGGCCGAAGCAGACATTGATGTTGGCCTCCAGCATCTCCCTCACTCTGGTGATGCCGCGGCGCTTGGGATAGGTATCGAACCGTCCCTGCAAGTGGATGTTCACCAACGGATTCGCGACGAAGTTGATGTCCGCCATCTTGAGCAGCCGGAACAGGCGGGAAGCATAGGCCCCGTTGTAGGAGTGCATGGCTGTGGTATGGCTGGCTGTCACCCTATGGCCCATGCTGCGCTCGTAGGCCAGGGTTGCCAGTGTCTCGATAAAGCGGGACTGCTCGTCATCGATCTCGTCACAATGAACATCCACCAGAACCTGATACTTCTCGGCAAGATCGAAGATGTAATGCAGACTTTCGACCCCGTATTCCCGGGTAAACTCGAAATGGGGTATGGCGCCAATCACATCGGCTCCTAGCCTGAGCGCCTCTTCCAGCAAGGCCTTGCCGTTGGGATAAGAAAGGATCCCCTCCTGCGGGAAGGCGACGATCTGCAGCTCGACCCACTCCTTCATCTCCTCCCGCACCTCCAGCATGGCTTTCAGGGCCACCAAGTTGGGATCGGAGACATCGACGTGGGTGCGGACAAACTGGATACCGTTGGCGATCTGCCACTTCAGGGTCTGGATGGCGCGCTGTTTCACATCTTCATGGGTCAGCAGCGCCTTGCGTTCGGCCCAGCGCTCTATCCCCTCGAACAGGGTACCGGACAGGTTCCAGCTCGGCTCCCCGGCGGTCTGGGTAGTGTCGAGGTGAATATGAGGTTCGATAAAAGGTGCAATAGCCAGGCCTGCTTCCCCATCCAGCTCCCGGGCAGACAGAATATGAGTGCTCATGGGCGCTATGGTCCGGATCAACCCATCCTGACAGAGGATTTGCCACACCCCCTCCCTGTCAGTCAGACACACATTCTTTATCAGCATGTTTTTCATCCTTTTTCTGACACCTATTACCTTTCCAATCGACAACTTAGCTCGGATCAATTTAATAGAACAGCATTCACGTTGAATACATATGAAGCTGACACTATTGGCAAACGGCAACAATAAAGGGAATTGACCGGAATGAAGACAGGATTGACCGAAATAGGGGCCTCGGATCAGACCCGTCTCTATCTGGATGCCAGAAAAATCTCAGTAAACTGAGAAACGCATGTCTAGTCCTGAAATAGGTTTACACATTTTCGGCTAGCATTTCTCCACTCAGAACCCCCGATGCACTGCATCGGGGGTTCTGTATTTCAACGCATGATGCGGCCGCTCCACCTTGTAGATATCCACCGCCTCACGCACCATCTCCCGCGCTTGCGCCAGGTCCTGTGGGCTTTGCAACAACAACTCTCCTTTCAAAATCCCGTTCACCCGCTCCGCCAACGCATTCTGGTAGCAGTCAT